>JBBAOY010000025.1:0-34623 GCA_040401095.1 Limnohabitans sp.
ACTTTGTTCCACGCGGGTGAGTTAGAGAAATTAGGGTCAGAACCCAATTTATTCGACCCGAATAAATTGGGTTCTGACCCTAATTTCTCTAACCAAATATCCCCCAACAAATTCAGCATGACCGCTGGACTATGCTGGCGCGGCTGCATTAAAGGCAAACCCGCCATGCACCGCAGCTGCAACTCAAACTGCGAGACATCGCAGGCGTCCAAGCTGTAATGCCCACTGTTGTGAGGACGAGGTGCGATCTCATTGACCACTAAGGTGTTGTCTTCGAGCACAAAAAACTCTACGCACAAGACGCCTATGTACTGCAACTCTTCTGCGATGGATTTGGCTGCAGTGATAGCCTGAGCTTCTAGCGCGCTCTGGCAAACACCTGGCCACACTTGCGTCATTGCCAAAATGCCGTCGCGATGCACATTGTGTTGCACTGGTAAATGCACCATCACACCATCAAGGCCGCGCGCGACGATGACTGAGTATTCGGCTTTGAGTGGCAGCATTTTTTCAAGCACGCAGGGTACGCCACCTAATTTTTTAAAAGCATCCGTCAGTTCTTGCGAAGTACGCACACGCACTTGGCCTTTACCGTCATAGCCCATGCGCGCGGTTTTCAAAATGCCGGGTAGGAGGCTCACGCCATCAGTCTTCCCCAAGTTCTGTTTCAAAACAGCCTCTAATTCAACACTTGAAGCAATAACCACAAAAGGCGCAACAGGCACACCACATTTCACAAAATGCGCCTTCTCCAAACGCCTGTCTTGCGCAACCGCCACCGCATGCGCGTTCGGTGCAACTTGTATTTTTTCTGCCAACTGGGCCAAGGCATCGGCAGGTACGTTTTCAAATTCAGTCGTTACGGCTTGGCAAGCAGAAGCCATTTGCTCCAAGCCAACAGGATCAAGGTAGTCCGTTTGAATATGCCGATGGCTCACCAATCCAGCTGGGCTTTGTGGATCCGGATCTAACACCACAGTTTGAAAACCCATGCTTTGCGCCGCATGCACCCACATGCGACCCAATTGACCGCCACCTAAAACACCTAGGGTTGCGCCAGGCGCGAGCGGTTTGAAGGCTACGCTCATGCCTTAGGCGGCAACGTCATATTGCGCGCGTATTCGGTTTGACGCGCTCGATAGGCGTCAAGTTTTGCCAATAAGTCTGCGTTAGCCGCAGGATTGTTTGCGGTTTTTGTATCTGAAGTTTTGGCGTCTAGCGCGCTAAAAGTTGCAGCAGCAGAGTTCGCCAACATCGCCACCGCAAACAACGCAGCATTCACAGCCCCCGCTTCGCCAATTGCAAAAGTCGCCACGGGTACTCCTTTAGGCATCTGCACAATGCTGTGTAACGAATCCACGCCTTGCAAATGTTTGCTCGCAACCGGAACACCGAGCACGGGCACCGTGGTTTTGGCGGCCAACATGCCTGGTAAATGTGCTGCCCCGCCCGCACCTGCGATGATGGCGCGCAGTCCGCGCGATTGCGCAGATTCGGCGTAGGCAAACATGTCGTCCGGCATGCGATGGGCTGAAACAACGCGGGTTTCGAAGGCAATCCCAAATTCTTGGAGAATCGAGGCTGCGTGTTGCATGGTGTCCCAATCAGATTGGGAGCCCATGACGACGCCGACTTGGCACTGGGTCATGATGTGGCTTAGGGTTGGGAGTCGAATAAATGAACGAGTGAATTTTAAGACGGGACCCCCATGATCGATGTAACGATGGAAAATTTTGAAGCGGACGTGATTGCTGCTTCGCAAACCACACCAGTTTTGGTGGACTTCTGGGCCGACTGGTGTGGCCCCTGCAAATCTTTGGGGCCTGTGCTCGAAAAGCTAGAAACGGCTTACGCAGGGCGCTTCACTCTCGTCAAGATCAACGCTGACTCCGAACAACAACTCGCCGGCGCCTTTGGTGTGAAAAGCCTGCCTACGTGCATTTTGCTGATGGGCGGCCGACCTGTGGACGGTTTCATGGGTGCCTTACCTGAGGGCAAAGTGCGCGAGTTTTTAGACAAACACTTGCCGTCCGACGACGAAATGGCAGCCCAAGCAGATGCGCAGGCCGCAGAAGAATTGCTAGAAGCCGGCGACGCAGACGCCGCGCTCGCCAAGTTGCAAGAGGCTTTGGAGCTCAACCCTACAGACGACGAAACGCGCTACAACTTTGTCAAACTGCTGATCTCGGTCGGCGAATTAGACAAAGCACACGCGCATCTCGCGCCAGCATTAGTGCAAATTCCGCTGCAGTTGCGTTTTGAAGCACTGAGCTATTGGCTACAAACCTTGCAGTTCGTCAGCACCGATGCACGCGGTAGTTGGCAACCAGATCAGTTCGACACCTTGATCGCACAAAACAAACGCGACTTCGACACCCGTCTCGCTAAATCACGCGTGTTGATTGCCGGTGGACTGATGGAAGAAGCGATGGAAGAATTGCTAGAAATCATCATGCGCGACAAGGCATGGAATAACGATGTAGCGCGCAAAACCTATGTCGCTATTTTGGAATTGATGACGCCCCCTAAGCCCAAAGCGGATGCCGCAGAAGTGGGCAAATCAAAAGGCGGCATTGAGTTAATGGGCAAAAGCGCCATGCAAGAAGACCCGCAAATGGAGTTGCTGTCGCGCTATCGGCGCAAGCTCAGCATGGCGTTGAACTAATCTTTCAATCGATCCCAAGCCTCTTGGTATTTGGCGGCCGTCTGTGCAATCACATCTTCTGGCAGATGGGGCGCAGGCGGTGATTTGCTCCAAGGCTTGCCTTGCACTTGCGCCGTCTCCAACCAATCACGCAAAAACTGTTTGTCGTAGCTCGGTGGATTGACGCCGACTTGGTAAGAGTCTGCGGGCCAATAGCGTGAAGAGTCGGGCGTCAGCACCTCGTCCATCAACACCAAATTGCCATTCGGATCGAGCCCAAACTCAAACTTGGTATCAGCAATGATGATGCCTTTGGCCCCCGCCACGTCGCGTGCGGTTTCATACAAAGCAATGCTGATGGTGCGGATTTTTTCTGCCAACGGCGCGCCGATGCGAGCAACCGTTTGTTCAAACGTGATATTTTCATCATGCTCGCCCATCGCCGCTTTGGCAGCAGGGGTGAAGATAGGCTCCGGCAAACGGCTGGCGTTGCGCAAACCTTTGGGTAATGGCACGCCGCACACCGATTGGCTGGCTTGGTATTCCTGCCAACCACTGCCCGCCAAATAACCACGCACCACCGCCTCTATAGGGATAGGCTGCAAACGCTTGACCAACATGGCGCGTCCAGTGACTTGCGGCACTTCATCTGCGCGCACGACCGATTCAGGGGCATCCCCTGTCAAATGGTTAGGGCAAATGTGTCCGAGTTTTTTAAACCAAAACAAAGCCATTTGCGTGAGCAACACACCTTTACCTGGAATAGGCTCGCCCATGATGACGTCGAACGCGCTAATGCGGTCAGACGCCACCATCAAGATGCGGTCGTCACCGACCGCATAGTTGTCGCGCACCTTGCCACGCGCCAGGAGCGGCAAAGAAGTGAGTGAAGACGTGTGAAGAGCTGTTGCCATGAATCAGTGCACCACTTGGGCGAGCTCGCCCCGGGTGTACTTGGCAGCGACCACTTGCAGTGATTCACCTTTGATCTTGCTGGCTTGGCCTTCGCAACCGAATTCGATGTAGCGTTGCTTGCAAATTGCCTGTGCCGCTTCGCGCGCAGGCTTGAGCCATTCGCGTGCGTCAAACTTTTCTGGGTTTTCAAACAAGAACTTGCGCACCGCACCTGTCATCGCCAAGCGGATATCGGTATCGATATTGATTTTGCGCACGCCAAATTTGATGGCCTTTTGAATTTCTTCGACGGGCACGCCGTAGGTTTCTTTCATATTGCCGCCGTATTGGCGAATCGTTGCCAGCAACTCTTGCGGTACGCTAGATGATCCATGCATCACCAAATGCGTATTGGGAATGCGGCGGTTAATTTCCATGATGCGGTCGATCGCCAAAATATCGCCTGTAGGTTTGCGGGTGAATTTGTAGGCGCCATGGCTGGTACCAATCGCAATCGCCAAAGCATCGAGTTGGGTGCGTTTGACAAAGTCTGCAGCTTGTTCTGGGTCGGTCAACAACTGTTCCCGGGTCATGGTGGCGTCGGTGCCGTGTCCGTCTTCTTTGTCGCCCTTCATGGTTTCTAAAGAGCCCAAGCAACCTAGTTCACCTTCAACCGTCACGCCTAATTTGTGCGCCATGTCGACGACTTTGCGGGTGACGTCCACGTTGTAGTCATAGCTAGCGATCGTTTTGCCATCGGCCTCTAAGCTGCCGTCCATCATGACCGAGCTAAAGCCCAGGTCGATCGCGCCTTGGCATACACCGGGGTTTTGTCCGTGGTCTTGGTGCATCACCAAGGGGATATGCGGATAGGCCTCGACAGCCGCTTGGATCAAATGCTTGATGAATGATTCGCCCGCATATTTACGCGCGCCAGCACTGGCTTGCAAAATCACAGGTGCGCCGGTTTCGTGGGCGGCTGCCATCACGGCTTGCACTTGTTCTAAGTTGTTGACGTTGAAAGCTGGAATGCCATAGGCTTGCACAGCGGCGTGGTCAAGTAGTTCGCGCATCGAAACGAGTGCCATAAAAAATATCCTATAAAAATAAAAATCAGTGCTTGCGCAAAATTCTAAGGGTGCTCTTTTTACGCCACCTGACAAATTTTGAGCATATTGGTGCCGCCTGGTGTACCCATAGGCTCGCCGCAAGTAATGGCGTAGACATCGTTCGATTGCATGATGCCGCGCTCTTTCAAATAGGTCTCGGCTTGGGCCAATGCGGTATCGCGGTCGGTACTGGTGTCCATCAACAATGCGCGCACATTGCGGTACAGCGCCATCTTGCGCTGGGTACTAGCGCGCGTGGTGAGTGCATAAATGGGGATGTGGATGCGGTGGCGGCTCATCCACAACACGGTGGAGCCTGAGTCGGTCAAAGCCACGATAGCTTTGGCGCCTAAATGGTGTGCGGTAAACAAAGCCCCCATCGCGATCGATTGGTCGATGCGGGTAAATTTTTGACCCGTGAAATCGCCATCGAGCTCTACCTCTTCAGCGGCCTCGGCTGCCGCGCAAATACTGGAGACTTGCTGCACGGTTTCCAACGGGTATTTGCCTGCGGCAGTTTCAGCACTCAACATCACCGCATCGGTGCCGTCGAGCACGGCATTGGCCACGTCGCTCACTTCTGCGCGGGTCGGCACGGGGTTGGTGATCATGCTTTCCATCATTTGGGTGGCGGTAATTACCACGCGGTCCATTTGACGGGCCATTTTGATCATGCGTTTTTGTAAAGCGGGAACGGCGGCATTGCCGACCTCCACCGCCAAATCGCCACGCGCCACCATGATGCCGTCGCTCACACGCAAGATAGCTTCTAAATTGGGGATGGCTTCCGCACGCTCGATCTTGGCAATCAAGCCTGGCTTGTGTTTGTAAGGCTCGCCTGCCACATTGGCGAGTTGACGGGCCATTTCCATGTCGGTGGCGTTTTTAGGAAAACTCACCGCCACATAGTCCGCCTGGAAGCCCATCGCGGTTTTGATGTCTTCCATGTCTTTGGCGGTTAAAGCCGGCGCGGTTAGTCCGCCGCCTTGTTTGTTGATGCCCTTGTTGTTGGACAACTCACCGCCTACTTTGACGGTGGTGTGCACTTGTTCACCCTTCACCGCTTCAACCGTCAACACAATCAAGCCGTCGTTGAGTAACAGCAAGTCGCCTGGTTTGACGTCACGGGGCAGTTCTTTGTAATCGAGACCAACGCCTTGCAAGTCACCTGGCTCAATGCGCGATGCATCCAAGATAAATTTCTCACCATTGACCAACATCACCTTGCCATCGGCAAACTTGCCGACGCGGATCTTGGGGCCCTGCAAATCGGCCATGATGGCGACTTCGCGCCCCACTTTTTTGGCGGCTTGACGCACAAGGTTGGCGCGATCAATGTGGTCTTGCGCTTTGCCGTGGCTGAAGTTCAGGCGCACCACTGTCACGCCCGCCAAGATCATTTGCTCCAACAAAGCGGGATCGCTTGAAGCGGGCCCGAGAGTGGCAACAATTTTGGTGGCGTGGCGGGGCATTAATTGGTCTCCTGATGAATTACCAAGTTGATTCTCACATGTTTAATATGACTATCAAGCTTCGTAAGCTTGTGTAATAAAAACTTGACACAAACCAAAGAACGCTGAAAAACAACACTTTTCACTTCTTTTATCCGACTTCAGCCCTACTTCCGCGACGGTCTAATGTGCTGAATGGGCCGTAAAAAGAGATAATTAGAGTGTTTACAAAAACTATGCGTGCCCCCGACAAGCACATACAAACATATCTCCATGCACACACACATAGAACCGATTTCCCCGCACGAAGCCATGCCCCATCGCAAAGTGATGCGCGAGTGGTTAATTCCCCTGTCTGAACGCACTACTTTGCGCGCCATCGTTTTACTGGTGGTCGACTACGTTTTGTGGGCCGCATTGATGGCTGGCACCGTGTTATTCGAATCTTGGTGGGCCAAGTTGATATCTGGCTTAGCCGCTGGCTTTGTGATCGGTCGCTTGTTTATCTTGGGCCACGACGCCTGCCACCAAAGTTTGACGCCGCACCGCAATCTCAACAAATGGCTTGGCCGTATTGCTTTCTTGCCATCGCTCACCGCCTACAGCTTGTGGGACATCGGTCACAACGTAGTCCACCACGGCTACACCAACCTCAAAGGCTTTGATTTTGTCTGGGCGCCGCACACCCCCGAAGAATACGCCGCTCTGCCTTTGAAAGAACGCATCAAAGACCGCATTTACCGTAGCGGTTGGGCCCCTGGCCTCTACTACATGATAGAAATTTGGTGGAACAAAATGGTGTTTCCCAACGAGAAGAACATGCCGACACGTCGGCCCATTTTTATCAAAGACTGCTTGCTCACCTCTAGCTTTGCTGTTTTGTGGCTGGCCGCGATGGTCTGGGCCGCACTCGCTACCGACCAATCTGTGGCTTTGATGCTTTTGATGGGTGTAGCTGTACCGTTTTTCTTTTGGGTCAGCATGATTGGCTTTGTGGTCTATGTCCACCACACCCACGTCGATGTGTCATGGCACGAAGAGCGTGGTGCATGGTCTAAGGCACAGCCTTTTGTGTCAACCACCGTGCACCTGACTTTCCCCCTCCAAATTGGCGCATTGATGCACCACATCATGGAACACACCGCCCACCATTTGGACATGAGCATTCCGCTTTACAAACTCAAACAAGCGCAGAGCAAGTTGGAAGAGTTGCTCCCAGAGCGCATCATCGTGCAACCATTCTCATGGCGCTGGTATTTCCAAACTGCGCGCGACTGCAAGCTGTATGACTTCAAACAAAACAGTTGGACTGACTACAAAGGGCACGCCACCAGCCCTCGTGCTTTACAGGCAGCCTAATCCAGGCAACCTCATTCAAAGACAGCCCCGCGCAATGCGGGGCTTTTTTCTTGTGCGCTTGCGTTTGGGAAGACTTCTATTTTTACAACGCACAGGGCTTGATAAAAAATAACATATTTGTTATTATTCATGCATGGATTTTGAAATCACGTACTACAGCACCAAAGTTCAGGAGCAGATCATTGAACTTCCTGATACTTTGGCGGCCCGCTACATTGTGCTGACTAGGCGAATGTTGGCAATTGGGCCTAACTTGGGTGAGCCACACACCAAACCAATGGGCAGTGGTTTGTTTGAGTTGCGTCTCAAAGGAGCAGAAGGAATAGCGCGCGTATTTTTTTGCATGCTCATTGGAAAACGAATTGTGATGTTGCATAGTTTTATTAAAAAAACGGATCGCACACCAAAACGTGAACTTGAAATTGCGCAAGACCGAATGAAGGAGATTAAAAAATGAAAACCCATGACCAACTTGTTAAAGCAATGATGAAGCGACCTGGCGTCAAAGCGGAGGTTGATCGCATTGAACGTGAAGAAGCTGTTTTGCTAGACACCTTGCTGAAGGCAAGGCATGCCGCGGGGCTCACACAAGCTGAAGTCGCTGAACGTATGGGGACTCTCGCTCCTGCTGTTGCCAGGTTAGAACGCTCCTTAGCAACTGGCCGACATTCACCCTCTATTGCTACCGTCCGCAAATACGTTAAAGCCTGTGGGAAAAAACTTGTTTTGCAAGTTGCATGATTTCCTTTTGCAACACTAGGCGACATGGTTCACGAACGTAGCGCTACACCAGACTAAATTAGCCAGCAGCACGCTTAGCCAAAATCTCAAACGCAGGCAAAGTTTTGCCTTCAAGTATTTCTAAAAATGCTCCACCGCCCGTGGAGATATAGCCCACTTGTTGCTCGATACCGTACTTAGCAATTGCGGCTAATGTGTCTCCGCCACCGGCAATACTAAAAGCGCTCGACTCTGCAATTGCATGCGCAATCACTTTGGTGCCGTTTTCAAACGCTGGAAATTCAAACACACCAACTGGGCCGTTCCAAAGAATGGTGCCCGCTGCTTTGAGCTGGGCGGCCAATTTAGCCGCTGTCTCAGGCCCGATGTCCAAAATCAAATCGTCGTCCGCCACCTCGGTAGCTTTTTTGATGGTCGCTACGGCGTCCGTTGCAAATGTTTTGGCGCACACCACATCTGTAGGAATCGGCACTTCTGCGCCGCGAGCTTTCATCGCGGCCATCACCGCTTTGGCTTCCGCTAACAAATCAGGTTCAGCCAAACTTTTGCCGATCTTTAAACCTGCGGCCAACATGAAGGTATTCGCAATACCGCCACCGACGATTAATTGGTCTACTTTGTCTGCCAAGCTTTTCAGAATAGTGAGCTTGGTGCTCACCTTGCTGCCCGCGACGATAGCGGCTAATGGACGCTTAGGGTGCGCCAAGGCTTTTTGAATCGCATCGATCTCTGCGGACAACAAAGGGCCTGCACAAGCTACAGGCGCAAACTGCGCAATTCCGTAAGTCGTACCTTCCGCGCGGTGTGCGGTGCCAAAAGCGTCGTTGACAAAAATATCGCAAAGCGCTGCCAATTTGTGCGCCAACTCGGGGGCGTTTTTCTTCTCCCCCTTGTTGACGCGGCAGTTTTCCAACATCACCAATTGGCCTGGAGCAACGTGAATAGGCGTGACGCTAGCGCTTTCATCGGTATTGACCCAGTTAGCGACTAACGGCACTTCGCGGTGAAGCAGTTCGCCCAAACGTTTGGCTACTGGCGCAAGTGAATCTTCTGGTTTGAAAGTGCCTTCAATGGGACGGCCCAAATGGCTGGTCACCATCACTGCAGCTCCTGCATCCAGAGCCATCTGAATACAGGGCACAGAGGCGCGAATTCGTGTGTCTTCTGTAATCGCGCCGTGGTCATCTTGCGGGACGTTCAAGTCAGCGCGGATAAACACGCGCTTGCCACGTACTTGGCCACTGGCGCACAAATCAGAGAAGCGAATCACATGCATAGTCAGTTTTCCAGCTTAATTCGACCAACCACCGTCAATGATTTGCGCCGTACCCGTTGTAAATCCAGATTCATCGCTCGCCAAGTAAACCGCTAAAGCCGCAATTTCTTCCACGCGACCCACACGCCCCATAGGTTGGCGCGCCACAAATGCAGCCTCTACCTGCGCCACCGTTTGTCCACTGGCTTTGGCTTGAGCAGCAATACGGTCGCGCAAAGAAGGCGACTCCACCGTGCCCGGGCAAATCGCATTGCAACGCACGCCTTGGGTAATAAAGTCTGCCGCAACGGACTTGGTCAAACCAATCACGGCTGCTTTGGTCGCGCCGTAGACAAAGCGGCTTGGTGCGCCTTTGATGCTGCCGGCAACAGACGCCACATTGATGATGGAGCCGTTGCCTTTTTTCAACATGCCGGGCAAAAAGGCTTTGATCATGCGGAACTGCGAACGCACGTTGAGAGAGAACGCAAACTCCCACTCGTCTTCGGTGCAATCGAGCACCGAGCCTGCGTGCACAAAACCTGCGCCGTTAAACAGGACGTCAACAGGTCCATGTTTGGCGGCAGCGGCTTGCACTGCATCGGCTTGGGTGACGTCGAGCATGTCGATAGTGCATCCGCACTCTTTGTGCAGTGATTCGAGGGCGGCAGCATTGACGTCGGTCGCAATCACACGTGCGCCTTGTGCCACAAATGCCAAGGCAGTGGCGCGGCCAATGCCTTGGCCTGCGGCGGTAACAAAGGCGATTTTTCCAGCTAAACGGTTACTCATGGTGTTATTCCTTGGTTGCAATTATTTTTTGGGTACCAGTTCGATGCCGTTGATCCGCTCTTGCGCTTCGACCATCGACGACACATATTTTTTGCCAAAGCCCAACGCGCTGGCCATGCTCAGCGACTGGTGAACCGCCTCGCCCACCAACGTGGGTACCGCCATACCTTCGGCCAAATGGGTGTAGTAGCGAACGTCTTTGCGGGCGTTGTCGAGTTCGAACTTCAAACCATCCATATCGCCATCGAGTGTTTTCGACACGGCTTGGAATAAACCTGAGTTCACAGGGCCGGCACTGATCAATGCAACGAGTTGCTTGAGGTCGATACCTGCGCGCTTGCCCACGGCAAAGGCTTCGGCAGTGGCGGCCACAATCGCTTGGCCGATAAAGTTGTTGAGCAACTTAATCGCGTGTCCTGCACCTGGCTCGCCCACATGGAAAACGTTTTCTGCGCAGCACTTGAGCACGGGTTCAATCTTTGCAAATGCAGCTTGGGTAGCGCCGACCATGATGTTCAACCGTCCGGCTTCTGCTTCGACCGGCGAGCGTGCCAACGGCGCATCGACAAACAACACGCCTTTGCTATGCGCGAGTTCGCGCAAATGGGTGGTGGAGTGGGGTTCGCTCGTAGAGCAATCCACGATGATCAAACCTGCTTTGGGATTGCTCAGTAAACCGTTTGGCCCAGCGACCACGGCTTCCACTTGCGGCGAACCTGTCACGCAAATCAACACGATGTCGCAGCTTGCGCCTAAGGCGGCGGCGTTATCGGCCAAGGTGGCGCCAGCGTCCAGCAAATCTTTCACGCGGTCGCGTTGTTTGTGTACCGTGATCGCTAATTTTTGGCCTTTGGCAATCAAGTTTTTGGCCATGCCGTGGCCCATAAGGCCTGATGCACCGATGTATCCGACTGTCATAACTGTCTCCCTTGTGAATTAAAAAAGTGAATTAAAAATCTGCCGCGATCAAATCTTCGCGGCTTGGTAAACCTTCGCAATCACCCCGCACTTGGGTCGCGCGCGCGCCCATCCATGCGGCGCGCTCCACCGCTTTTTGCAGGGGCAATTTTTCTAACAAGCCGCTGATCACGCCTACGGCAAATGCGTCCCCCGCGCCCACGGTGTCTACGATTTGCGCAACAGGGAATGCAGGCACTAATCCTGCGCCAGCATCGCTGTCGTAATACGCGCCAGCGTCGCCTAATTTCACCACCACGCACTCTGCTCCTTGCGCGCGGTAGAAAGCGGCAATCTCAGCAGGGCTGTCTTTGCCCGTAAGAAGTTGTCCTTCTTGCAAACCAGGAAACACCCAGTCAGCCTTTGCCGCCAAAGCATTGATCGATGTGCGCATCGCATCCACACTCGACCACAAAGCAGGGCGCAAATTCGGATCAAAACTCACACGCTTGCCCTTGGCTCGCATACGCTCCATCGCAGATTGCGTCACCTCCCAAGTGTTAGCGTTAAGCGCTGGATAAATACCGGTAGTGTGCAAGTGGTTCGCTTTCTCAAACCAAGACCAATCCACATCGTCCACGCGCAACTGGCTCGCAGCCGAGTCTTTGCGGTGGTATTCAATCGTTGGGTCGCTACCTGCCACGCTCAAAGTTTTGAACATCATGCCGGTCTCGCCAGCTTCGACCATCTCAACCTGACTGCAATCGATGCCCTCGTCTTCAAAACAAGCGCGCAAATAGTGACCCATCGAATCGTCACCTAATCGGCTGACCCACGACACGCGATAGCCCAAACGTGCCAAACCCACCGCCACATTGGTTTCGGCGCCAGCCGTGTGCTTGGTGAAATGCTTGACTTGCGCCAATGCGCCAGTCTCTGCAGCAGCCAGCAAGACCATGGCTTCGCCCAGGGTGACCACGTCTTGCATAAAAAATGAAGGCTGTGCGTTGAGAAGTTAATGGATCAAGCGTCTTGCTGGGATGCCAGCAAAACACGCATTTAGTTTGCGTGCTTAACCGCGACCCACAAATGGCATCTTGGTCGCCATGACGGTAGTGAACAAAATATTGGCCGAGAGTGGCAAACGTGCCATCGTCAAGAATGTTTCGACCACCGCCGACATGTCCATACGCGCTTCTGGCTTGATGGTGCCATCGGCTTGGTGAACACCTTTGACCATGCGCTCGGTCATGTCGCTCGCCACATTGCCGATGTCAATTTGACCCACGGCGATATCAAATGCACGTCCATCCAAATTCGCGGCACGGGTCAAACCGCTGATCGCGTGTTTAGTGGCGGTGTAAGCGATCGAACCAGGACGTGGCGCGTGGGCCGAAATCGATCCGTTGTTGATGATGCGACCACCTTGTGGGGTTTGCGTTTGCATTTGCTTAAAAGCATGCGACAAGCAATAAAACTGGCCATGCAAGTTCACGCCCACCGCTTGACGCCATGTCTCACCAGACATATCGCCAGGCAAGGTGTAAGGAATCGACACGCCTGCGTTGTTGAACAACAAATCGACGCGGCCAAACTTGGCCACGACTGAGGCAAACATTTTGGTGACGTCTTCTTCTTTAGACACATCGGTGGGCACCGGAAAAGCATTGGCTTTGTTATCGCCAGCAGCATCGACCGTGGCTTGCAAAGCATCAGCGCGACGACCAATCAAGGCGACTTTCCAGCCGTCTTTCAAAAGTCCAAGCGCACAGGCTTTACCAATACCAGAGCTCGCGCCCGTCACGATTGCTATCTTTGTCATCTCAATTCCTCTTTGTATGTATGGTGTTTTTTAATGGTTGTCTTTGGGTACGGCTGCACCGCGCATACCGCGTAAAAAGTCTAGGTCTGCGCCTTCATCGGCTTGCAGTACGTGGTCGATGTAGAGCTTCCAGTAGCCGCTGTCCATGGCGGGCGCTGGCGCCTTCCATGCTGCGCGTCGCTTGGCCAACTCTGCGTCATCGACATGCAAATGCAAACTGCGCTGTGGCACATCCAAGGTGATCATGTCGCCGTTTTGCACCAAGGCCAAGGTACCGCCAGCGGCAGCTTCTGGTGCCGTGTGCAACACCACCGTGCCGTAAGCCGTTCCGCTCATGCGCGCGTCGCTGATGCGCACCATGTCGGTAATGCCTTTGCGCAAAACTTTGGGCGGCAGCGGCATATTGCCTACTTCGGCCATACCGGGGTAGCCTTTGGGCCCGCAGTTTTTGAGCACCAAGATGCAGTTTTCGTCGACGTCCAAGTTTTCGTCGTCGATGCGGGCGTGGAAGTCGTCGCTGGTTTCAAACACTACGGCACGTCCGGTGTGGGTCATTAAGGCTGGCGTTGCGGCGCTAGGTTTGATCACCGCGCCACGTGGCGCCAAGTTGCCGCGCAAGATCGCGATGCCTGCTTTTTCTTTAAAGGGCGTGGCAAATGGTTTGATGACGTCGGTGTTGTAGTTCTGCGCATCGGCCACGTTTTGCCCAACGGTTTTGCCATTCGCCGTGACCACTTCGGTATGCAAGAGGTGTGCGATTTCTTTCATCACCACGGGCAGTCCACCTGCGTAACAGAAGTCTTCCATCAAATACTGACCAGAAGGCTGGAGGTTCACCAGGCAAGGCAACTCGCTGGCCAAGCGGTCAAAGTCGTCGATGCTCAATGGCACGCCCAAGCGGCCTGCAATCGCCACCAAGTGGATCACGGCGTTGGTACTGCCACCAATCGCAGCCAAAGTGCGAATCGCATTCTCGAACGCTTCGCGCGTCAAGATTTGCGAGAGTTTCACATCGTCATGCACCAATTGCACAATGCGTCGACCCGCTTCACGTGCGAGCACATTGCGGCGTCCGTCTACTGCTGGGTACGCCGCATTTCCAGGCAAGCCTACGCCCAAAGCTTCGACCATGCTGGCCATGGTGCTCGCGGTGCCCATCGTCATGCAGTGGCCGTGGCTGCGGTGCATGCAGCTTTCGGCTTCAAAGAAATCTTGCAACTTCAAAGTGCCGGCACGCACTTGTTCGCTCATGCTCCACACGCCAGTGCCAGAGCCCAATTCTTGGCCGCGCCATTTGCCGTTGAGCATCGGTCCGCCGCTCACGCCAATGGTTGGCAAGTTGGCGCTCGATGCGCCCATTAACAAAGCAGGAGTTGTTTTGTCGCATCCCATCAACAGCACAACGCCGTCGATCGGATTGCCGCGAATGCTTTCTTCCACGTCCATAGACGCTAGGTTGCGATATAACATGGCGGTCGGGCGCAACAAAGTTTCGCCCAACGACATCACAGGAAATTCGAGAGGAAAACCGCCCGCTTCATACACACCAATCTTGACCTGTTCGGCCAAAGTGCGGAAATGGGAGTTGCAGGGGGTGAGCTCGCTAAAGGTGTTGCAAATGCCGATGACGGGGCGTCCGTCAAACTGGTCGTGCGGTACGCCTTTGCCTTTGACCCAGCTGCGGTAAGCAAAACCGTCTCGGTCTTGTCGGCCAAACCATTGCTGGCTACGTAAATCTTCGGGGCGTTTTTTGGGTTTATCCGTCATGTTGTCTCGCTATTACTGGTTTCCCCGAGTCTTAAAAGGGGGCGAGCAAGCATATTATGGTATGACCATTGATTCTTTACCCCGTGAAAGCCCTAGGAGCCTACTTTGCCAGCCATCGACATCTTGTCCGTCACCAAACTCTCGCCCTTTCTTGAACCCCAGTTGCATGCCGCTTTCAAGTTGCATGACCGCTTGTACGAGACAGACCCGGCTGCTTTTGCCAAGTTAGCGCCGCAGATCCGCGGCATTGCAGCCAGTGGCGAATCCAAAGTTCCCGCCTCGCTGATTGCGCAACTACCCGCGCTAGAAATCATCTCTGTCTTTGGCGTTGGCTATGACGGCGTCGATGTCGCCGCCGCCAAGGCCCGCAATGTGATGGTCACGCACACGCCCAAAGTATTGAACGACGACGTCGCTGATTTGGCGATTGGCCTGATGCTCAGCGCCGCTCGCCAATTACCCGCCGCAGACCGCTACGTGAAAGACGGCAAATGGACCAGCGGCCCTATGCCCTTGGCGCGCAAAGTCTCTGGCGCGCGCATTGGCATCGTGGGTATCGGTCGCATTGGCCAAGCCATTGCACAACGTGCGTTGGCCTTCAACATGACCATCGCCTACACCGCCCGCAGCCAACGTGCGGAATTGCCTTACACCTTCTATCCAACACCTACAGAACTCGCCGCAAATTGCGACTACTTGGTGTTGATCACCCCAGGCGGTGCCGGTACCAACAAACTAATCAACGCCGAAGTGCTCAAAGCCTTAGGGCCTGAAGGCATTTTGGTCAACGTTGCGCGTGGCTCGGTGGTCGACCAAGAAGCTTTGATCCACGCCCTCCAAAACGGCGTGATCGCTGGCGCTGGCTTGGATGTTTTCGAGAACGAACCCAATGTGCCCGAGGCCTTGCGGGCGATTCCCCATGTTGTTTTGGCGCCGCATATTGGTAGTGCGACGCGCCAAACCCGTCAAGCCATGGCCGATTTGGCGTTTAACAATCTCAAATCGCACTTTGACGGCAAACCGGTCCACAGTCCTGTGCCTGAGTGCGGGTAACTCCGCATCGAATGGGCTCACAATCGTCATACGATAACGCCCCAGGCTCTAGACGCTTGTGTCTTTTAGAAAACTTAGGAGATTGACGATGAAATTGAATAAATGGCTAGTTGGCGCAATGGTCGCCGCAGGCTTGGTCACCGCCGGTGGCCCAGCCTTTGCGCAAGAGAAACTCACCGTTTGGTGGGTCAAGGGCTTTTATAAAGCCGAAGACGATGCGCTCTTCGTAGCCATCAAGAAGTTCGAGGAAAAGAACAAGGGCATCAAGATTGACCTGTCCCAGTACCCCATTCAGGACATGATTCCTAAAACGGTGGCGGCATTGGATTCAGGCAATCCTCCCGACATCGCCTATGCGGATACCTACGACTTCCAAGTCACGGCCAAGTGGGCCTATGACGGCAAGTTGGAAGACATCACGAGCGTGATCGACAAAGTACGCAACACATTTGAGCCTGCTGCACTGGCAACTACTTTCTTGTACAACAACCAAGCTAAGAACCGCGCTTACTACGCTTACCCCATCAAGCAGCAAACCATGCACATCCAGTATTGGAAAGATATGCTGGCTGAAGCAGGTTACAAAGACACAGATATTCCAAAAGACTGGAACGGTTACTGGGACTTCTGGTGCACAAAAGTACAAGCCGGCTACCGCCAAAAAACTGGTAAGCGTGGCTTTGGTACAGGTTACCCAATGGGCGTCGATTCAACCGACTCGTTCTTTTCTTTCTTGACTTTCATGGATGCTTACAACGTCAAGTTGGTAAATGATTCGGGCAAGTTACTGGTCGACGATCCTTCTGTTCGCGCCGGTCTGATCAATGCCATGAACGACTACACCTCGGTCTACGCCAAGGGCTGTACGCCACCGTCTTCTACTAGCTGGAAAGACCCGGACAACAACGTCGCGTTCCACAACAAAACTATCGTGATGACCCACAATGCAACGATTTCTATCGCAGCCAAATGGTTAGACGATATGAACAATCCTGCATTGACGCAAGAACAACGTGACTTGGGTAAGAAAAACTATTACGAATTGATCGCCACGTCGGGCTTTCCGCTAAAACCAGACGGCACCAAGATGATCTATCGCTCTGCGGTGAAAACCGGCGTGATCTTCAAAGACGCTAAGCGCAAAGATTTGGCTAAAAAATTCTTGGCGTTCATGCTGGAAGAGCAAAACCTCACGCCATACGTGGAAGGCTCATTAGGCCGTTGGTTCCCAGTGACCAAAGCGGCGCAACAGCGTCCCTTCTGGAAAGCTGACCCAGCGCGTCTGGCGGTTTACAACCAGTTCATGAGTGGCACTGTTCCATTCGAGATCACCAAGAACTACAAGTTCACCGTGCTCAACAATGAGAACGTATGGGCCAAAGCCATGAACCGTATCTTGAACGAGAAAGTGCCTACAGAGAAAGCGGTCGATGAAATGATCGCCCGCATCAAAGAAGTCGCTAGCAATTAAGCTATCCCCACTCACCGATGCGCAAAGCCTAGGGCCTCGCATCGGTGTTTTTTTGAGTAATTGACTGCATGAATGCCCATACCTTGAACCTGCCAACTACAGCGGCAGCACCCTTGACTAACTGGCAATGGTGGGGACGCGCCATGGTGGTGCCGTATCTGTTGATCTTTGTTATTTTTGTGCTCTATCCGGTCGGGTATGGCTTGTGGTTAGCGCGCCATCCGCAAAGTTATGTCGAGTTGATGAAAGACCCGATTTTTTTCAGAAGCGCGGTCAACACCTTTGTATTTTTGGTAGTGGCTATCAACATCAAGATGGTGGTTGCACTCGGGCTGTCCGGCTTTTTTGTCAATACCCGTTGGTGGGTGAAATGGGTCGCAGCGATTTTTATCTTGCCTTGGGCCGTGCCATCAATTCCCACGATTTTGTCGGTGCGTTTTATGTTGAACCCTGAGTGGGGCATCATCAACAGCGCGATCTTTCGTTGGACTGGTTTAGATGGTCCGAATTGGTTGAACGATCCCACCTTGGCATTGAGTTTGTCTATGTTGATGCATGTCTGGAAGTCGCTGCCATTTTGGACTTTGATTTTGGTCGCTGCCCGCTTAGCGATTCCTGCTGAGCAATACGAAGCGGCATCCGTCGATGGCGCCACCACTTGGCAAAAGTTCACCTTCATCACTTGGCCATCGATGCGCTCGCTGTATTTAACCTCGACGATTTTGTCGATGATTTGGACGCTGGGTGACTTCAACAGCGTGTACTTGTTGACCGGCGGCGGCCCTGCTGATATGACGCATGTGCTCGCCACACTGGGCATTCGATATTTACGCCTGGACCAAGTCGATTTGGCAATGGCATCCATCGTCGTAGCCTTGCCGTTTATCTTGCCTTTGGTGTTCTTCATGATGAAGAGGCTCTCCAAATGAGTTTTAAAAAAGTAGCCGCTGAAGCCAAGTTGTTGTTGATCGGCATTCCTGTGCTGATCTGGACTTTGTTTCCCATTTATCACATGGTGTTGTTTGCCATCTCGCCACGCGACACCGCGACCTCGGGCCACTTGTGGCCTGAACACCCAACCCTGCAAAACTTTGAAATTGTGTTCAAACGCGATCACTTTTATTTAGACCACTTTTGGCAACAGTTGGGCAACTCGTTTTTGATTGCTATTTCCGTAGGGGCACTCACTTTGTTTGTCGCCACCACGGCCGCATTTGCCATCAGCCGCCTAAAGGTGCGCGGTGGTCGTACGGTGATGAACTTGGCCTTGTTCACTTACTTCATTCCCGCCGCCTTCTTGGCGGTGCCTATGTATAAAACCATGGGGCTTTATGGTTTGTTAAACAACCAATGGTCTTTGATCTTGGCCATGGTGACCATCGCCTCACCGTATTGCATCTGGGTACTCAAACAAGCCAGTGACAAGCTGCCGTACGAGCTAGACGAAGCCGCCCGCATGGACGGCGCTACGCCTTTGCAATTGTTTTGGATGGTGTATTTACCTTTGATGGTGCCCTCGCTGGTAGCAGTGGGAACCTATGCTTTGCTTTTGGCATGGAACGAATACTTGTATGCGTTCTTGCTTTTGTCTAAAGACCAAGACGTCACGCTCTCGGTAGCGTTAGGCAACTTTTTATCCGCAGACGATTCGCCATGGGAATTACTCATGGCTACTGGTTTGATTTATGCACTGCCGCCTGCGGCGATTTATTACTCATTTAAGCGCTACATGGTGTCTGGCCTGACAGCTGGCGCAGTGAAAAGCTAAGGAAAACTCATGGCTTCGGTTTCATTTCATAACATCCAAAAAAACTTCGGCGCTGTCAAAGTTATTCACGGCATTTCGTTTGATATACAAGACGGCGAATTTGTTGTTTTAGTCGGCCCCTCAGGTTGTGGCAAATCCACTTTGTTGCGCATGTTGGCCGGCCTAGAAGATATTTCTGGCGGCGAAATCCAAATTGATGGTCGCGTCATCAACGAGCTTGAGTCCAAAGACCGCGACATCGCGATGGTGTTCCAAAGCTATGCGTTGTATCCGCATATGACGGTGCGTGAAAACATGGCCTTCTCTTTGCGCTTACGCAAAGCCGATGCAAACACCACCGAAGAACGCGTAGGCAATGCGGCGCGTATTTTGAACTTAGACAAACTGCTAGACCGCTTTCCGCGCGAACTCTCTGGTGGTCAGCGCCAACGCGTGGCGATGGGCCGCGCGATTGTGCGAGACCCCAAAGTATTTTTGTTTGACGAACCGCTCTCCAACCTCGACGCCAAATTGCGTGTGGCGATGCGTGCTGAAATCAAAGCATTGCACCAACGCCTCAAAACAACAACGGTGTATGTCACGCACGACCAAATTGAAGCCATGACCATGGCCGATCGGATTGTGGTGATGCATGACGGCATCGTTGAACAAATCGGCACGCCACTGGCATTGTTTGATAGACCTAGTAACTTGTTTGTTGCCCAATTTATTGGCTCTCCTTCGATGAATGTGTTCAAAGGTTCTGTGCAAGGCAATACGGTAAATGCCTTGGGTGCGCAATGGGCTATGCCTACAAATGTCACTTCTGCCACGCAAGGCCAGCAGGTCTACTTCGGCATTCGTCCCAGCGATATAAATTTGGCCAGTAGCGGTATCGCTGCCAAGGTGGTGGTGGTGGAACCCACAGGGGCTGAGACGGAATTACTTTTACAAATTGGCGAGCAATCGCTCACTTTGGTGATGCACGGACGCACCGACGTCAAACCCGACGACACGGTGTATTTGCAGTTTGATGCCAACAAAGCGCACGTGTTTGACGCTAGCAGCGAACAACGCCTCTGAACATGTCATTACCTCGCCTCATCATCATGGGCGTGAGCGGTTGCGGCAAAAGCACCGTTGGTGAACGCTTAGGAGCGCGTACAAGAATTCCATTCATAGAGGGGGACACCTTGCACCCGCCGCGCAATGTGGCGTTGATGGCAGCCGGCACCCCTTTGACAGATGAGGATCGCGCGGGTTGGCTCGACGATATTGCTTCGCGCTTCGGAGCACTCGAGGCAGATGCAGGTTTGATCATTTCTTGCTCTGCCCTCAAACGCAAATACCGCGACCGTTTGCGCGCAGCCTGCCCTGATTTGCGGTTTATCCATTTGCATGGTGACCAGACTTTGTTGGAGCAACGTTTGCAATACCGCACCGGGCATTACATGCCGCCCTCTTTGTTATCGAGCCAATTGCAAACATTGGAACCGCCTAGCTCAGATGAGCCTGCGATTACTTTAGACATCGTCTTGCCTACCGACCAATTGGTCGCGCAAATTGAACAACAGTTGCAGTTGCACATTGCATAAGCTGCACCACCTACACACACCGCGTTTTCAACAAGAAACACAGGAGCCCCTATGAAAGCCATTGTTTGCCACGCCCCAGAAGATTTACGTTTAGACACGTTCGAGGCTGATACGTTGGGTGCACACCAACTTCAGGTCGACGTCGCGTATGGCGGCATTTGCGGATCTGATTTGCACTACTACCACCACGGCGGTTTTGGTACGGTGCGTATCAAAGAACCTATGGTGCTGGGGCACGAAGTCTCAGGCATCGTGCGCACGGTTGGCAGTGCAGTGCAAAACTTCAAGGCGGGTCAACGCATTGCTATTTCTCCTTCGCGTCCTTGTGGCCAATGCCAGTATTGCCAAAAGGGACAACACAACCATTGCTTAGACATGCGCTTCTTTGGAAGCGCGATGCGCTTTCCGCATGTGCAGGGTGCGTTTCGTCAATCCTTGGTGATTGACGCATCCCAGGCGCACCCCCTCAACGATTCTTTGAGTTTATCGCTCGCCGCATTGGCTGAGCCTTTGTCTGTCGGCTTACACGCGATTCAGCGTGCCGGTAGCGTGTTTGGCAAACAAGTCTTGGTAACAGGTTGCGGCCCGATTGGCACTTTGTTGATTGGCGCTTTGCGGCGCGCAGGTGCGGCGCGCATTGTGGCGGTAGACATTGCAGACAAGCCGCTCGAATGTGCCCGCGCTATGGGCGCTGATGACACCATCAATATTGCTAAGCACCCTGAAGCGCTCGCGCCTTTTGCTGTGAACAAGGGCGTGTTTGACGTGATGTTTGAAGCATCTGGCAACGACCGCGCATTGCGCAGCGGACTCGACGTTGTCGCACCGCGCGGTGTGATTGTGTCTATCGGACTTGGCGGCGACTCCACCTTGCCCCTCAACCAATTGGTTGGCAAAGAGTTGGAGTTACGCGGTACGTTCCGCTTCCACGAAGAATTCGCAGTGGCAGTGCGCTTCCTCAACGAAGGCTTGATCGATGGACGCCCTGTTATTTCGCACGTACTGGATTTTGACGATGCAGTGAAAGCATTTGACTTGGCCAGCGACAAAAGCCAAGCCATGAAGGTTCAGATTAACTTTGGCGCAGAGGCACTCGCATGACCACATTTCAAAAAACCATTCTCTTTACCGACACCGATGGTCGCGCGCGCTTTAAAGAAGAGACCGTGCCATTGACAGAAGGCACGCCGCAATCACGCTTGTCTGCATTGTTGCCCAGCGGTGGCTATCAACTTCGACACAGCCCTGTGGGTTTTAGAAGCCAGTTCCACTGCAGCCCTCACGGTCAATGGGTGTTTATTTTGGGCGGGCATATGGAGATCGGTTTGCAAGACGGCAGTTCGCGCGTATTCAGTGCGGGTGAGCATTTTTATTCCATTGATACCTTGCCTGCAGGTGCGACGTTTGATGACAAAGTCCACGGTCATTGGAGTCGTCAACTCGGCACAGAGCCTTTGGTTACTTTGTTTGTTCGCGGTTAACTACTCGCGAATACGCAGACTAAATTTCAACTTGTAACGGCACACACCCAAGGCCATGGCCATCAAGAATATGCTCGGACACACGCTCGATTTGTTGGGTGAATCCATTGTGTCTGGCCATTACCCACCCGAGAGCGTGGTACCACCTGAGACCGTGTTGTGCAAAGAGTTTGGCGTGAGTCGCACGGTGATCCGTGAGGCTGTCAAATCATTGGTAGCTAAAGGTTTACTCAGCACAGGTCCAAAAGTAGGAACGCGTGTATTGCCTGAAGACCAATGGAATTGGTTTGACCCAGATGTGGTGGCATGGAAATCAAAAATGGGTTTGACGCGTGAGTTTTTGCGTGACCTACAAGATTTGCGACGCGTGATTGAACCTGCTGCTGTTAGGCTCGCCGCAGAACGCGCCACTGCGCAAGACATACAGGATATTGAAGCCGCCTACGCGGGAATGAAACACGCGATTGAATTTGGTGGCGACTATGTCACCCACGACTTACTATTTCACCAAGGCCTCTTGCGTGCTTGCCATAACCGAATGGTTGCGCAAATGAGCAAGGCGATTGGCGCACTGCTGCGCACCAGTTTTGAGATCACCACCACCCGACCCAACGGAATGGCACTCTCTTTACCTTTGCATCGCGCGGTACTAGATGCAGTGATTGCACGAGCACCAGATGCCGCAGAAAAAGCAGTATTGATTTTGATCGACAGCGTACGCGAAGACATTGAAACCGTTCTGGACTCCAATCAAAAGTTGCCGTCCGTCTCTCATCCTGCGGTGTCACTGCGCGCTCCGCGTGCTGTGCGCGAGCATTCCCCCCGTCCTTAAGGAGTTTTCACCATGCGTTTATTGATCACCGGTGGCGCCGGTTTTGTAGGTTCCCGCCTAGCCCGTACCTTGCTTGCCAAGGGCGAGTTGAATGGCCAAAAAATCGAACACCTCATCTTGGCCGACCAATTTCCTGCGCAGCCTGATCTCGCGGCAGATCCGCGTGTCAGCGTCAAGACGGGTCCGTTGCTAACGCATTGCAAAGAATTAGAAACAGAAGCTGTGGACGGTGTGTTCCATCTCGCGTCTGCCGTATCAGGCGAATGCGAAGACGATTTTGATTTGGGTTTGCGTTCCAACCTCGACAGCACCCGTGCCTTGTTAGATGCCTTACGCAAGCGCACAGAAGGTGGTGCAAAGCCTACACGATTGGTCTTCTCGAGCTCTGTCGCTGTGTTTGGTCCTGACGATGCGTATCCCATGCCCGCCATCATTGCGGACGACACCTTACCAACCCCACAAACGTCCTACGGCATACAGAAACATATTTGCGAACACTTGATTGCCGACTACACCCGCAAAGGCTATATCGATGGCCGCAGCGCACGCTTGATGACGGTGACGGTGCGTCCTGGCAAACCCAATGGCGCAGCGTCTTCATTTTTTAGCGGCATCATTCGTGAGCCCTTAGCTGGAATTCCTTCCGTCTGTCCTGTATCGCCTGATGTCTTGCACCCCATGGCGTCACCCCGCTCCACCATCGACAGCTTGATCAAAGTGTATGAGTGCACACGCGAAGCTTACGGTGGTCGCACTGCGTTGAACTTGCCAGGTCTCGACGTCACCGTACAAGAAATGCTCGACGCCTTGGAGCGTGTTGCAGGACCAAAGGTGCGTGCATTGGTAACCTTCCAACGTGACGAACGCATTGCAGGTATTGTGTCGCGCTGGGCCAAAGGCTCGAGTTCTAAACGCGCTAACAGCTTGGGGCTGTTTCCTGAAAAATCTTTTGACGACATCATCCGCCAATACATCGCCGACTGCCAAGCCGGCCCTAATGCAGCAACCGCTTTGAAAGGCATGCAATGAACAATATCGATTTAAAAGGCCGCGTTGCGGTGATCACAGGCGGCGCACAAGGCATTGGCTACGCGACTAGCGAGCGCATGTTGCGCTCTGGTGCCAGTGTGGTGATGTGGGATATCGATGCTGCCAAGTTGGAAGAAGCCAAAGCATCGTTGGGCAAACTCGGTAAGGTCAGCGGTTACGTAGTCGAACTGACTTCAGATGCTGCAGTAGGTGCCACCACCGCACAAACCATCAAAGACAGCGGACACATTGACATCTTGGTCAACAACGCTGGCATCACCGGAGGCAACGGCACTACTTGGGACTTAGACCCTGAAGTATGGAAGCGCGTCATCGATGTGAATTTGATGGGCCCTTATTACACCTGCCGACACGTCACACCGCATATGGTGTCGCGCGGTTGGGGTCGCATTGTGAATATCGCCTCTGTCGCTGGCAAAGAAGGCAACCCCAACGCCAGCCACTACAGCGCATCAAAAGCAGGCGTGATCGCTTTAACCAAATCACTCGCTAAAGAAGTCGCGACAAAAGGTGTGTTGGTCAACGCCGTGGCACCTGCAGCTGCCAAGACCGCGATGTTTGCAACGATGGCGCAAACGCATATCGATTACATGCTCAGCAAAATTCCAATGGGGCGTTTTGTAGAAGTCGATGAAATCGCTGCGATGGTCAGTTGGTTATCTAGCGAAGACTGCTCGTTTACTACGGGCTCGGTGTTCGATATTACGGGTGGACGATCCACCTATTGATGTCTTAAAAACCAAGCCCTAAATGCAAGGGCAAATACACCGCCATGCCGCCAATGATGGTCAGCAGTACATCCCGCTTTGAAAAATAAATCACCATGCCTGCCGCAGCTGCAAACAAACGTGCGTCTTGCCACGTGGTGATCAACGCACCTTGGCTCATCACAATTTCTGGCACTACCACCGCAGACAAAGCCGCAATTGGCGCGTATTGCAAACCTCGTTGCGCCCAATGGGGGAGTTGCCAATCTTGGTTCGACAAAAAGAAAAAGCTGCGCGCGACCACAGTCACCACGCTCAAACCCAGGATCACGCCAAACATCCAGAGATCATCATTGCTCATGTGGAAGTTCCTTGTAGGCGCGGTTTTATTTGCTCAAGGCTTAAACACAAAATAACCGCAGCAGCAATAGCGATCACGATGTTGAGCTTTAACGGCAAGGCATAGGCGATCACTGCTGCGATGCCCGCTACCGCAGAAGACACCATGCGCAAGCGCGAACTGGCTAACGAGCATTGAATCCCCAATAAACACAAAATGCCAGCAAAGCCCAAGCCCCAACTTGGCGGAATAAAGTTAGCCAAGGCAATTCCGATCAAACTAGCCACCATCCAACTGCCCCAATTCAAACAGTCGTTGCCTGCTAAGTAGGCTTCTTGATTCAATTGCTCTTCGGGTGTAATGCCGGGCTGGTGAAAGCGCTTGGTGAACAATACATAGCTGATATCCGCTGTGACATAGCCATGCAGCAAGCGCTCCCACCGCGGCAAATGGATCAGGTAGGGGCGCAAATGCAAACTAAAAACGACGAAGCGCAAATTCACACAAAAGCCAGTGACCAAGATCACCCACGCAGGCGCACCCGCAACGATTAACGGAATTGCCGCGAGTTGGGAACTACCGGCAAACACCAGCAAGGTCATCGCGATCGAGGCCCACAACCCCATACCGGCCTTCACCATAGACACGCCAGTCATCAAGCCCCATGCGGCAATGCCCAAAGCTTGGGGCGCGAGTTCACGCATGCCTATTTTGAATTCTGGGTGTTGGTAGAGCTTGGGTGCCAAGAACATCATGGCGCGGTTCCTTGGCAAACGGAACCCACTGCGATGCCAAAGCCTCTTAAAAATTCGGCTACAGGCAAACGCTTGCCTCCGGCTTTTTGTAATTCGGTGATGCACAAGACGCCTACGCTGCATGCAACGCGTATGCCGCTATCGTCTGCGCTCAAGACAGTACCGCCAACATTCTTTGTAGGTTCTGTATCTGCATCTGCATCTGCAACAGCGTACGCGCTCCAAACCTTGATAACTTCACCATTGGCGTGAAAGGTCGCCACAGGAAATGGATTAAATGCGCGTACACGTTGTGCGAGTTGCTTAGCGTTTAATCGCCAATCCAACGCGGCTTCGTGTTTTTCTATTTTGTGCGCGTAAGTGATGCCATCCGCTGGTTGCGGGGTTGGTTCCAATTTATTTGCTTGTGCATCCGCAAGCGTTTGCACAATTAGCGCGCCGCCTAAGTCAGCCAATTTGTCATGCAAGCTCGCAGTGGTGTCTTGCGGCGCAATCTCTATGTGTTGGGTTAACAACATGTCGCCAGTGTCCAGCCCTGCATCCATTTGCATGATGACAACGCCAGTCTGCGCATCACCAGCTTCTATGGCGCGATGAATCGGTGCTGCGCCGCGCCATCTAGGCAACAAGGACGCATGGATATTCAAGCAACCCAAGCGCGGCGTATCCAGTACCCACTGGGGCAATATCAAACCATAGGCAGCGACCACCATGACATCCGCTTGTACTTCTTGTAAAAACTTTTGTGCAGCTGTTGCGTCCTCTGGATATTTACCGTCAAGTCGCAAACTGCGTGGTTGTTCCACAGCAATATGGTGTTGCAAGGCCAATGTTTTGACGGCGGAGGCTTGAAGCTTCATGCCCCGTCCTGCAGGTCGGTCTGGTTGCGTCAAAACGCCACAGATGGTGTGGCCTGCTTGAATTATGTGTTGCAGCGCAACTGCAGCAAATTCGGGTGTACCCGCAAAGAGAATTCGCATGCAGTTTTTAACTCTATTCTTCGTTGCGCAGGGCTTTGAGAAACTTGCTTTTGATACGGTTTCGCTTTAAGGGTGAAAGATATTCCACAAAAACTTTGCCCATCAAATGGTCTAGTTCATGCTGCACGCACACCGCGAACAGCCCTTGCGCCTCTAACTCACGGGTATTTCCATCTGCGTCTTGTGCACTGACCTTGATGGCAGTGGCACGTTCTACGCCGTCATAAATTCCTGGCACAGAAAGGCATCCCTCTTCACCTTTGACGCGCTCATCACCCATCCACGTGATGGTGGGATTGATTAGGACGATAGGTTCGTCACGGTTCTCAGAAACATCTATGACTACCAAACGTTCGTGCACATTGACTTGCGTTGCAGCTAGGCCAATGCCATTGGCGTCATACATGGTTTCAATCATGTCCTTAACCAGAGTGCGAATACGCGTATCAATCGCTTGCACTGGCTTTGCCACGTTGTGTAACTTAGGGTCTGGGTATCGAAGAATGTCTAACTTTGCCATGCGTAGATTGTCGTTACTTTAAAAGTTTGTGACCAAAACATAAGTCTACCCGCCCGAGGTGATCCCACAATCTTTGTCTTTGAATGGGGTCGCTATGCAGATGGATGAATTTGAGTTACGGGCTTGGTTGCGCCTACTGCTCACCCCGAGCATTGGGAACGAGTCTGCACGGCGTTTACTGACCCGCTTTGGTAGCGTTCAAGGCATCTTTGATGCGCCTCTATTGCAATTGATGGAAGTGGTTTCGCGTGCGCAGGCTGAGACTTTATTGCAACCACCAGTTTTGCTAGACGCACACACTGTTCGAACACTTCAATGGTTATCGACCAAACCTAAAGCCCTCCATGCTCAGCGTGCGATATGGCACATAGGGCATCCGGATTACCCAGAGCCACTCTTACATTTAGCCGATCCACCTTTGTTGCTTTATGTCGAAGGACAAGTTCAACAATCTCTCGGGCCCGCTGTCTCGGTAGTAGGCAGTCGCAATCCCACACCGCAAGGGCGTCAAACGGCTATGCAGTTTGGACGCGCGCTCGCAGAAGCTGGATTGTGTGTGGTGTCTGGCATGGCCTTAGGGATTGACGGGGCGTCGCACCAAGGCGCGCTGCAATATGCGGCGCCTGGAGGTCATGGACCGTCTTCAGCAGCTCTAACAAGATCGGGGTCAAGCTTGTCGTGTTGGACAACGGTTGGTGTTGTGGGCACTGGTTTGGATCAGGTTTATCCAAGACACCACCAAGCTTTGGCGCAAGAAGTCATGGCGCATGGCGTGTTGATAAGTGAGTATCCATTAGGCACACCACCACTCGCCGCTAATTTTCCACAACGCAACCGCTTGATTGCAGCATTGGGGCTAGGTACTTTGGTAGTAGAAGCAGCCATGCGGTCGGGTTCACTTATTACGGCGCGGATGGCGCTAGATATGAACCGCGAAGTGATGGCAGTGCCTGGTTCTATCCATACGATGCAATCACACGGATGCCATTGGCTGATTCGACAAGGCGCGAAGCTTGTAGAGAACGTGAAAGATATTTTGGAGGAGTTACAAATACCCATTTATACCGATGAAGGCAACAGCCCTTCATCTGGCGGCTCACAACAAACCACTGCACCCCACCCTGTTTTAGACCAAATGGGATTTACGCCCATCAGCTTGGATGCACTGCAAATACATTGCAACTTAGAAACATCTGTCCTGCAATCAGAGTTGCTAAGTTTGGAATTGGATGGGTGTGTAGCGCGCATGCCCGGTGGCTTGTTTCAGCGGCTCAAAGCGCCGTCATAAAAACCATGTATATTGGGGGCAATGTTTGAAGTACTCGTGTTTGTTTACGAAAACTACTGGCGCGGTGATGCATGCCCTGAGTTGCATCACTTGGGACGCAAACTCAGCGCCGTTGGTTTTGAGATGGAAGATATCCAACAAGCCTTGCAATGGTTGGATGGCCTCAACATCGCTTCTCACCAAACAGAGCTCATTGACATACGTCAATCGACGCCTATACAACATACCCAGTCCCCCGAAAGTCTTCGCGTCTACTCCGTCGCAGAGCAAAGCCATTTAGGCGCAGCGTGTTTAGGATTTATTCAGTTTCTTGAATCTGCTGAAGTTCTGTCGCCCCATATGCGTGAGATCGTGCTAGACCGCGCCATGGCAGTGCCCGGTCATCCCATGGCCCTAGACGATTTAAAAATCATCGTTTTGATGGTGTACTGGAGTGTGGGCTTAGAGCCCGATGCGCTCGTCTTAGACGAGTTGTGTGACGACGACGATAGAGTTGCGCACTAGTTACGTTATTTTTTCGTTAGTAGCTAGCCACTGAAACTGGCTTAAACAACAGCGCCAGAATTGGGGTCTTCGGAGTCACCCTCAACTTTGACCACTTGGCCTTTGATCAAGTCTTCGCGCTGAATACCTAGCCACATCGCAATGGCTGCAGCGACAAACACAGACGAGTAAATACCAAAGCAAATACCGATAGTGAGCGCCAAGGCAAAGTAATGCAAGGTAGCGCCGCCAAACAACAACATAGAGAGCACCATCAACTGCGTGCAGCCGTGGGTAATGATGGTGCGGCTAATCGTGGCTGTGATTGCATTGTCAATAATTTCAACCGTTTGCATTTTGCGGAAACGGCGAAAGTTCTCGCGGATACGGTCAAAAATCACCACGGACTCGTTCACAGAGTAACCCAGCACAGCCAAAACAGCTGCCAAGACTGGCAGTGAAAACTCCCACTGGAAAAACGCAAAGAATCCAAGAATGATGACGACGTCGTGCAAGTTCGCAATGATGGCCGCGACAGCAAACTTCCACTCAAAACGAATGGCCAAATAAATCATGATGCCGACGACTACAAAGGCCAACGCCTTTAAGCCATCAATCGCCAATTCATCGCCCACTTGCGGTCCAACAAACTCCGTACGGCGTAATTGGATATTAGCGTCTGTCTCTTTTAAAGCCGAGAGCACTTGCTCGCTTTGTTGTGCAGAACTTTGGCCTTTGGCTGCGGGCATGCGAATCATCACATCGCGTGCCGTTCCAAAGTTTTGTACTTGCACATCGTTTAAGCCGAGTTTGGCTATTTGCGCACGCACCACGTTGAGATCAGCAGCTTGGGAGTAACTGACTTCCATCAAGGTGCCGCCCGTGAACTCCACCGACAAATGCAAACCACGGCTAAACAAAAAGAATACCGCCGCTACAAACGTGATGAATGAAATGGCATTGAACGCCACCGCGTTCTTCATGAACGGTATGTCTTTACGGATCTTAAAAAATTCCATGGCGCAGGGTTCTTTCTAACGATGGGCGCTTAAGCGCGCCATACGGTGCCAATCGACACGCTTTGTAATTTCTTTTGACGGCCATACCAAAGATTGACCAAGCCACGCGAGAAGAACACAGCGGAGAACATGCTGGTCAAAATACCCAAGCAATGCACCACCGCAAAGCCACGCACGGGGCCAGAGCCAAAAGCAAGCAAGGCCAATCCTGCTATCAATGTTGTGACGTTGGAATCCAAAATAGTGGCCCATGCGCGGTCGTATCCTGTATGAATCGCCGATTGGGGCGCTGCGCCATTACGCAACTCTTCACGCACGCGCTCGTTGATCAACACGTTGGCGTCAATCGCCATACCGAGTACCAAGGCCATCGCGGCCATGCCTGGCAATGTCAATGTAGCCTGCAACATAGAAAGCACTGCCACCAACAGCAACAAATTCACGGCAAGCGCTACGCTGGAGATCACGCCAAACAGCATGTAGTACACACACATAAATGCAGTGACAGCCACAAAACCCCAAGTCACGCTGTTAAAACCTTTGGCAATATTTTCAGCACCCAAGCTTGGGCCAATCGTGCGCTCTTCGATGATTTCCATCGGTGCAGCAAGTGAACCAGCGCGCAACAACAAGGCTGTGTCATTGGCTTCGACCGTTGTCATGCGGCCAGAAATTTGTACACGGCCACCGCCGATTTCAGAGCGAATCACGGGAGCAGTGACTACCTCTCCCTTGCCTTTTTCAAACAAGAGGATCGCCATACGCTTGCCGACACTCTCACGCGTCACATCTTTGAAAATACGTGCGCCTTTGGCGTCGAGCGTCAGATGCACTGCCGCTTCTTGGTTTTGTGTATCAAAGCCTGGTTGTGCATCGGTTAGGTTTTCGCCCGTCAAGATGACTTGTTTTTTCACAATCACGGCTTGACCGTTGCGCTCTAAGAAACGTTCTGTGCCAAAGGGCACCACACCATTGCTGTTTTCTGCACTTCGCGCTTCAGCGCTGTCGTCGACCATGCGGATCTCAAGCGTTGCGGTGCGACCCAAAATATCTTTGGCCTTCGCCGTGTCTTGCACACCAGGTAGTTGCACCACGATACGGTCTGTACCTTGCTGTTGAATCACCGGTTCAGCAACGCCAAGTTCATTGATTCGGTTGTGCAAAGTAGTGATGTTTTGTTTGATCGCTTGCTCTTGCACACGGCGCGAGGCAACCGGATTGATGGTTGCCATGAGTTTGAACTCGGCACCATCAGGCGATGCGGTCATTTGCAAATCTGCAAACTGCTCTTGGATCACGCGTTGCGCAGATTCCAAGGTGGGCATATCGCGGAAACGCACTTCGATTTTTTGCCCGTCGCGGCTGATGCCGCTGTGGCGTATGTTTTTCTCACGTAGCGTGCTGCGGATATCACCGGCTAACGATTCCGCTTTTTTATTCAAAGCCGCAGGCATATCGACTTGCAACATGAAGTGCACGCCACCGCGCAAATCCAAACCCAAATACATAGGTGCCGCATGCATGGCAGACAACCAAGCAGGGGAGCGCGCTAATAAGTTGAGCGCGACGACATAAGAAGGGTCGTTGGCGTCTGGCACCAAGGCTTGCTGAATCGCGTCTTTGGCTTTGATTTGCGCATCGGTGCTATCGAAACGCACCTTCAAGGAACCGCCCTCGAGCGCCAGCAATTCGGGCGTGAGACCTGCAGTTTTTAGTGCAGATTCCACGCGGTCTTGCACACCCAAATCGATCTTGGCAGTCGCTTTGGCAGCAGAGATCTGCACAGCAGGCGCCTCACCAAAGAAATTGGGAAGCGTATAAAAAGCGCCCACCAACAAAGCGATCACTAGGACCACGTACTTCCAAATTGCGTAACGGTTCATGGCGAATTCGCGTGAGGTGCGCGCAGGCTTAAAGTTAAAAGTCGCTTACTTGAGCGAGCCTTTTGGCAAAACTTGCGTCACCGCATGGCGCTGCAACTGGACTTCTACGCCAGATGCGATCTCAAGCGTCAAGGAACCCTCGTCCAAATGCACAACCTTGCCAAGCAAGCCACCCGCGGTGGCGATTTCATCACCTTTGGCGATGGCATCGATCATGGCCTTGTGTTCTTTTTGGCGCTTCATTTGTGGACGAATCATCACAAAGTACAGCACGACAAACATCAAAATCAAAGGCAACATGCCAGTGAGAGAAGACATCACATCGCCACCAGCGCCAGCGGCAGGTGCGGTTTGGGCAAAAGCAGAAGAAATCAACACGTGGGAGGCTCCAAAAAATTAACGCCACGCAGACGCAACATGCGTCTGAAAGGCTAACTCGCCATTGTATGCGGGCGAATAAGTCAGTGCGGCATTGCGCCTATAAGCGGGAGCAACTGGTCAGCGATCAACATTCCAGCATGGTCTGAAATATGGTCGCCATAGCTATATAAAAACTTGCCATTCCTTTCAATGGTGCACATATCTGCCGGGATGTCACACAAAAGTGGCAATGGGTCATACACAAGCAGTGCTGGGTTCGCTAGCTTTAGCTTGGTTACAAATTGCTGAAAGGGGGCGGTTCCCTTTATGTGATCACTGTATTTAAGTTTGCAGTAAGGGTTTTCTGCACGACGAAGCACCTTATTGAGCGATTCAAACGGAGTCAACCCACCAGTAATACAACTGTTGGGGTCTGGGAGAGTAGGGTTGTCAATCACAAAGACTACGCGCTTACCTAGGCTTTGCCATTGGGTAATTTTCCGCGTGTAGGTGACGACCATTTGATCAATCGCTTGCTTATCAATCGCGGAATTAGCGATCAGCCCAGTGTCTTTATCCAAAGGAAACAATCCGCGAAGCGCATTCGCCATCACGATCACCTGTAAGTTGGGATTGCTTTCTAAAGCGCTAAAGGCGGCACGCCCTGCATCGTTATCAGCCCTGAGAATATTGATTGGCCCCAACATCAACCACCCGTGGTCAGCAGGAGACCTTCTTATAAGGCTGTAGACCAATGCTTCGCCTTTGCTATCCCCAATCAATGCATGGTTGGGCGGACTGGTTTTTCCATCGTTAAAACACCACTTGAATAGGTGCATGTCTTCAGGTGCCAGCGTACAAGTGGGTTGTAAGGTTCCTCTTTCGGCGCCTACTACTAGGGTCGTTGGATCTGCATTGAGCATTCCGTGGTGGCGGAACTTCAAGCCATCGAGTCGATTGACGGCATGCGACATCAACAAGACAGCTACCATCCATAAGCCCAACCACAAGACGGCGCGTGGGTAACGGTCGCTAAAGCGAATTGGTTTTTCTATAAAGCGGTATGTGCCCCATGCCAATATGAAACTCATTAAAACCAACGCCAAACGAAGTTCTGGCTCAGGCGTTTGAGACTCCAATATTCGTGCAAATGACAACAAGGGCCAATGCCATAAGTAAAGTGGGTAGCTGATAAGTCCAATAGCCACCAAAGGACGGGAAGCCAACAGCACGCGATTCACGTTACTTTGCATCCCTGCAAACAAAATCAAAGCTGCGCCCAATGTAGGTGGCAAGGCCCAGTAGCCAGGAAACGGCATGCTTTTGTCTAAAAAGCAAGCGCTCATAAAAACAAGTACCAAGCCCACCCATCCAGCCATATTTCGCAATGAAGTGGCTATAGCTGCTTGGCGACTCACGCCAAAGGCCAAGGAAGCACCTAGCAACAACTCCCAGCTTCGACTCAATGGTGAATAAAAGTCATGCTCCAAATCTCCTTTAAAAACCAATGACAGGCTGTAAGTCAAGGAAGAGAGCAATAGAACGACCAAGACAGAAAATAACCACCTAGGTAATCGCTTAAAAAACATCAAGACCAGAGGCCAAGCCAGGTAAAACTGCTCTTCGATCGCAAGCGACCAAAGGTGCAACATAGGCTTGGTATCTGCCGCGTTGTCAAAATACCCCGCCTCCCGCAACAACATGAAATTGGTAATGAAGATGGCGCTACTACCCGTGTGCTTGGTTAATTGCTTGTATTCCATGAAATTCAAGCAAATCCAACCAGCGACCAGCCCAAAGCCCAATACCAAAGAAAGCGCTGGAAAAATACGCCTAATTCGCCTGGCGTAAAAATGTCTGAGGCTAAAACGTTCTTCTCTTTGCTCTCGCAAAATCAGGCTAGTAATTAAAAAGCCCGAGATAACAAAAAAAACATCAACACCAATAAAGCCGCCGCCCAAGTGCTCTGGGAAGGCATGAAAAATAACAACACTTAGAACCGCGATGGCGCGTAAGCCATCAATGTCAGGTCGGTAATGGTTTTGGGTGTGGTTGTGAGCGCGCTCTTGTAATTCTGCGTTTGATAAAAACATCGCATGAGTCTACCAAGGGCAGTTTTCTAGACTTTGCGATTTATTACATTTGCACTAAGAGCGCCACTTAACCATCAAACCATCCCATTTGCCCCGCACTGCCACCACATTACGCGCTTTGACATGGCCAAAACCTTTGATGGCGTCAGGCAAGTTAGCGATTTCTAATGCCAGGGCATAGTTGTCCGCATTGAGCTTTGCAAGCACCTCGTCGAGACTTGCCACATATTCACCA
>JBBAOY010000026.1:0-15490 GCA_040401095.1 Limnohabitans sp.
GATCCAGCGCGTCAAGCGGAGTTGCTCAACATCATTAACGTAATCAAAAATAACCCCGAAAAAGCGGCCGACAAGGCTTACACCGCCATTGATAAGACAACTGCGCAATACGTCGCTAACGGCCTTATGAAAGACCAAATTGATGCGCTTGCATCTAGGGTGACACAGCTTGCGCAAAGCAAAACAACTATCAATATTGATACACCGCAAAAGCTCGCTGAAGTTCTCAGCAAAAATACCCCTGTAGAGGTTGCCTCGGCCTTGCCCAGCAATGTAGTGCCGCAACTAACGTCTGATCAAGTGGCGCCACTCATCAACGCTCTTAGCGTTAAGCAACTCTTATCTTTGACCAATGAGCAAATGTCTAAGTTGGACCCCGCACGCTTAGCTGAACTTCTCAACATCATCAAAGGTTTGAAAGACACCCCCGAAAAGGCTATCGACAAAACTTATACGCCTGAAGACAAAGCGGTTGCGCAATATGCCGCTAACGGTTTACTAAAAGACCCCATTGAAAGACTCTCACTCAGGGCTAACTACATCGCAAATAACAAATCAGTAGATCCCCTAAACAAAGAGTTAGCTGATCTCACCAACCCACCAGTTCTAGCGAATGTTCCATTAGCGAGAAATGCGCCTAACCAAGCCAACAGACCACTTAACGCAGCGCAATTAGCCGCACAAAACGCAAACCGCGAGACGCCCAACTTAACGCCTGCGCAAGTTGCCGCTTTGAACCCAAAAGATCTAGGACCACTCCTGAGCCAACTCAACGCGAATCAGCTAATGGCTATAACCAATGCGCAAATGGCAAGTCTTGAAGGGTCTTACCTCAATCAACTCACTATTTTGTTGAACTTTGTTCAAGACCGTGCGTCTAACCCTGTCGCCAATGCCACCCCTGCCGCAGGTGGTAATCGCGTGAATAACACCAATATCTTTATCAACCAACCTGTTGCAAAACTCGCAGGTGCCGCCTTGTTAGCGGATCAGCCTAATGCCGCACTGCCAACTGCGCCTATTCCTGCACCTGTTGCCGCATTGGCTAGCGTGACATTGACTCCCAAGCAGGTGTCTGAGTTAGACCCTGCGCAATTAGCGCCATTGATCAACCAGCTAAATGCCAACCAGTTGATGGCCATTACTAACGCACAAATGGCCAGAATGGACGGACGTGCGTTGAATCAACTCACGATTTTGATGAACTTTGTGCAGCAGAGAGCCGCCAATAACAACGGCACTGCTAATGGCAACAATCCTGCAAATGCTGGAACCAATACAAATACGAATATCAACGTCTTTGTGAATCAACCCGTGTCTAGACTCGCCAGCAACGCCCTACTCAACGAGCAACCCAAGCCCAACGCACCAGTGGGATCGCAATCTTTTACACAAACCAACATCACGGTTAATTTGACGCCCAGACAAATTTCTGAACTTGACCCAACACAGTTGGCACCGCTGATTAGCCAACTCAATGCCAACCAATTGATGGCGATTACCAATACGCAGATGGCACGTATGGATAGCCAATCTATAAATCAGCTGAATATTTTGATGAACTTTGTACAACAAAGAGCTTTGAATTCCAACACCAACACAACGATCTATATCAACCAGCCCGTATCGCAGATTGCTGCAGCATCTTTAATGAATGACCAACCACCGCCAACGCAAATTGCCGGAGCTGCCCCTGCCCCGATTGCAACAGTGCCTCTTTCACCCCAACAAATTGCAGGCCTAACCCCCAGCCAAGTTGCGCCGCTACTCAACCGCATGAATTCACGCCAGTTGATGGCGGTGACGGATACGCAAATGGCTAGCTTAGACAGTGCAAACTTGAACCAGTTGATTACGCTACTTAACTTCATCCAAGACAGCGCAAGAACTTCGCCGATAGTGACTAATAATTTTGCCAATAGGCCGGTTGCTGGTTTCTTACCGCCTGAGTTGAATACTACTCAGACTGTGACCCAGCCTTAAATTAGGATTATCTTGGTCCGCTACCGGCCCGTTCTGGACTGTTTCTTAATTGAAACTCAAAAGGTTGCTACTTTCAATCAAAAAATAGTCCTCGGCTTAGTGATTGCAAATAAATTCAAAGTAACATAATTTTTTTATTGTAAATCTAGAGTTTACACATTATGATTCTTACTTTTAGGCACAAAGGCCTTGAAGTCTTCTTTCGCACTGGACGCGTTAGCGGGATACAAGTTATCCATCAAAAAAGACTTCGAGATTTGCTAACGGCGTTAAACGCAGCAAATGATCCAAGTGATTTGGGGCGCCCTTCTTGGCGCATACATAAATTAGCTGGAGATCTTTCAGGGTTTCACGCTGTAACCGTTCAAGCAAACTGGAGACTTACCTTCCGGTTTGTTGAAAATGATGTGGAGTTATTGGACTATTTGGATTACCACTAAAAGGATTACTATGAATATGCATAACCCATCCCATCCAGGAGAATTATTGTCAGGATGGCTTGAAGACCTTCAAACGACCGTTACTTCTTTTGCGCAACATATTGGTATTAGCAGAGTCATGCTGTCGCGCCTTTTGCACGGGCATGCCTCAATAACTGCAGACATGGACCTCCGACTATCTGAGGCGCTTGGAACAACTCAGGGATATTGGCTAAACCTACAAACCCAGCGTGATTTGTGGGTGGCTAAACAATCTGCCAAGAGCAGAAAACGTATCAAGCGGATGCAATCTTTACGTATCGCTGCCTAAAAGTCTGCTATCCAATAAAAAAGGGTTGCAAGCAATGCTTGCAACCCTTAGAACTTGGGGTGGCTGATGGGGCTCGAACCCACGACAACAGGAATCACAATCCTGGACTCTACCAACTGAGCTACAGCCACCGTAGGGTGAAAATTATAACCGAGACGCTTTTATTTCGACTTTGAACTTGTCTTTGAGCCAACGGTAGTAAGAAGCCTCTTCAGCCCCTGCCCACCACTGCATGTATTGCTGGCGTTCGCGCCCTTGTTGTTGCGCATCTACGGTTTCTCGGGGCAAGATTTTTTCAACCTTGACCACCGCATAGCCGCTACCACCCAAATCAACGCCTACCCACGCAGGCAATGTTTGTGTATTGGCTCGCAATGCAGCCTCAACCACCGCGTCAGAGAGTTGTTGCTTTTGTTCACGCGAAATCACAACAGCTGCGGCCAACTTGGCTTTGTCAGGCGAGGCCTTCCACAGGGCTAAATTGCTTTGTCCTTCTTGTTTGGCACGCTCTAGCGCCTTTTGCGCAACCACTTGCTCGCGTACTTTGTCTTTGACATCTGCTAGAGCCAAGATACGCGCAGGCTGGTAATTGGCAATGCGCGCAGAGGCTAAGACATTAGGCGCCAATTCAATAGCTTCGGTGTTGCGTTTTTTCTCAATCGTGTCGCTAGCAAAAATAGCCGCCAACAACTTAGGGTTGTTCATGGCTGTGCCACTCGCTGCAGGCACAGGCTCTGTCCCTACACCTTTGGCATGTTGAATTTCTAGCTTTAACTTATCAGCCGCTGGCTTCAAGCTGTCTGACTGCTCGTAGACCAAATTAGTGAACTGGTCTGCGGCCTCGGCGAATTTACGTTGTGCCAATTGGCGTCTAGCGTCTACTTCTAAGCTGGCTCGTGATTCTTCAAAGGTTTTTTGCTTAGGTTGTTTAATATCTGTCACACGAATGATGTGAAAACCGAATTCAGATTCCACTACATCGCTGGTCTCACCCTTGTTCAATGAAAAGGCAGCGTCTTCAAAGGGTTTCACCATCGCACCGCGGGCAAAGAAATCTAAATCCCCGCCTTTATTGGCTGAGCCAGTGTCTTGCGAGAATTTTTTGGCAAGTTCAGTGAACTTATCGGGGGACTGCTTCAGGGTAGCCAAAATTTCTTGTGCTTTGGCCCGGGCTTTGTCACGATCAGCAACCGGTGCTGCTTTGTCTGCATTGATCAAAATATGGCTGGCACGGCGCTCTTCTAGATTAGCCAAGCGCGCCAAGTTTTGTTCGTAAAAGGTTTTGAGTTCAGACTCTGGCACGGTGACAGCTTTTTGGATGGAGGCTAAATCTAAGATGACATAGTCGACATCTGCACGCTCGGGCGACTTGAACTTTTCACCATTCGCTTTGTAATAGTCCTCTAACTCAGCATCTGTGGGCTTGATTTGCGCAACGAAATCAGACGCTACAAACTTAGCCACTTGGATTTGGCGTTTTTCATAAAACGCATTCAAAGTAACGTCTGCCAAAGCAGGCGTCGTAAAACTCGTGATGCCCAAGCCCGCCATCACCTGTCGGGTCGACAAGTCAGAACGCACTTGCGCTTCAAATGACTCTGGCGTTAAGCCTTGCGTGGCAAGTAACTGGCGATAGCGCTCTAAATCTAAGCTTCCGTCTGGTCGACGAAGGCCTGCAATATTGGGGTTTTGTTGCAACTCATTGGCCAAGCGTTGGTCGCTCACGCTCAAATGCATTTTTTGAGCAGCAACTTGTAACAAGCGCTCACGAACCAAACGGTCTAAGGTGGCTTGTTTGGCGATAGATGAGTCAAACAATTTGGCGTCCAAGTTGGGCATGGCTGCACGCATGCGATCGACTTGCACTTTGTGCGCGTTATCTAACTCAGGTTGCAAAATGTCTGAACCATTCACAGTCGCCACTACCGCCCCTTTGTCGCGCATGCTGCTATAGCCTTCAAGCCCAAACAAAACGAAAGACGGAAAAATAAGCAAAAACAGCAAAAACTGCATGATCTTGGTGTGCTTGCGAACGAAATCAAACATAGAGATTCTTCACTTGAGGTTAAAAAGAAAAAGGCGAACACAAAATGTTCGCCTTGTCTGTCGAGTGGTGGGTGCTGACGGGCTCGAACCGCCGACCTACGCCGTGTAAGGGCGCTGCTCTACCAACTGAGCTAAGCACCCGACTGGAGTGCTGATTAATTCAGCGCATCCTTTAGGGCTTTACCTGGGCGGAATTTAGGCACATTGGCTTTTTTGATTTTGATTGCTTCGCCAGTACGTGGGTTGCGGCCCGTGCGCGCAGCGCGCTTGCCAACAGCAAAGGTACCAAAACCAACCAAAGAAACGGTGCCGCCTTTTTTCAAGGTGGTTTTGACGCCTCCAATGATGGCTTCTAGTGCGCGCGTAGCGGCAGCCTTTGAAATGTCAGCGTGCTTAGCAATGTGCTCGATGAGTTCAGTCTTGTTCACAGATATTCCCTCTCAGTGAGATGTGGTGTTGTTTAAATTTATGTGCGCTAGTTTTTACAAACTAAGCGCTCTTGCAAAGACGTTGCTGTTGGCTATTAGAGCCATGCATGCGGGGCGTGTCAACTAGAGAAACACTCAGCATTACAACGGAGCGGATCGAATTCTAGTCGTTTTTTGAAATGAATTTATGTCTGCAAGAATGAAAATCACAGGGCTTGTGCAATCGCTTTCCCTAGATCAGAAGTGTGTGCTTTCCCACCAATGTCAGGCGTTCTAGGTGCTTGGCTGCTCGGATCTAATACTTTTTCAATCGCTGCGAGCACTGCGTCGTGCGCATTTTTGTATCCAAGGAACTCCAACATCATGGCGCCACACCAAATTTGACCAATCGGATTGGCCAATCCTTGGCCCGCGATATCTGGAGCCGATCCGTGCACGGGTTCAAAAAGAGATGGGAATTTGCGATCCGGATTGAGGTTGGCGCTTGGTGCAATGCCGATGGTTCCTGTGCACGCAGGGCCTAAATCGCTCAAGATATCGCCAAATAAGTTGCTCGCGACGACCACATCGAAGAAGTCAGGGCGTTGCACAAAGTGGGCTGTCAAGATGTCGATGTGAAATTTGTCTTGGCGAATGGCTGGATAAGCTTTGGCCATTTCTGCTACGCGCTCGTCCCAATAAGGCATGGTGATCGCGATTCCGTTGGACTTTGTAGCACTGGTCAAATGCTTTTTAGGGCGTGTCATAGCCAATTCAAAAGCGAATTTCAGTACACGATCCACGCCAATACGCGACATGACCGTCTCTTGCATCACGATTTCACGTTCAGTGCCGGGGTACATGCGGCCACCAATGCTGGAATACTCGCCTTCGGTGTTTTCGCGCACGATGTACATGTCGATTTCGCCAGGTGCTCGGGGCGAGCCGTCTTTGCGCACCACTGGCGCGATGATGCCGGGCATCAAACGCGCTGGACGCAAGTTGATGTATTGGTCAAATTCACGGCGAAACAACAACAACGAGCCCCACAAAGAGATGTGGTCAGCAATTTTGTCGGGCCAGCCTACCGCACCAAAGTAAATAGCATCGTGTCCACCGATTTGGTCTTTCCAATCGTCGGGCATCATCTTGCCGTGCTTCTCAAAATAATCCCAACTAGCAAAATCGAAATGGTCAAACGCTAAGTCGATACCAAATTTAGTGGCGGCTGCTTCCATGACACGAATGCCCTCGGGCATCACTTCTTTGCCGATACCGTCACCAGCAATGACTGCTATTCTTTTTTTAGACATATGAATTTCTCGGTTTGTAAGTTGCGAAGTATTTAAAAAATTAACTGGGAATTTTAGGTGGACGCACCACCAAGCTAACCCCTAGGGCTGTCACCAAGATACCTAACAGAGTTACAAGTGTCATGGTCTCGCCAAAAAGCACCAAGGCCATCACGGCAGTGGTGGGCGGGACCAAGTACATCAAACTAGTGACAGCGGCTGCAGCGCCGCGTTGTATCAATATATAAAACAAAGAACTGCCGCCCAAAGTCAGGCATAAAACCGACCATGTCATGGCGTAAATCATCTGGTGGTTCCATTGAATGGCTTCGGTCTCCAGCATAGCCAACGGCAAAGTGACTACCCACGCTGCCATCAGCTGTACGCTGCTAGCCGTGCGCACGTCACAGGGTTTGACAAACCTTTTTTGATACAGCGTGCCCACCGTGATCGACGCTAACGCCATAAAAGCCATACCCAAACTAAAAGGTGTGACTTCAATACCGCCTTCTAATTTGTGCGAGACCACCATAGACAACCCGACGAAGCCCAATAACAAACCTTGCCATTGCCTACGCGTGACATGACCGCCTTGCGACGACAACCAAATGGCGGTCAGTACAGGTTGCAAGCCAACGATCAAGGCGGATAAGCCAGACCCCATACCACCTTTGACGGCAGACCAGACACCGCCCAAGTAACCTGCTTGCAACAACACGCCCGTCACGCCCAAGTGCAGCCATTGTTTTTTGTCGCTAGGCCATGGCACTTTGGAAATAAAAATCCAAGGCAAGAAACACAGAATTGAAAAAGCAAAACGCAACCAAAGAAACGCAAACGGGGGTGAATTGGGCATGCCGAAACGCGCCACGATAAACCCCGTGCTCCAAATACCAACAAAGACTACCGGCATGACGCGCAGCCATGAAAGCCGAGAAGTACTAGCCATTACTTCGCGTGGTCCACGATATCAGGCCACGCTTTTTGTAGGTAATACACCATAGACCAAACGGTCAATACACCAGCAATCCAAATCAACACAAAACCCCAAGCGGCGGTATCGATCACACCGAACAAAACACCGTCGTACAACAAAAACGGAATCGCCACCATCTGCATGGTGGTTTTGAGTTTGCCCAGCATATGCACTGCCACACTGCGCTTGGCACCGATTTGTGCCATCCACTCACGCAAAGCAGAAATCGCGATTTCACGTCCAATGATGATCAGCGATACCAATACATCAACGCGCCCCAAATGCACCAACACCAACAAACTCGCGCACACCAAAAACTTATCAGCGACTGGATCTAAAAATGCGCCGAAGGCAGACGTTTGGTTTAACTTACGGGCCAAATAACCGTCGAGCCAATCGGTCAAGGCAAACACCACAAACATGACAGTCGCCAGAAGATTACGTAAGTCGTTATCAATGGGTAAATAAAACAAACCTGCTATTAATGGAATAGCTGCAATGCGCGTCAAGGTTAAGAGTGTTGGTATGGTCCACATAAGGGCTTATTCGTAAATGATTTGCGCCTGCCCTTGGTGGGCCTGCGCCATCCAACTCGCCAATGCAGCGTCGCTGGGGAAAAATTTAGCGTTGTCGCCGAGTTCAATCTCAGCATTGGCACCTTCTCGCAAAACCTGCAAGCGAACACCCAAGCCGCGCACCAAATTGCCTTGCTCAGAAGCCTCTACGCGGGCCGGATGCTCGCGCACAATGCGCGCGACATCAGGAGCTGTGCCATTGACTGCCACACGCAAATATTTGCCAAAGCGACAACGCGCTTGGTTCAAGTCCCAGGCTTGGTTGATCGACAAACGCAAGCCCCCGGAGAATCGATCCGGCTGCACTTTACCCATCACAACGACTAATTCGTCGTCACGCAAAATGTTGCGGTAGGTATTCATCGTCGCTTCATCTGCAGTGGCTTCAATCATTCCCGATTTATCGTCTAGTTTGAAAATCGCCAACTTACCGCGTTGCCCATTGATGACGCGCATATCGCTCACGATACCGGTGAGCAACTGGGCATCGCGTGAATCCATCAAGTCGTCGATACGGGTTTTGACAAAGCTACGCACTTCGCGATCGACTTCGTCAAACAAATGGCCTGATAGATAAAAACCTAAAGCCGTTTTTTCTTGGGTCAACCGTTCTTTGACACCCCATGGCATGGCGTTGACCAAATCAGGCTCTTGTTGGCTGGAGCCGTGGGTGTCGTCGCCCATATCAAACAAACCGCCTTGGTTGGCATTGGCTTCGCTGGCCGCAACAAAGTCAAACGCGCGGTCTACGCTGGCCAACAAAGATGCGCGGTTCAAATCAAGGCAATCAAACGCGCCAGCTTTGATCAAAGCTTCGACGGTACGTTTGTTTAAACGCGAGCGATCGACACGGCGCGCAAAGTCATACAAACTGGTGAATGCGCCGCCGCTTTCACGCGCAGCAACGATGGCTTCGATAGCTTGCTCACCAGAGCCTTTGATAGCGCCCAAACCATAGCGAATGGTTTTGTCAGAGATGGGCTCGAATCTATGGGTCCCGCGGTTGATATTGGGTGCCTCAAAAGTCATCCCCATCTTGAGCGCGTCTTCGAACAAGACTTTGAGCTTGTCGGTATCGCCCATTTCCACTGTCATGTTGGAACAGAAAAATTCGGCGGTGTAATGCACTTTCACCCAAGCGGTGTGATAGGCCAACAAAGAATAAGCGGCCGCGTGCGATTTGTTGAAACCGTAGCCCGCAAAGCGCTCCATCAAGTCGAAAATTTCGTCGGCTTTGTTTGCAGGAATGTTGTTACCCGCAGCACCTTTACGGAAAATTTCGCGGTGCTCGGCCATTTCTTCGGCCTTCTTTTTGCCCATGGCACGACGCAACAAGTCTGCACCACCGAGTGAATACCCACCCAGAATCTGCGCCGTTTGCATCACCTGCTCTTGGTAGACCATGATGCCGTAGGTCTCAGACAACATACCTTCGACCAAGGGATGCGGATACTCCACTTTTTCACGGCCATGCTTACGGGCCACGAAACTTGGAATCAAATCCATCGGGCCTGGTCGGTACAAGGCGTTCAATGCAATCAAGTCTTCGAGTCGGGTTGGACGTGCATCACGCAACATGCCTTGCATGCCACGGCTCTCGAACTGGAACACGGCTTCTGTTTTTCCGTCTTGAAATAAACGGTAGGTCGCTACGTCATCAAGCGGGATATCTTCAAACGCAAAGTTTTCTTGACCCTTGTGGCGCGTCTGAATGAATTGGCGCGCGATTTCTAAAATCGTGAGCGTTGCCAAACCTAAGAAGTCGAACTTCACCAAGCCTGCGGCCTCAACATCGTCTTTGTCAAATTGGCTGACAGCAGATTCGCTACCAGGTTGCTGATAAAGCGGACAAAAGTCTGTCAACTTGCCAGGCGCAATCAACACGCCACCCGCATGCATGCCAACATTGCGCGTCATGCCTTCTAACTTCTGCGCCAAGGCCAGCAAAGTTTTGACTTCGTCTTCTTTTTCAAGACGTTCAGCCAAGATGGGCTCTGCTTTGATCGCCCCGTCAATCGTGATGTGCTGTCCGGGTTTGTTAGGAATGAGTTTGCTGATGCCATCGCAAAAGGTGTAACTCATATCGAGCACACGACCCACATCGCGAATCGCAGCGCGCGCCGCCATAGTGCCAAACGTCACGATTTGACTCACCGCATTACGGCCGTATTTGTCTTTCACATAATCAATCACGCGGTCGCGGTTGGTTTGGCAAAAGTCAATATCAAAGTCGGGCATGGATACCCGCTCAGGATTTAAGAAACGCTCGAACAGCAAGTTGTATTGCAAAGGGTCTAGGTCGGTAATCTTCAATGAATACGCGACCAATGATCCCGCGCCAGAACCGCGTCCGGGCCCCACAGGGCAGCCATTGTTTTTAGCCCAGTTGATGAAGTCACCCACAATCAAGAAGTAACCGGGAAAACCCATCTTCAAAATCGTGTTGATCTCGAACTCCAAACGCTCCTCATAGAGCGAGCGCTCTAGCTCTCGTTTTGCTGCATCTGGATAGAGATGCGCCAAGCGCTCTTTCAAGCCTTCGTGCGAAGAAAAACGGAAATATTCATCAATCGCCATCCCGTTGGGCGTGGGGTAATCAGGTAACTGCGGTTTACCCAATACCAACGACACATTACAACGCTTGGCAATTTCTAGCGTATTGGCAATTGCAGATGGAATATCTGCAAACAACTCCTGCATCTGCGCGCTAGATTTGAAATATTGATCGCGTGTGAATTTGCGAATACGCCGCTGGTTACCCAATATCTCGCCTTCAGAAATACACACGCGCGCTTCATGCGCTTCGTAATCATCAGGTTTCGTGAACTGCACAGGGTGCGTGGCCACCACCGGTAAATTCAAGTGCGATGCCAGTTGCACAGCAGCCACCACATGCGCCTCATCATCTGCGCGCCCAGCGCGTTGCAACTCAATATAAAAACGATGCGGAAAGATGCCCGCAATTTGTAAAGCTAATTCACTGGCTCGCGATAAGTCACCTTGCACCAAGGCTTGGCCAACAGGGCCACTTTGCGCGCCAGAGAGAGCGATCAACCCTTGTGACAGCTCTTGCAACCAAGCCAACTTGATCACGCCCACTGCTTTGTGGACGTTTTGTGTCCAACCACGGCTGAGCAACTCACACAGATTCAAATAGCCCTGCTGGCTTTGCACCAACAAAATCATCTTGGAGAGATGGTTGGTGTCTTGGGTAAGGCTCTCCAAATAAATCTCGGCACCCAACAACGGCTTCAAGCCCATGCTGCGGGCTTGCTTGTAAAACTTGATAGTGCCGAATAAATTATTGAGGTCGGTCAGCGCCAGCGCAGGTTGTTTGTCATCTGCGGCCACTTGCACCGCATCATCGATTCGGTTGGTCCCATCGACCACGGAAAACTCAGAGTGCAGGCGTAAATGGACAAACATGAAGTTGATTGTAGGCACACCACCTGCCCACCCCGAGGTTTGCGTAGCCCTTAAGCGTGCATGAGCACTAATGGACTACGCAAATAAAAGCATTCACTAAATTTGAATTAACCGCGCAGTTTGGAAGCAACATGCGCGACACGCTCGCCGTAAGCCTTGGCCGTGTCTAAATCACCCTGAGGTATGTCGGCAGCCGGACTCGTAGCACCCACTTGCGCCATCAAACCAGAGTTAGACCCAATTCGATTGATCGTACCGTCGTTCAAAGAAGGCTGACCCACCCAGACCATGCCTTGTTGCATAGACAAAGTAATGAAGTATTGGATAGTTGAGAGCTTGTCGCCGCTAGGGCTAGCAGAAATCGTAAAGCCGCCAGCGACTTTGTCCTTCCAGGCACTGGAGAACCAGCGCTTAGACGTGGCATCTGCAAATTTCTTGAACTGCCAAGAAGCCATACCCATATAAGTAGGCGAGCCAAAGATGATGGCATCGGCTGCATCTAGAGAGGTCCAATCAGCGTCAGTGATATTGCCATCCGCATCAATCGCAATCACTTGCGCCTTAGCGCCTTCCGCTACAAACTGCGCAACGCGCTGGGTATGGCCATAGCCAGAATGGTAAATAACGACTGTTTTAGTCATGGAAATTCCTTAAGGGTTGAAAAAAAATTAGGGCGCTAAGTCAAACACCAGCACTTCTGCATCCACACCATGTGAAATTGAAACTTGGGTTTCCTTGTCCAACATCGCGGCATCTCCGGTTTTCAATGCATGCCCATTGACCTGTAACTCACCGCGCACCAAATGCACATAAGCCTTACGACCTGATTGCAAGGTAAGAGTGGCTGTCTCATCGCCATCAAAAAGCCCCGCATACAACGATGCATCCGCATGTACTTTCACCAAAGCATCTTTAGGCCCGGCAATTTGACTCAAAGCCCCACGCTTAGACGCAGGAGGAACCGTTTTTTGTTCGTACCCAGGCGCTATGCCGCGCACATTGGGTTCAATCCAAATTTGAAAGAAGTGGGTAGTTTCATTAGGCGCATGGTTGAACTCACTGTGCATCACACCAGAACCCGCGCTCATGCGCTGCACATCCCCTGGAGGAATGCCTTCCACATTACCGATATTGTCTTGGTGCGCCAACTCGCCCTGCAAAACATAACTGATGATCTCCATATCGCGATGCCCATGGGTACCAAACCCCGAACCCGGCGCAATGCGGTCTTCATTGATCACCCGCAAATTACCCCACCCCATAAATTGCGGGTCGTGGTAACCGGCGAACGAGAAACTATGGAATGACTTCAACCAACCGTGGTCGGCGTAGCCGCGATCAAGGGATTTGCGAATAGTGATCATGGATTAATTAGTAACTTTGATTAGGGGTGTGCCAATTCGGAGGCGGCATATTACTCGAATGTGATTCACAAAGAGATATAGGAACAATTATTTACATGAGGTCGATACCAAAGAAAACAAGATTCATGAAAGACTAAAACAAAAATTCAAGAAAAAAGACAAAACTTCAACCAAGAAGCAAGGCGAGTACAAGGGGCTTGGTGCGAACGACATAAAGCGCGAAGCGCGGAGTCGCACCAAGCCCCTTGTGCTCGCCATGCGCTCCCCGAAAAACGAAATACCCCAAACACAACAAGAGACACTTAAACTAGCATCCAACATCTGTAAACCCCACCCCCAAAGCCACCCCCAAGCGTGTAGAGTCCAAGCCATGACACTAAACATCGCCATCATCGGCGCCGGCATGGCCGGCATCACCGCTGCACGCACCTTGGTCCAAGCCGGACACCGCGTACACATCTTCGAAAAAAGCCGCGGCGCCGCAGGACGCATGTCCACACGCGAAACAGTATTTGGTACCTTCGACCACGGCACCCAATACTTCACAGTCCGCGACCCCAGATTTTCTCTAGCCCTGCAAACCGTAGCAGGCACCAAAGAAATTTGCCGTTCATGGAGCGCCAGTGCAGTTCGCGTCTTGGACCCAATGGGACAAGTATTCGAAGCCGCTAAACTAAATCACGATGCACACTTCGTAGCCAGCCCAGGCATGAACGCCCTGGTGCGTCACTGGGCGCAACCTCTTGGCAAAGCATTGCACCTGCACAACCAAGTGCAACGTTTGGAACGTAACGCCAAAGGCCAATGGATATTGCACAGCATCAACACCAGCACCCGTGCTGAAATTCCAGAAACGCACTCCGGTTTTGACCGTGTGTTGCTTGCAGTTCCGTCCATACAAGCTGAACAGTTGCTGCGCAACTCAGGCACGCATGTAAACGACGCACATTTGTTAGATGCGATCAGCAAAGTGCAAGTAGCACCGTGCTGGACATTGATGCTGGCATTTCCAAACGCTAACAATCCCGACTTGCCGCACCTCGGCCCGCAATGGAACGCTGCACGTAGCACCCATCACCGTGTGGCGTGGTTGACCCGTGAGTCTTCCAAACCTGGACGCAGCAAGATTGAACGCTGGACGGTGCAAGCCAGTGCTGCCTGGTCGCAAGAACATTTGGAAGACGATGCCCCCCGCGTGCAAGCCAAAATGCTGCGCGCCTTCTCCGAACTCACAGGCATTCGCGCAGAACCTAGTTACGCAGAAGTACACCGTTGGCGTTATGCGCAAACTTTGGTGCCATTGGGTGCGCCTTACCAATTTCATGCCACAACGGGCTTGGGCACTTGCGGGGATTGGCATTTAGGCCACCGGGTTGAAGATGCTTTTGTCTCAGGCTTAGAACTCGCACTCGCCGTTTGCCACTCGGCACATCGCTTGTAATTTTTTGCGGGGCTGGGCGTGCGCTATATCGGACGATTCGCGCCATCGCCAACAGGGCCCTTGCATGCGGGTTCATTGGTCGCCGCTTTAGCGAGTTGGTTGGACGCACGCGTTCACCATGGGAAATGGTTCGTAAGAATAGAAGACGTCGATGCACCGCGTTGTGTTGAAGGCGCAGACCAACACATATTGGAACAACTCGCCGCGTGTGACTTAGTCGCCAACAGCGCACCCACTTGGCAGTCGCGCCGCACGCATCTTTATGAAAACGCATTAACCCAACTGATAGACAAAGGTTGGGCTTACCCTTGCGGATGTTCGCGCAAAGAAATTGAAGACGTTTATGTGTTGCAAGGCCAAGATTTGACACGACATAGCGCTGCGGTTTACCCAGGTACTTGTCGCGAGGGTCTCAATGGCAAACCTGCGCGCGCTTGGCGCTTCAATGTGCAAGCTGTGATCGACTCACTGCACTTACCCCAAACTTTGGAATGGCACGACAGGAGAATGGGGCTCCAACAACAAGACGTAGCCAAAGAAGTCGGTGACTTTGTTCTCAAACGTGCTGATGGCTTGTGGGCCTACCAACTCGCTGTGGTGGTTGACGATGCAGATCAAGGCGTCACGCATGTAGTGCGTGGCGAAGACTTGCATGACAACACAGCGCGACAAATTTTGTTGCAAAAAGCTTTGGACTTGCCAACGCCCATTTACATGCATGCGCCGCTGGTACTTGGCGAGAACGGTGAAAAACTGAGTAAGCAGAACGGGGCGGTGGGTTTGGATTTGCAAGACCCACTTGCGACGTTGAATTGTGCGGCGGGGGTGTTGGGGCTCAAGCCTTGTGACACTTCAATAAAAAATGCTTTGGTGGGGTGGGTCGAGTTTTTACAGAGCCCCAGTTTCATGTGGCAAAGGCAAACTCCGCATAAAAGTACTCGGACAGGGTGATACGCTCACTCAGTTGTCTCCCTGATCCATTTGTTCTGCATGCGCTCTGCCCATGGCTGACAGCCGGTATTTTTGGTTGCGGCTTTGCGGCTTGTTGGGGATGGTCATTTCCACCAAGCCCGTGTTCACCGCGACCTGCTGATAACTTTCTCGGAAGTGTTTTTCATCCTTGAGGCCCAAGCAAGTCATGAGTTCGGCCCGACTCATCTCCCCTACCAGCACTTGTAACAAGCGCCCAACTTCGGGGGTGACTTCGGGGGTGACTTCGGGGGTGACTTC
>JBBAOY010000026.1:15590-31719 GCA_040401095.1 Limnohabitans sp.
ACTTCGGGGGTGACTTCGGGGGTGACTTCGGGGGTGACTTCAGGATTGACATTAGGGGTCGCTGATTCAATAGAAGCTACCGTCCTCCAAACCACCGCCCGAAACTGGTTGATTTCCGACTCATCCACCAAGTCAATTTGGGGCCACGCGTCTAGCGCTCGGGGCACACCTGTGCCCATGCCACGGTAGGGCAAGATATGCGCGGCATGCTCGGCCAACACCTGGTTGCGGCGGTTGGACATACCGGTGCGAATTTGCATGGGCGTCAGGCTATCGGGCAAATGGCCGGGGCTGATGATCTCTAACCGATCTGTGAACACAAAGAGCCGAATCGTGGCGCTGACCAAAAAGTCGCGGTGCACTAAGGCATTAACCAGCAGCTCCACCAAAGCCTCTTCGGGCAGTTCTAGCTGGCCCAGCGTATTGAATCCCCTGCCCGCCTGCACCTTGTGCAAGCTGCGCTTAAAGAAAGCCATGCCGCGCTCAAACTGCTCGTCCAGCGGGCCGTCGATGTTTTCGCTGTCAAGATAACGCGTATCGCCCAAATGTGTGCCCGGAAACCACACCGCGCCAATTTGGCAAACCGGCAGATGCCGCTGTGGATGCTTGCCAAACAGCAACACGCCCGCCAAGTTGGGCACTCCGCCCTGCGCCAGCTTGAGATTTTCCAAAAGCTGGGTCACGGGCAAGCCCGTTGCGCTCAAGCTTTGGCCAAAGCGCCGCTCGAAGTAGCGGTCAAAGGCCCGCTCGTCGATGTCGGCCACGGTGGCATTACGCAGGGGCACCTGGTCAGCCTGCAACAACCCAGCGCGCTGGAACATACGCTGCATTTCTTCACGCGCTGTCACATGGCGCTTATCGGCCCCGCTTTTCACCCACACTCGACCTTGCAGGTCCATATAAGGTTTGTTCAGCCCATCTGGCACCGACACCACCAGCACCAAGCCTTGGGCGGTTTGCAGGTTGTAGGTCTGAGGGTGCAGCGGCGGGCGCACATGCTGGCTGGCCGAATTGCTGATGAGCTGGTTCAAACGCCGCACCGCTGCTGCATCAAGTCCAGCAACGCTGCCATCATCATCCACACCCAAAAACACCGATCCTCCACCGCTGTTGGCAAATGCAGCCAGCTCGGCCGCCATGCCGTCGGCATTGGTGGTGTCGCGCTTGAATTGGTGGCGGCTGTCTTCACCAAGGGCCAGTGTTTTCAGGAGGTCGGTTTCGGTCATCTTTGATGCTTTAATGTTCAGACAGATACAGCTTGTCGGATGATTATTAGTGATTTGCAAACTAATAAATTCGAATCGACATCGTGCTTTAAACAGATTTATCAGTAATGTGATTAATTCGTTGCCATCGAGATAGTTCTGGGCTGGTCCATCTCGCAATAATCAATGGCTAATCAACATTTTCTTGAAATGACCACAGCCGACAAACCTTCAACCTCAGAAGTCGCTAAAACCTCACGGCCTTTCATGCGCGTCATCAAAACCTATGTCCTGCGCGCTGGACGCATGGGCCCGGGTCAAACAAGGGCGTTTGAGCAATTTGGAGCGAAGTTTTTATTGCCTTTCAAAAACGAAAGGCTTGACGTTGTAGCTTCCTTTGGCCGACAAGCACCGCTCATTCTGGAAATCGGTTTTGGAATGGGCGACGCAACCGCAAAGATTGCACAAACACGCACTAGCGATAATTTTTTATGCTGTGAAGTGCACGCACCTGGTGTTGGGGCGTTACTCAAACGTTGCGGTGAAGAAGCAATTGGTAACGTCCGCATCGTGCAACACGATGCTATCGAGGTGATGGACCATATGCTGGGCGAAAACAGTTTGGATGGCGTCCACATCTTCTTCCCAGATCCTTGGCACAAAAGCCGCCACCACAAACGTCGCTTGATCCAAGGTCCTTTTGTTAATCGACTTGCACTCCACATCAAACAAGGCGGCTATTTGCACCTTGCCACGGACTGGCAACCCTACGCAGAGCAAATGCTGCAAGTTTTGTCTGCTGAGTCCCTTCTCAAAAACACCACTACGGGTCCGAGTGGCTTTGCCGAAAAACCTAGCTACCGCCCCTTAACGAAATTCGAAAACCGCGGCTTGAAATTAGGGCACGGCGTATGGGACTTGGTGTTTGAAAAGGTCTAAGTTTCCAACACGCGATGGTGTGAGCGCCAGCACGGTGGCGTTGCCATCTAGCGCAGAGTTTTCCGACACAAATGCCATCTCAAAGTGGTCACGCGTTTTTGACTTTCTATGCGAGCGCTTTCCCACAGTGACGCCACAAGAATGGTCGGCGCGTTTTGTGGAAGGCTTGGTGCTCAACGAGCATGGGGAACCTATCCTCGCGTCAGCGCCCTACACCCCCAACGCACTGATTCACTATTACCGTCGCGTCCCAGAGGAGCCTGAACTTCCCTTCAAAGCGCGGGTGCTATTTCAAGACGCGCATTTGGTGGTGTCAGACAAACCCCATTTCATGCCCGTGACGCCTACCGGTCGGTATCTTCGCAGCAGTTTGCTGGTGCAATTGAAAGAGGAGCTCGGTATCGACACACTCAGTCCCCTTCACCGCATTGACCGTGAAACGGCAGGTTTAGTTTTGTTTTCTGTGAATCCGCAGGAACGTAACGCCTATCAAGCCCTGTTTCGGGAGCGCAGGGTGCATAAGACTTACCAAGCGATTGCGCCGTATCGGGATGACTTGGTTTTTCCCCTTGCGCGCAAAAGTCGTATTGAGGAGGATGCGCAGTTTTTTCTGTCGTGCGAGGTGGAAGGCGTGCCAAATAGTGAAACGCGTATTGAGATTTTGAAATTTCTGGATGGGACCGTGGATACATCCATGGGTTCAGCTGCGGGGTCACCCAGAAGTTCGCCTGCGAACTCCACGAAACCAAAGGCTCTCTACCAACTCACCCCCGTCACTGGCAAGCGCCACCAATTGCGTATTCATATGTGCGCACTGGGCATCCCGATAGATGGCGACCAGTTCTACCCTGAAGTTCTGCGCGGCCCCGAAGAGGTAGAAGATTTCAGCCAAGCTTTGCAACTACTGGCTGAAAAAATCGCTTTTACTGATCCCATCACGGGAGAAGAAAGAGAATTCAAGAGCCTGCTACGGCTTAGCTATTAGCCCAGCGCCTTAGTCACCCAAGCCAGCACACTAGCCAAAGCCTTAGGCAATCCAGAAGCATCCGTACCCCCCGCCATCGCCATATCGGCTTTGCCGCCACCTTTGCCGCCGACTTGCTGCGCCACAAAGTTCACCAACTCACCCGCTTTGACTTTGCCCACAGTGTCGACTGTCACGCCCGCAGCGATTTGCACTTTGTCGCCATCAACTGCCGCCAAAACAATGACAGCTGTTTTGAGTTTGTCTTTCAACTTGTCCATGGTGTCGCGCAAGGTTTTGGCATCTGCGCCTTCTAGCGTGGCAGCCAACACTTTCACGCCTTTCACATCTTCGGCTTGGCCCATCAAGTCGTCGCCTTGGCTAGAAGCCAATTTGCCTTTGAGTGCGGAAACTTCTTTCTCCAAAGCTTTGACGTGGTCTAGCACTTGGGCGATGCGTGTGTTTAGTTCTGCGGTGGGCGCTTTCAAGGTACCAGCAGCTTGGGCAACGGAGTTCTCCAAGGACTGAAAATAAGCCAAAGCATTGCTGCCAGTGATGGCTTCGATACGGCGCACACCCGCAGCCACACCGCTCTCGCCCACTATCTTGAACAAACCAATATCACCGGTGCGTTGCACGTGGGTACCGCCGCACAGCTCGCGACTGGAGCCAATGTCGAGCACCCGCACCGTCTCGCCATACTTTTCGCCAAACAGCATCATGGCGCCTGTTTTTTGGGCAGACTCGATGTCCATCACGCGGGCTTGGGCTTGGGCGTTAGCCAAGATTTCTGCGTTCACCTTTGCTTCGATTTGCGCAATTTCAGCGGAGGTGACGGGGGCGTTGTGCGCGAAGTCAAAACGCGTTTTGTCGGCGTCAACCAACGAGCCTTTTTGTTGCACGTGGGTGCCCAGCACTTCGCGCAGGGCTTTGTGCATCAAGTGGGTGGCAGAGTGGTTGCGCACGGTTGCTTCTCGAACCGCGGTATTGACTTGCGCTTGCACTTGGTCGCCAACGGCCAAAGTGCCTTGGGTGTTGGTGCCATGGTGGGCAAACACATCGGCTTTGATTTTTTGGGTATCTGCCACTTCAAAAGTAGCAGAACCGCTTTTCAGCAGACCTTGGTCGCCGACTTGTCCGCCGCTTTCGGCGTAGAAGGGGGTGGTGTCCAAAACGACGGTGCCCGTTTGTCCGGTTTTGAGTTCGGCAGCAGCAACGCCGTCGAGGAAGATGGCAACCACTTTGGCGGTAGATCCCAAAGACTCGTAGCCTACAAAGGTGTTTCCAGCACCGTTGTATTCCAAGGCCTTGTCCATCTTGAACTTGCCAGCGGCACGGGCCTGATTTTTCTGCTTGTCCATCGCGGCGTGAAAGCCTGCTTCGTCCACAGTCACGCCACGCTCGCGGCATACATCGTTGGTTAAATCTAGTGGGAAGCCATAGGTGTCGTGCAGCTTGAAGGCGACTTCACCGGAAAGTTTTTTGCTTTGATCGTTGGATGCTTTTGGATCAGTGACGCTAGTTGCAACAGTGACACCAGCGGCACTACTGACACCTAAAGCTTCATCCAAGATTTGCATGCCAATTTCCAGCGTCTCATAAAAGCGCTCTTCTTCGGCCTTCAAAATTGCGGAGATGCGATCTGCCTGAGAGGCCAAACTGGGATAAGCCTTACCCATTAACGCCACGAGGTCAGGAATGAGTTTATGGAAGAAAGGTTTTTTCTGACCCAGTTTGTAGCCATGGCGAATGGCGCGGCGCACGATGCGGCGCTGCACATAACCTCGGCCTTCGTTGGTAGGGACGACACCGTCGCTCACCAAAAACGCTGTGGCGCGGATATGGTCGGCAATCACGCGCAGTGAGTTGTTTTTTAAATCTTTACACCCCGTCTCACGCGCAGCGGCTTTGATCAAAGCATCGAACAAATCGATTTCGTAATTGCTGTGCACATGTTGCAAGATGGCCGCTAGGCGCTCCAAGCCCATGCCGGTATCGACACACGGCGCGGGCAAAGGCGAGACGGAACCGTCTTCTGCCATGTTGAATTGCATGAAGACGTTGTTCCAGATTTCAATGAAACGGTCGCCGTCTTCTTCAGGACTGCCAGGAGGGCCACCCGGAATGTGGGGACCATGGTCATAAAAAATCTCGCTACACGGACCGCAAGGGCCGGTGTCAGCCATCATCCAGAAGTTGTCGCTTTTGTAGCGCCCGCCTTTGTTGTCGCCAATGCGTATGACGCGGTCAGCGGGCAAGCCGATTTCTTTGGTCCAAATGTCGTAAGCCTCGTCGTCTTCCTCGTAGACGGTGGCGATCAAGCGCTCTTTCGGCAGTTTGTAAACCTCGGTCAACAGTTCCCAAGCCCACTTCAGGCTCTCACGCTTGAAATAGTCACCAAAGCTCCAATTGCCGAGCATTTCAAAGAAGGTGTGGTGGCGGGCGGTGTAGCCCACGTTTTCTAGGTCGTTGTGTTTGCCGCCTGCACGCAAACAGGCTTGCACCGACGCGGCGCGCACATAGGAGCGTTTGTCGGTGCCTAAAAATACATCTTTGAACTGCACCATGCCCGAATTGGTGAACATCAGGGTCGGGTCGTTACCCGGAACCAAGGGGCTAGAAGCCACCACGGTGTGGCCTTTAGAAGCAAAAAAATCGAGGAAAGACTGCCGAATGTCGGCGACTGAGAATGGGGGTTGGGTCATTCATAAATTATAGGTTTCACAGTCTCCTTCAAGACCAGACAGCCTAGGTAAGGGCGTTATGCTCTGCCCCAAGCTTATTTAGGAGACTTCCATGGACATGAAAACCGCCCCCCTCTCGCTTCTTAACGACCCCTCGCTGTTAAAAACCGACGCGCTGATCAACGGCCAATGGGTCGCAGGCGCCAGCCGTTTTGATGTCAATGACCCAGCCACCGGCAAAAAACTTGCTGACGTAGCCAATCTAGGCCCCGCCGAAGCCGAAGCAGCAATAGCCGCCGCCAACACCGCGTGGGGCCCATGGAAAGCCAAAACAGGCAAAGAACGCAGCGCCATTTTGCGCAAATGGTTCGACTTGTTGATGGCCAACCAAGAAGACCTCGGTCGCATCATGACGGCTGAACAAGGCAAGCCATTTGCCGAGGCCAAAGGCGAAGTTGCCTACGGTGCGAGTTTTGTTGAGTGGTATGCCGAAGAAGCCAAACGCGTCAATGGCGAAACCCTGCCCCAGTTCGACAACAACCGCCGCTTATTGGTCATCAAGCAAGCGATTGGCGTGTGCGCAGCCATCACGCCTTGGAACTTCCCGCTCGCCATGATCACCCGTAAAGTGGCACCCGCGTTGGCGGCAGGTTGCCCAGTGGTCATCAAACCCGCAGAACTCACGCCGTTGACGGCGCTGGCTGCTGCCGAGTTGGCAGTGCGCGCTGGTATTCCTGCTGGCGTGTTGAACATCTTGACGGCAGACAGCGACAACAGCATCGCTGTGGGCAAGGTGTTTTGCGCCAGCGACACGGTCCGTCACATCAGCTTCACAGGCTCTACCGAAGTCGGTCGCATTTTGATGGCGCAGTCTGCGCCGAGCATCAAAAAACTCGCGCTCGAACTCGGAGGCAACGCGCCCTTCATCGTGTTTGACGACGCCGATATCGACAGCGCTGTCGAGGGCGCCATGGCCAGCAAATACCGCAATGCAGGACAAACCTGTGTCTGCGCCAACCGCATCTATGTGCAGGACAAGGTGTACGACCAGTTTGTCGAAAAATTTGCCGCCAAAGTCAAAGCACTCAAAGTAGGTAATGGCTTTGAAGACGGCGTGGCCCAAGGGCCGCTAATCGAAGATGCCGCCGTGCAAAAAGTCGAACGCCATGTGCAAGACGCCATTGCCAAAGGCGGTAAGGTGGTTGTCGGCGGCAAGAAACTAAACGGCCAATTTTTCGAGCCCACCGTGATCTCAGGCGCGACCGCTGACATGTTGTGCGCCAAAGAAGAGACCTTTGGCCCCTTTGCGCCAGTCTTTCGCTTTGACAAAGACCAAGAAGCGATTGACGCTGCTAACAACACCGAGTTTGGTTTGGCCAGCTATTTTTATAGTCGCGATGTAGGACGCATCTTCCGCGTCAGCGAGGCTTTGGAGTACGGCATGGTGGGCATCAACGTCGGTGTCATCGCGACCGAGCATGTGCCGTTTGGCGGTGTCAAACAGTCGGGATTAGGACGTGAAGGCTCTAGCCACGGTATGGATGAATATTTGGAAATGAAATATCTTTGTATCGGAGATATTTCAAAATAAATTTTCATCTAATGATTGCATGCATAGGTGTATTGAATTAACCAATATAGGTAGTTTTACACCCTTGTGATCAACATTGTTTTCTTGTTCAATTTAAAATCAGATCCGCTTTTTCCTCTACCAACTTAATCCTCATGACTACACAGCAAATCTATATGCGTTTTTTGAATTTGGTCCATGCACTGGAGGGCCATAACAATTCGCCGCAAATAGACCTTGACGCCAAGAAATTGCTAGACGTGATCGGCCTGCGCAATGACCAGAAAAAACCGCTCACAGTGACTGAAGCCATGGCCTTAGACCAGATTGCGTCTCCTGCCACCATCCACCGCAAGCTCGACCAATTACGCGAACTAGGAATGATCGATACCGTGTTCGAAGGCAAAAACCGCCGTACTAAATATTTAGTTCCCACCAAAGCGGCTGCGGACTACTTTGCGAATATGGGCAAGGCAGTCCAGCAGGCTATTGCTAGCGCTTAAATAAGCGTAACGCCCGTCTTGCTCTGTAAAAACTCGCGCGTCACGCCAGGGGCAAGTTCCAACACTTTCAGGCCCTGAGGCGTCACGTCCATCACCGCAAGGTCGGTGATGATTAAGTTGACCACGCCCACACCTGTCAGCGGCAAGGTGCACTGAGGCAAGATTTTTAGGTCTTCGGTGCCGTCTTTCTTTTTGGCGACGTGTTCCATCAATATGACAACCCGTTTGACGCCAGCAACCAAGTCCATCGCGCCGCCCATGCCTTTGATCATCTTTCCGGGAATCATCCAGTTGGCAAGATCGCCTTTTTCGCTAACCTGCATGGCACCCAAAATCGACAAATTGATCTTGCCGCCACGGATCATGGCGAACGATTGGTCGCTGCCAAAAATCGCTGAGCCTTTGATAGTGGTGACGGTTTGCTTGCCAGCGTTAATAAGATCGGGGTCGACTTCATCCTCGTAAGGAAATGGGCCAATGCCCAACATACCGTTCTCGCTTTGCAACCAGACTTCCAAATGGTCTGGCACGTGATTAGCCACTAGGGTGGGGATGCCAATGCCTAGGTTGACATAGAAGCCGTCATGCAGTTCTTTTGCCGCGCGTGCGGCCATTTCGTCTTGGGTCCAAGCCATGTTTTTTTCCTTTTAGTGGCAACAGCTTTGGCTGTTCACCTTACAAATATTTAAACGGATCTATCTCGCACTGTGCGCTTTTCGATGCGCTTTTCAGGCGTCGGGTTGTGCACGATGCGGTGAACATAAATACCAGGCAAATGGATATCGTCTGGGGCTAGTTCGCCAATGGCGACGATGCGCTCCACTTCCACCACACAAATCTTGCCGGCAGTCGCTGCTGCAGGATTGAAGTTGCGCGCAGTCATGTTGAAGCGCAAGTTGCCGGATTTGTCAGCAATATCAGCTTTGATCAAAGAGATTTCCGGGACCAATGACTTTTCCATCACATAAGTCTCGCCATCGAAGTCGCGCAACTCTTTGCCTTCGGCAACCAAAGTGCCTACACCCGTTTTGGTGAAGAAGGCGGGGATGCCTGCACCACCAGCGCGCAGTTTTTCAGCCAAGGTGCCTTGGGGCGTGAATTCAAGCTCTAACTCTCCGGCTAAAAACTGGCGCTCGAACTCTTTGTTCTCACCCACGTAGCTGGAAATCATTTTTTTGATTTGATGGGTTTCGAGCAACTTACCCAAACCAAAGCCATCCACACCGGCGTTGTTGGAAATGACTGTCAGATTCTTCACGCCGCTGTCGCGTAAAGCGTCGATCAAGGCTTCGGGAATGCCACACAGTCCAAAGCCGCCGACCGCCATCAACTGGCCATCGGCCACGATGTCTTTCAGCGCCTCAGCGGCAGAAGGAAATATTTTGTTCAAGGGGATGCTCCAAATTTGTGCAACGAATTAACTGGTTGATTCTACGAAACTGGCTTTTTTGGCACACGCCCCATCAAATAAAACTCTGGATTGGGCATCATGTTGCTAAAACTCGCCATGCGGTTACTCAAGCCAAAGAACGCCGTGATGGCGGCGATGTCCCAAATGTCTTCGTCGTCAAAGCCATGGGCGTGCAATGCGGAAAAGTCTTGGTCTTGTATCTGATCGCTATGCAGGCAGACCTTCATCGCGAAGTCGAGCATGGCTTTTTGTCTGGGGGTGATGTCGGCTTTTAAGTAGTTGACTGCCACTTGGTCGGCGACCAAAGGTTTTTTCTCGTAAATCCGCAATATTGCGCCGTGGGCCACCACGCAATACAAGCAGTTGTTGGCAGCACTGGTGGCGGTGACAATCATCTCGCGATCGCCTTTGCTGAGATGGCCATCTTCCTTGAGCATCAAGGCATCGTGGTACGCGAAAAACGCCCGCCATTCCGCAGGTCGGCGCGCCAGCGCCAAAAACACATTCGGAATGAAGCCCGCTTTTTCTTGAACTTCCAGCACTTTGGCGCGGATGTCTTCAGGTAAAGCGTTGAGATCGGGTAAGGGGTATCGGCTCATGGTGTGACTATCTTTCTTATCCGGTCAGGCAAATCAATCGCCTTTTGTTTGGGGAAATCCACCCAAATAGTGGTCGCTCCGCCCGCGGCGTAAATCACGCCAGGCTGGTCGTCGCGCTCCATCGTCGCCCACGTCTCGAACGTGGTGCGGGCTGGGTCGCTGGTGTACATCTTCAATCGAATGTCCCCAGGGTATTCAAGTTGTTTATAGAAGTTACAAAAGGCATTGATGATGACGATGCCTTCTTTCGCGGGGTCAGGCACGGCATCGATGGTTTGTAGCCAGTTGATGCGGGCCGTTTCTAGGTAACGAAAGTACATGATGTTGTTGACATGCCCCATCGCGTCCATATCGCCCCACCGTATGGGCATGGTCATCTCAAACACCAGCTTCTTGTGCTCTGGTATTTCAATCTTCATAGTGCGAATCCGTCGTCCGCCGCGATGATGGCGCCGTTGACAAAACCGCTTTCACCGCTGGCCAATAAAACTAACAATGCATCCAAATCTTGCGGATGGCCGACGCGCTTGCGGGGCAACATGTTCACCAGCTTTTGGCCTTGCTCGGTGCCCCAGTGGTGGTGGTTGATTTCGGTATCGATGTAGCCTGGGCAAATCGCATTCACGTTGATGCCAAAACGGCCCCACTCCATCGCCAACACTTTGGTCATTTGCACCACGGCGGCCTTGCTCATGCAGTACGCCCCAATTTGAGGCAACACCTTCAGCCCAGCCACCGACGCAATATTGATAATGCGCCCGCCTGTGTAGCTTCCGGGGGCTGAGCCCTTGGCACGGGCCAGCATACGTTTGCCGACCTCTTGCGCTACAAAAAACGAGCCTTTGACGTTGGTATTGAAGATGAAATCAAAGTCGTCCTCGGTCACGTCTTGCACCCGTTGGGTGGTGCTCACGCCAGAGTTATTCACCAAAATATCGATGCTGCCGACTTCGGTTTCCGCATGGGCGACGGCAGACTTGATGCTGTCCAAGTCCGTGACGTCCAAAGCCACCACGTGGGCGTCACCACCTTCGGCCTCGATTTCCGCGCGCAGTTCTTTGAGTTTCTCAACGCGCCGGCTGGCCAGCACCACCGCAGCGCCAGCCCGCGACAGGGTTTTGGCGAACTGTTCACCCAAACCGCTGGACGCACCGGTTACCAGTGCTACCCGTCCTGACAAATCTATGCTGTAGGCCATGCCTTGCTCCCGCTTGTGTTGAATCGCTTCATTATGGCAACTACCCTTCGGGCACCGTTGAAGCACCGCATAAAATCTGTCGCAACTCGGACAAGCTACCTCCTATCTCTCTGACTCCCTCATTTTTATGACACCCCAAGACATACTTGCCCAGTTTGGGCCGCGCGAAGCCATGGAATACGACGTGGTGATCGTCGGCGGCGGCCCTGCCGGCTTGGCCAGCGCGATTCGCATCAAACAACTGGCCGCCGAAAAAGGCCAAGACGTCTCGGTGGTGGTGCTGGAAAAAGGCTCTGAGCCCGGCGCGCACATCTTGTCTGGCGCGGTGATGGACCCAATAGCCATGGACGAACTCATTCCCAACTGGAAAGAGATGGGCGCACCTCTGAACCAAGCCGTCACGGGCGACGATTTGTTGATGCTGAGCGAAACAGGCGCGACCCGCACCCCCAGTTGGCTCATGCCACGCAACTTCCACAACGACGGTTGCTACGTCGTCTCGCTAAGCAATGTGGTCAAGTGGATGGCCACCCATGCGGAGAGTTTGGGCGTAGAAATATTCCCAGGTTTCACGGCGGCGGAAGTGCTCTACAACGACGACGCAGTCGCGCGCGGCGGCAATCCCTCCGTCAAAGGTATTGCGACAGGCAACCTTGGTATCGGTAAAGACGGTGAACCAACGGATAACTTCCAACTCGGCATGGAACTCCACGCCAAGTACACCTTGTTTGCAGAAGGTGCGCGCGGGCATTTGGGCAAGCAACTTCTTGCCAAATATGACCTCACTCAAGGCAAAGACCCGCAGAGCTACGCCATCGGCGTCAAAGAGTTGTGGGAGATTGACCCAGCCAAGGCCCAACCCGGATTGGTGGTGCACACCTCTGGCTGGCCGATGCAAGACGACACCTTTGGCGGCGGCTTTTTGTACCACCTAGAAGACAACAAAGTGACCCTAGGTTTTGTGCTCGGCCTGGACTACAAAAACCCATGGATCAGCCCCTTCGAAGAAATGCAACGCTGGAAAACACACCCCAGCATTCGCGCGCATTTAGAAGGTGGCAAGCGCATCGGCTATGGCGCACGCGCTATCAACAACGGCACCTTGCAGGCTTTGCCCAAAACCGTATTTCCAGGCGGTGCTTTGATCGGCTGCGATGCGGGTTATCTCAATGCCGCACGCATCAAAGGCAGCCATGCCGCGATCAAAACCGGCATGCTCGTGGCAGACGCTGCGTTTGACGCCGTCACCACGGGACGCGCGCACGACGAACTGAGCGCCTATCCAAAAGCCTTTGAAGCCAGTTGGCTTTACAAAGAGTTGCACCAATCGCGCAATTTCAAACTCTGGTTCAAAAAAGGCATGTTGGTCGGTACCTTGATGACGGGTATTGAGCAATGGTTACTTCCGAAACTCGGCATCTCTTCACCACCTTGGACTCTGCGTGGGAGCAAGCCTGATCACGTCAACTTGAAGCCTGCATCACAGTTTGCAGAAATCCACTATCCGAAACCCGATGGCAAGTTGACCTTCGACCGGTTGAGCAGCGTTTTCATCAGCAACACCAACCACGAAGAAAACCAACCCGCGCATCTCACGCTCAAAGACGCCTCGGTTCCAGTTGCTATCAATTTGGCGAAATATGCAGGCCCAGAGAGCCGCTACTGCCCGGCTGGCGTGTATGAGTACGTGAAAAACGACGACAACAGCGACCGTTTGCAAATCAATGCGCAAAACTGCGTGCACTGTAAGACCTGCGATATCAAAGACCCGACGCAAAACATCGTGTGGGTGACACCCGAAGGTGGCGGTGGGCCCAACTACGCTGGCATGTAGATATTGCGCAAAACGGTTCAAATCGTTGCGCAATTGAGTACCAAGGTACTGCCACCATTGCACGATGTGCAAAACAAGCTAGGTTAGAATTTTCCGTGTCAGGAGAGAGTCGCGTAGAGATTTCTTCTAGCAAGACCGCCGAAGGCCGAACGCTCAGGCAACATGGACTGACACAACTGATTCTGTTGGAGAGAGATGCGGCAACCAGCGCATCCACCGAAGGGGCAAGTCGCTGCATCTGCAGCTTTGAATCTCTCAGGTAAAGCGGACAACAGGGTTCCAGCCACTTGCATGGTGCAAGTGGCCATGCTTTGGAGCCCCTGCTTGTCTGATACCGCCTTGCTACACACACCGCTTCACGATTTACACGTCTCTCTAGGCGCGCGCATGGTTCCCTTTGCGGGCTACAGCATGCCAGTGCAATATCCCTTGGGACTGATGGCAGAACACAAACACACACGCCATGCGGCTGGCTTGTTTGACGTTTCGCACATGGGGCAGTTGCGCTTGGTGGGTCCTGATGCTGCAGCGGCCTTTGAGAGTTTGATACCCGTGGATGTCGTTGGCCTGCCAGTGGGTAAACAACGCTATGGCCTGCTCTTGAATGACCAAGGTGGCATCTTGGACGACTTGATGTTTGTGAACCGTGGCGACGATATTTTTGTGGTCGTTAACGGGGCTTGCAAAGTGGCCGACATTGCACACATACAAGCGCGTATTGGGAATCGCTGCGAAGTTATCCCCTTGCCAGATATGGCGCTGCTTGCGCTGCAAGGCCCGCAAGCGGTCGACGCACTCTCACACTTGGTGCCAGGCGTTGAAAAACTGGTCTTCATGTCTGGCCAGTCGTTCGACTGGCAAGGTGTGTCGCTGTTTATTACCCGCAGTGGTTACACCGGTGAAGATGGCTTTGAGATATCTGTCTCCAATGCACATGCGACTGATCTTGCCAACGCATTGCTTGAACACTCTGCTGTGCAAAGCATTGGCCTTGGCGCACGCAACTCTTTGCGCTTAGAAGCGGGTTTGTGTTTGTACGGACAAGACATTGACACAACCACCACGCCTATTGAAGCCGGACTGAATTGGGCGATTCAAAAAGTGCGTCGCACTGGCGGTGCGCGCGCGGGCGGCTTCCCTGGGGCCGACAAGGTTCTGTCGCAACTCGATGCGCCTCAAACCCTCACCCAACAACGCGTAGGCCTGATTGCACAAGAACGCGTGCCAGTGCGTGAACATGTGGAAATACACAACGCCGGTGGCGAGCGTATTGGCGAAGTGACTAGCGGCTTGTTAGCACCCACTGTCGACCAACCTATCGCTATGGCCTATTTGCCTCCTGCAGAAGCAGTTATGGGTCAAACCGTCTTTGCCAGCGTGCGTGGCAAAGCAGTGCCTATGGTTGTTAGCCCCATGCCATTTCACCCAACCCGTTATTACCGCGGTTAAACCTCAACATTTCTACCACCTCAAAGGAATCAATATGTCACTCAAATACACAGAAGAACACGAATGGGTGCAAGCCGATGGCGCTTCTGCCACGGTTGGCATTACCCACCATGCACAAGACGCTTTGGGCGATGTTGTATTTGTCGAGTTGCCCAAGGTGGGCGCTACGTTTAAACAAGGCGATGTGGCGGGCGTGGTCGAGTCCGTCAAAGCCGCAGCAGATGTATATATGCCTCTTACAGGTGAAGTCACCGAGGTGAACACCGCATTGGTGGACGACCCATCACTTGCAAATACCGACCCATTGGGTGCAGGCTGGTTCTTCAAAGTCAAACTGGCCGACGTTGCGCAATTAGATGCGCTGATGGACGAGACCAGTTACAACAAATTGATCGCTTAATTTTTATTGACTGCTGCAACCTTTCGCTGATTCATTCTTTTATCACTTAACCCTCACACCCTAGCAGGCCCGCCATGTTGATGCAATCCACCAAACCTTTGGACGAACTAGAAAACAGCCGTGAATTCATCGCGCGCCATATTGGCGTCAGCGATGCAGATGAGGCGCATATGTTGCGCGTTTTGGGACAAGCATCGCGACGCGCATTGATCGACAGCATCGTCCCGCGCAGCATTGCACGCGCGCAAGCCATGCAACTGCCAGCGCCTGTGACGGAAGCTGCTGCGCTTGAAGAACTCAAGCAGATCGCAAAGCAGAACCAATTACTCAAAAGTTTTATTGGCCAAGGCTATTACGGCACGCACACACCAGGCGTCATCTTGCGCAATATTCTTGAAAACCCTGCTTGGTACACCGCTTACACGCCTTATCAAGCTGAGATCAGCCAAGGGCGCATGGAAGCCTTGGTGAATTTTCAAACCATGGTGTGCGATCTCACGGCCATGCCCATTGCCAATGCGTCGATGCTCGACGAAGCGACGGCTGCTGCAGAAGCCATGACCTTGGCTTTGCGTGTGGGCAAATCAGAGTCCACTGTTTTATTTGTTGCAAACAATGTGTTGCCGCAAACGATTGAGGTCATACAAACACGAGCAGAGCCATTGGGTCTTCAGGTCAAAGTAGGGCCGAGTTCTGAGGCCTTACAACACGACAGCTTTGCTTTGCTATTGCAATATCCAGGGGTGGATGGCGAGGTTGCGTCTTACCAAGATCTCATCAGCGCTTACAAGGCCAAAGGTGGTTTGGTCATCATGGCGGCTGATCTTTTAGCCTTGGCCTTGCTCACGCCTCCGGGTGAATTGGGCGCGGACATTGTGGTGGGTAACACCCAACGCTTTGGTATGCCGATAGGTGCGGGGGGCCCGCACGCAGCCTATCTAGCTTGCAAAGATGAATACAAACGCTCCATGCCTGGCCGCTTAGTTGGCGTCAGCATTGACACGCATGGCAACCCTTCTTATCGGCTCGCATTGCAAACGCGTGAACAACATATTCGGCGTGAAAAAGCGACCTCTAATATTTGTACCGCGCAAGTCTTGCCTGCAGTTGTGGCCAGCATGTATGCGGTCTATCACGGTCCCGTTGGTTTGCGTCGAATTGCTGAACGCGTTGCTACTTACACCGCCGTCTTAGCGCGCGGGTTGAAAGAACTGGGTTGCCAGTTGCAACATGAATATGCGTTTGATACCTTGGTAGTTGTATCAGGTGCGCACACTGAAAGTATTGCTAAAGAAGCCCGTGCTGGCGGCATGAATTTGCGCTTGATTGCGAAAGATAAATTAGGTATTTCAATCGACGAAACCACTACTCGC
>JBBAOY010000027.1:0-25597 GCA_040401095.1 Limnohabitans sp.
GCGGCCAAAGCTAACGCTAAATTGGCAGCCGTCGTACTTTTACCGACACCACCCTTACCAGACGCTACCGCGATGATGTTCTTGACTTGGGGCAACAACTGCACGCCACGTTGCGCTGCGTGGGCAGCAATGACTGTGCTGATGTTGACCGATACGTTTGACACTCCCGCAATCGTTTTGGCTGCTGCGATCAAATCTTTACGCAAAGTAGATATTTGACTTTTAGCGGGATAGCCGAGCACTACATCGAAAGACACATCGTTGTCTTTGATTTGCAGATTTTTCAGAGACTTGGTGCTGACAAAATCTTTGCCCGTATTCGGGTCGATCACGGTTTGTAAGGCGGCTTGTAGCGCCTGCTCGGTCAATGCCATGGGGGAGTAGCTTTCTAGAAAATATTGGCGCGACAAACTGTGACGCGGAAGTGATTTTGTCACGCACGAGTCAGGAACTAAAATTGACCCTTTCGCCCCAACGGTCCTTTGCACCATGTCTTTGCGTCAGATCTTCGTCACCACCGCCCTGCCCTATGCCAACGGCAACTTCCATATTGGGCACATCATGGAATACATACAAGCCGATATTTGGGTGCGGTTTCAACGTATGCAGGGGCATGCTGTCAATTTTGTTGGCGCAGATGACACGCATGGCGCGCCCATCATGATCGCTGCCGAAAAGGCAGGCATCACGCCGCAACAGTTTGTTGCCAATATCGCTGCTGGTCGCCAACAGTATTTAGATGGCTTTCACATCCGCTTTGACAACTGGCACAGCACAGATGCTATTGAAAACCACGAACTCGCCAAACAAATCTACAAAGACTTGCGCGATATTCCTGAATCACTTGGCGGTTCACTCATTGAGCGTAAAACCATTGAACAGTTCTTTGACCCAGAAAAGAATATGTTCTTGCCGGACCGGTTTATCAAAGGTGAGTGTCCTAAATGCCACGCCAAAGACCAATACGGTGACAACTGCGAAGTGTGTGGTGCTGTCTATGCACCCACTGATTTGATCAACCCGATTTCAGCTTTGTCGGGTGCCAAGCCAGAGCTCAAAAGTTCAGAGCACTTCTTTTTTAAATTGTCTGACCCACGTTGTGTAGACTTTTTACAGAACTGGACGCAAGGATTGGATGAGCATGGTAAACCTCGCTTGCAACCAGAGGTTGCTAATAAAGTTAAAGAGTGGTTTAGCGTTCGCACCAACCCAGATGGCACGACCAGCGAAGGGTTGGGTGACTGGGATATTTCTCGCGACGCGCCTTACTTTGGTATTGAGATTCCCGACGCGCCTGGTAAATACTTTTATGTTTGGTTAGATGCGCCAGTGGGTTATTTGGCTTCGCTTAAAAACTTACTCGATAAGCGTCGTATTGCTGATGCCAAGAGCCCCACTTATGAAGCCTATATGGCTGATCCAACTCTTGAGCAATACCACTTCATTGGCAAAGACATCGTCACGTTTCACACGTTGTTTTGGCCTGCCATGTTGCATTTCAGCGGACGCAAGGCGCCCAACAATGTGTTCGTGCACGGCTTCTTGACAGTCAACAACGGCGAGAAGATGAGTAAGAGCCGCGGTACTGGGCTTGACCCACTGAAGTATCTCGGTTTAGGTATGAACCCAGAGTGGTTGCGCTATTACTTGGCCGCCAAACTCAACGGACGTAACGAAGACGTGGACTTCAATGCCGAAGACTTTATGGCGCGGGTCAATGCGGATTTGGTCGGTAAGTTCATCAACATCGCTAGTCGCTCTGCTGGGTTTATTGCTAAACGCTTTGATGGCAAGTTGGGCGTTGTGTCTTCGGATGGCAATGCTTTGTTGGTGTTGCTACGCGAAGCACTCCCACCGATGGCACAACACTTCGAGTCACGCGACTTTGCGCGCGCAGTGCGCGAGACCATGGCATTGGCCGATCGTGTGAATGAGTATATCGACGCCAACAAACCTTGGGAACTCGCCAAGCTTGACGGGCAAGATGCAAGATTGCACGATGTGTGCACCACCTGTTTAGAAGCGTTTCGGCTTTTGAGCACCATGCTCAAACCCATCCTGCCTGTGCTTGCAGAGCAAGTTGAAGCCTTCTTAAAAATTACACCGCTTACCTTTACCAATGCCGCGCAGGCTTTGCCTGCTGGCCATGTAATTGGCGAATACAAACACTTGATGCAACGCGTGGATATCAAAATGCTCGAATCACTCTTTGAAGTCCCAGAACCCGACATACAAAAAGTTGCACCCGGCGGCGAAGACATTGCGCCCACGATCTCCATAGACGATTTCGCCAAAATAGATTTACGTATCGCGCAGATCTTGCAATGCGAAGCGGTAGAAGGTTCTACAAAATTACTGCGGCTCACACTCGATGTTGGCGAAGGCACAGACGCGCAAGGCAAGCCGCTGACACGCAATGTATTCAGCGGCATCGCCAGCATGTACCAACCACAAGACCTCGTTGGCAAACTCACCGTCCTCGTCGCCAATCTAGCACCACGGAAAATGAAATTTGGTATCTCAGAAGGCATGGTCTTAGCCGCCAGCCACGCCGATGAAAAAACCCAGCCTGGCATCTACATCCTCGAGCCGTTTCCAGGGGCTAAAGCTGGAATGCGGATTCATTAATTTAATTAGGGTCAGAACCCAATTAAATCCAATTTCTCCCGCCCGCTAAAATCACCAGTCGCCTTCCAACAAGAGCCGCTATGTCCATATTCCAACGCCCTGCCTACAAGTCTGAAGTGACGCAGTTCATTGAGCAGATGAAAAGTAGCAAGCCTGAGCTAGAAAAGACCCAACGTGATGGTCGCGCCTTGCTGTGGGACAAGGCCATCAACCGCGAAGTGGCGCAAGACATTGCATCAGGCAGCGTCGCGCAAAAGCCCTACGTTTACCAAACCAACGCGTAATTTCCGTGTCTGACCTGCAATCCGTCATGCCGGAAGTCATCGACAACGTGGCAGTGGCCAAGTTGTACGGTGAACCTTTGTTCGCGATGCCGCATGATTTGTACATCCCGCCCGACGCGCTCGAGGTTTTTCTAGAAGCCTTTCAAGGTCCATTGGATTTACTGCTCTACCTCATCCGTAAGCAAAACTTCAATATCTTGGATATCCCCATGGCGGCGCTGACCCGCCAGTACTTGAGTTATGTCGAAGAAATTCGCACGCGCAACTTGGAGCTCGCAGCCGAATACCTGTTGATGGCAGCCATGCTGATTGAGATCAAGTCACGCATGTTGTTACCGCCTAAGAAAGTTGCAGAAGGCGAAGAGCCCGAAGACCCGCGTGCAGAATTGGTGCGTCGCTTGCTCGAATACGAGCAAATGAAACTCGCAGCGGCCAAACTCAACGAGATTCCACAATTTGGCCGTGACTTTCTCAAGGCGCAGATCTATATTGAGCAATCGCTTCAACAACGTTTTCCAGACGTGCATGTGCTCGACTTGAGCCAAGCCTGGGCTGATATATTGAAGCGCGCCAAGTTGGTTCAGCACCACAGAATTTCTCGCGAAGAGTTGTCTGTACGCGAATACATGAGCCAAGTGCTCAAAAAATTGCAAGGCCAGCGCTTTGTCGAATTTGAAAAACTGTTCGACCCCGCACATGGCTTGCCCGTGCTGGTTGTCACCTTCTTAGCCTTGCTCGAGTTGGCCAAAGAATCGCTAGTAGACATTACCCAGGCTGAAGCCTATGCTCCCATCTATGTTCGTCTGGCCTACACACCTAACTAAATGTCTGTGACAAACACCACGCGTTTACCGATCAGCCTGCCACGTCTTGCCGACATGCGCGCCCGAGGTGAAAAAATCGCCATGCTCACGGCTTATGACGCCACTTATGCTGCGGTGGCAGATGCCGGGGGAGTTGAATGCATATTGGTGGGCGATTCTTTGGGCATGGTCTGCCAAGGCCTACCCAGCACAGTGGGTGTTACGCTGGAATCTATGCGCTACCACGTGCAAAGCGTGGTGCGCGGTTTAGAGCGCGTGCAAGGCCGCGCTTGGGTGATTGGTGACTTGCCATTTGGCTCTTACCAAGCGTCACGCGAAGAAGCGCTTCGCAGTGCAACCGTATTGATGCAGGCCGGCGCTCACATGGTCAAACTCGAAGGCGGTGGCTGGACCACTGACACTGTCCACTTTTTGGTAGAGCGCGGCATTCCTGTGTGCGCGCATTTGGGACTGACACCGCAAACTGTGCACGCATTAGGTGGCTACCGCGTGCAAGGTCGTCACGATGACAGTGCCAAACAACTCACCGCGCACGCATTAGAACTGCAAGACGCAGGTGCTTCCATGGTGGTGCTAGAGATGGTGCCCGAGGCTTTGTCTACCCAACTCACCCATCAGCTCCCTCGCTGCCACACCATAGGAATTGGTGCTGGCAACGGCACCGCCGGCCAAGTGCTGGTGATGCACGACATGCTAGGCGTGCACACCGGCAAGACGCCCAAATTTGTCCGCAATTTCTTGCAAGGCCAGCACAGCGTGCAAGACGCCATCGCGGCCTATGTCGCGGCAGTCAAAGACGGCAGCTTTCCAGACAACAACCAACACGCTTGGTAAGCGTCGCCTGCCATGCAGATCGCGCATTCGATTGAAGATCTTCGCCGTTTGCTAAAACCCGCAAGCCAACGCACGTTCGTTCCCACCATGGGTAACTTGCACGCTGGCCATTTGGAGTTGGTGAAAGTTGCAAAACAAACGTTGCCAGACGCAATTTCTGTTGCCAGCATCTTCGTCAACCGACTGCAATTTGCACCGCATGAAGACTTTGACTCTTACCCCCGCACCTTTGCCAACGACTGCGCATTGCTAGAAGCGCAAGGTTGCGACGTATTGTTCGCGCCGCAAGAAAAAGACCTGTATCCAGAGCCTCAAGTCTTTAAGGTGCATCCACCAGCGGAGTTGGCAGACATTTTGGAAGGCGCGTTTCGCCCAGGTTTTTTTGTGGGCGTGAGTACCGTCGTGCACAAGTTGTTTAACTGCGTCCAACCCGATGTTGCCGTGTTTGGCAAGAAGGACTACCAGCAGCTGATGGTCATCAAGCGCATGGTGCAACAAATGGCGTTGCCCATTCACATCGTTGGCGTCGACACCCTGCGCGCAGACGACGGTCTGGCCCTGAGTTCGCGCAACGGCTACTTGAGTTCGGAGGAACGTGCTCGCGCTATTGAACTCTCTGGCGCACTGAAGCTCATGGCCACAAGCGTGCGTAAAAATTTATCAAGCAACTTAACCAGCGAGGCTACAAAAGTAATTGCCCAAGTAGAAGAGCAAGCCATGCAATCGTTGCGCGACAAGGGTTGGCAGCCAGACTATTTAGTGGTGCGCCACCAGCACGACCTATCCTATGTCACGCTGTTTTCTGATGCGCCTTTGGTTGTTTTAGGTGCGGCACGATTAGGCAACACGCGCTTAATAGACAACTTAGAAATCTAGCAAGTCAAAAATCAAAGCTCTTGCTTAGCGTCTCGCCCCATCAACTGGGCAACGGCCTGCTGAGGGCTTAGGGCACCGTCCAACAAACCCACCACCGATTGTGCGATCGGCATCTCAACGCCTAATTGCTTGGCTCTTTGAACGACAGTGCGTGCACTGTTCACACCCTCTGCAACATGGCCAAGTGACTCGACTGCCTGCGCAACCGTCAGCCCCTGCGCCAAAGCAAGACCGACTTGTCGGTTACGGCTCAAGTCGCCGGTGGCTGTCAAGACCAAATCGCCCAAGCCCGACAGGCCCATGAATGTTTCAGCTTGCGCACCCAAGGCAACGCCGAGGCGGGTGATTTCTGCGAGGCCTCGGGTAATCAAGGCGGCTCGGGCATTGAGCCCCAACTCCAAGCCATCGCACAAACCGGTTGCGATGGCCAAGACATTTTTGACGGCGCCGCCTACTTCAACGCCCACAACATCAGCATTGGCGTAGACACGCAAGTTACCGCGATGGAAGGCCTGCACCAAAGTCTCTCTGACAGAGGCATGCATACTTGCAGCGACCAAAGCAGCAGGCTGCCCCTGCGCGACTTCTTGCGCAAAACTTGGCCCACTCAAAACACCGCCTAACAGTTGTGGGGTGACTTGGGCGCATACCTCGTGCCCCATGCGCCCGACACCATCCGCGCCCGCCTCAAAACCTTTGCACAGCCACACCACCGGCGCACGGGCTTGCACCCAAGGCGCCACGTCGATGAGCACTTGGCGCAGTGCGCGCATCGGCGTTGCAACAACGACTAAGTCCATCACTTGCAACCAAGCACCAAGGGGCGCGGCAGTGACGGTGAGGCCATCGCTGAAAGCGCAGTTGGGCAAGTAGCGCGCATTCACCCTATTCACGCGCATGGCGTCGGCTTGGGCCGCATCACGCGACCACAAACTGACGGCGTGCTCACCTCCCGCGTGGATGGCGAGCGCAGTGCCCCACGCGCCAGAACCCAATACTGCAATTTTCACAGCCGTTGAGCCTTATTGTTCACAGGGGGGGTTGGCCTTATTGGTTCGCAGCTTGCTGCTGTTCGTACATCGATTGGAAATTGATTTCCGACAAATGCACGGGCGGGAAACCCGCGCGTTGGATCACGTCCGCCACATTGCTGCGCAAATAGGGATAGATGATTTGCGGGCAGGCAATGCCCACCACAGGACCCATTTGGTCTTCTGGCAAGTTGCGAATCTCAAAAATACCAGCTTGTTTGACTTCCACCAAGAAAACCGTTTTGTCTTCGATTTGGGTTTTCACAGTAGCTGTCACCGTCACTTCGACGATACCTTCAGCGACTTGCTCCATGCCCATGGCGAGTTGGATGTCAACCTCAGGTTGCTGCTCGCTGGCCAAAATGGCGGGGGAATTGGGTTGCTCCAGCGACATATCCTTGAGATAGACGCGTTGAATTTGAAATACAGGAGCTTGTTGTTCTTCTGACATGGCAGTTTTTTCCTAAAGTCATAAAAAAGCCTGCTTCGGCGAACACCGAAGCAGGCGGTAAATCGGGCTGGGCTGAATTATCTCAGTTCAAGCCTGCAACAAAGGCATCAAGCCACCTTGGCTGTCCAATGCCATCAAATCGTCGCAGCCGCCGACGTGGGTGTCACCGATAAAGATTTGCGGCACGGAACGTCGCCCCGTGATCTCCATCATCTTGACGCGTTCATCGGGAAGCAGGTCGACACGCACCTCTTCGATATGGGCAACGCCCTTAGATTGCAAAATTTGCTTGGCTCGCACGCAAAAAGGGCAAACGGCGGTGGTGTACATCTTGACGGCGGGCATGGCGATCTTTCTGTAGTGGTCTTGGAGGAAGGATGTTCGAACTTGAAAGAGAGTCTCGAGATCAGGCTTTCGAGACCGGTAGGTTAGCTTCTTTCCAAGCTTTGAGTCCGCCTTGTAGCGAATGCACCTTCTCATAGCCAAGCTTTTGTGCGACGGCTTGCGCGCTTTTAGAGCGAGGACCACTTTCACACACCATGATGAGGGGGACGCTTTTATTTTTAGCGACGGCTTGCAAGCGTGTCTCAAGCTCCTCCAGTGGAACATTCAACGAGGTTTTGATGTGGGAGGCGGAAAACTCTTCCTTGGTGCTGACATCAATCACCACCCCTTTTTCGCGGTTCATGCACTGCACCGCCTCGTTCGGGGAAATGCCGCTGGCGGAGGCGTTTTGCACGACAGGTAGCAGCAAAAAGAAGCCGCTGCTCAGGGCAATGACGATCAACATCCAGTTATCAAGAATAAATTTCACGAATTTGTCCAGTTCACAAGGGTTTCAAAAATTAGGCCGAATCTAGCATTCTAAAATCAAGCAATGCCTTTTTTCTGGAATTTGTCAATTAAGCCCGTATGCACAAGCTCGTTTTAATCCGCCACGGCGAGTCCACCTGGAACTTAGAGAACCGATTCACCGGTTGGACCGACGTCGACCTCACCCCCACAGGCGTCGCCCAAGCGCAGCGTGCAGGCCGTTTGATTCAAGAAGAAGGCCTCGATTTTGATATCGCCTACACCAGCGTTCTCAAGCGCGCCATCCGCACGCTTAACTTAAGTTTGGATGAAATGGACCGCCTGTGGCTACCCGTAGTCAAGCACTGGCGGCTCAATGAGCGCCACTACGGCGCCTTGCAAGGGCTCAACAAGGCCGAGATGGCCAAGAAGTATGGCGACGAACAAGTCCTGATGTGGCGCAGAAGCTATGACACCCCGCCTCCAGCATTGAGCCCAGAAGATGGGCGTTGCGAGCGTGGTGACTTGCGCTACGCCAAACTCGACCCCAGCCATATTCCGCTTACCGAGTGCCTCAAAGACACCGTGGCGCGGGTGATGCCTCTGTGGGAGGACTCCATCGCGCCAGCTATCAAAGCGGGCAAGCGGGTGGTCATTGCAGCCCACGGCAATTCGATCCGCGCGCTCGTCAAGTACCTAGACAACATCTCCGACGACGCCATCGTAGGGATCAACATACCGAACGGTACGCCCTTGGTATACGAGCTAGACGCCGAACTCAAGCCCATCCGCCACTATTACTTAGGCGACGATGCGTGATCCCCTTCTCCCACACCACATTGCCCAAAGCGGTATATTGAGGAAATACTGATGTTCAACTACAAAGAATACATGGGCTCTAAATTCAAAATTGCTGGATGGATCGCACTAGGCGGCTTGGCAGGCGTGCTCACCACCGTGTCGATTCAAACCGTCGCGCGCTCCAACATGGCGCCCTTGCCCCTTGAAGAATTGCAGCAACTTGCCGCCGTCTTTAGCATGGTCAAGAGCGACTACGTCGAACCCGTGGACGAGAAAAAGCTCATCAGCGACGCCATCACCGGCATGGTCGCCAGCTTAGACCCCCACTCCCAGTACTACGACAAAAAAACCTTCAAAGAATTTCGTGAAGGCACTACCGGCCGCTTTGTTGGCGTGGGCATTGAAATCACCCAAGAAGAAGGCTTGGTCAAAGTCGTCTCTCCGATCGAAGGTTCACCTGCATTTAGAGCAGGCATGAAGTCTGGCGACTTGATCACCAAAATCGATGACACGGCTGTCAAAGGTCTGTCCTTGAACGAGGCCGTCAAACGTATGCGGGGAGAGCCCGGCACCAAGGTCATGTTGACCATCTACCGCAAAGACGAAAACCGCACATTCCCCGTCAGCATCATCCGCGAGGAAATCAAAACGCAGAGCGTCAAGGGCAAGGTGATGGAGCCAGGTTTTGGCTGGATCCGTTTGAGCCAATTCCAAGAACGCTCGGTCGATGACTTCACCAAGAAACTCGAAGAGCTTTACAAGCAAGAGCCCAAGATGCGTGGCTTGGTGCTCGACCTGCGCAACGACCCAGGCGGCTTACTCGATGCGGCCGTCGCAGTCTCTGCGATCTTCTTACCAGACAACGTGGTCGTAGTCTCTACCAACGGCCAATTGGCTGAGAGCAAGTTTGCTTACAAAGCCTCGCCCGAGTTCTACCGCCGCTCCAGTGGCAACGACCCCGTTGCGCGCCTGCACCAAGTCACCAAAGGTGTTTACAGAACCGTACCGCTAGTAGTCTTAGTCAACGAAGGCTCTGCATCGGCCAGCGAAATTGTTGCGGGTGCTCTGCAAGACCACAAACGCGCGACCATTATGGGCAGCCAGACATTCGGCAAGGGCTCCGTGCAAACCGTGCGCCAGTTAGGCACCGACACCGCGCTCAAGATCACCACCGCGCGCTACTACACACCCAGTGGCCGCTCCATCCAAGCCAAGGGCATCGTGCCCGATGTTTTGTTGGACGACACCGCTGAAGGCAGCCCCTACGCTATTTTGAGAATGCGCGAGGCCGACCTAGACAAGCACTTAGAGAGCGGCCAAGGCAACGCCAACAAGGACAAAGACAAAGAGCAAGAGAAAGCGCGCGAGAAAGCCCGCGAAGAGGCGATGAAGCGCTTGGAAGAAGAGTCCAAGAAGCCCAACAGCGAACGCCGTCCTCCTGAGTTTGGCAGCGACAAAGACTTCCAACTCGAGCAAGCCATCAAGCGTCTCAAAGGCCAACCCGTCTTGGCCAGCAAAACACAGACTGAGCGCGCAGCGGAAAAGAAAGACCAGTGATCCGCTTGTGAACGACCAACAGCTGCTGCGCTACTCGCGCCATATCCTTTTAGACGATATCGGCATTGAGGGCCAGCAGCGTTTACTAGACAGCCATGTGTTGGTGGTGGGCGCAGGGGGTCTAGGCTCTCCCGTGGCGATGTATCTAGCCGCCAGTGGCGTCGGGCACATCACCCTGGCGGACCCAGACAAGGTAGACCTCACCAACCTGCAACGACAAATTGCACACACCACTGAGCGCGTTGGGCAAACCAAAGTAGGCTCTGCCGCAAAAGCCCTGCACGCTATCAATCCCGAAGTGCGTCTCACCCTATTTGAGAAACAACTGCAGTCCAACGAGCTAGACCAACTGTTGCCAGACATCGACGTAGTGGTCGACTGCTGCGACAACTTCGCCACCCGACAAGCCGTCAACGCCGCATGCGTCAAGCACCGCGTGCCGCTGGTATCAGGCGCTGCGTTGCGGATGGACGGGCAGATCGCGGTGTTTGACGCGCGCGATGAACTCTCGCCCTGCTACGCCTGCGTCTTTCCGCCGACACCCGCGCCACCAGAAACGCTTTGCTCGACCATGGGCGTGTTAGCGCCTCTGGTAGGTGTGATTGGCACCATGCAGGCGATGGAGACAGTGAAGTTGCTCTCGGGCATGGGATCGCGGCTAGTTGGCAAACTGCTGATGTTGGATGGTCGCGACATGGCTTGGCGGGAGATGCACATAACCAGACACGCTAGTTGTTCCGTTTGTTCGACTGGCCACAAATAACAAGTTCATTGGCACGCACCAAAGTGCCTCCTAAAAAATCGCGGCTCCATCACGCTTGAATTTCCAAAAAGCCCTGCTCGCATACTCTGAGCAACCAGTTGCTCAGCGTCGTAGAAACCTCGATGCGACTTAAAAGCGTAGGACCACGCGTACCCATGCAAAACCATCCAAGCGCCCACATCATGCCCTTGCAAAAATATATGCGCTAACAGACGACCATAAGCATCAGTATGCGACCCATGCACCTGTACATCGCGTCCCATAGTTACAGACTGCAAAGCGCTCAGAGATTGCGCCCCCCACACTTGGCAAATTTCGGGTGCATCAATACCAAGAATGCGCACCTTGACAGCCTTGTGACGAGAAAGAGGTTGCACCCACAACGTATCTCCATCACTAACGTGCGTTACGACACCTTGCCATGCAAAACAAGTAGATGCGTACAACCAAAAATAAGTAAAAATGAAACGGCAAATAAACAGAGACAAGCATCGCATGCAAGAAATTAGCACGCCAAAAAAATAACAATGTGACTCCAACTAACAAACTAAATGAGTCCCACTAGATGATGTAGCGATGAAGGACTAGACGATCCGACTCTGAAGGATATGCGCGACAAACAAACAGCTCTAAAAAATGCAACTCCATTAGATTCGCCCCTGATACGCCTCCAGAAGATGCGGGTAAGGGGGTACATAGACCGCGACATAAAGAGCGAAGCTCGGAGCGGTTTATGTACCCCCTTGCTCGCATCTTCCGCCAACCCAGCCTAACCGAACCCAATCCATCTACAAGTCAAGTCAAGTCAAACCAAACAAAATCACACTAAAAAAAGGGCATCAAGCAGAAACAATCCACCCCTCAAGCGCATCAAACAAAGGCAACCCATAACAACCATGACCACCAGAATGCTGCGCAAAAGCCCAAGCCGCCTGCACCATACACAAGACGGCATCCAAGCAATCCCCCGAAGCATCCGCCACCAAACTATCGTGCTGTGCATGGGTGAGCTTGAGCTGCAAACCCAAACGCGTCTGCCCCAGCTCTAAAGCTTGTAGCAGTTGCTTACGCGCAATCAATCGCTCAGGCGTTTGCTTGGCCTTATCGTCACTTTTATAACTCTGGTTACCAATCAACTCGCGAGCCAGCAAACCCGGATAGGCCTCTAAACCAATACGCTGAAAACCAGAGCTACCCGGCGGCACATACATCCCAGGCAACGTCACGCCAGCCGCAATAAGCCGAGGAACCCCTGCATGCATCATGAACGCCACGGGTGGATTTACCCATTTCATAGAGGGACTCGAGCCTGCTGGCGCATCGGTTTGACGGTGCGCAAATTTATGTCCCACGGGCCGTGCGTCACAAAAGGCTTTGAATTGCTGGCGTATGTCATCGCGCGACAAAGAAGCATAGTGCACCATACACGCCAACCAGTCGCAAGGCCACTTGAGCGTCTCCACCAACTCCCGCGGCAAGCCAAAAGGCAAATCAAAACCACCGACCCACTCTATTGGCTGCGCAAGCCATTGGGCCCAAGCGTCTAAGGTTTCAAATCGCAAGAGTTCGTTTAACTGAACCCTGCCCTGCTTGACAGAGCCAAGGGCAACAACGATGGGCTTGCGTTTAGTCGGGCTGCTGCTGAAATCACAACCCACCAGCATGGCTAAGATCGCCGCGGATTAAGCGCGGCCGATGATCGAGGCGGTCGCCATCAACTCTTCAAGCAGTGCAAACGACACAACGCCTGAGACGGAGTAAGGATCTAACTCGGCAGTTTCCGAGTACTTCAACACAATAGAGGGGTTGAGCTTATCCAATCGCACTTGACCCATGGTCCAGCCGCCAAAACGCCGCTCTGAGATTTCCTGATAGTCAAGCATGACCACGTCTTTATGGCGCGGGTCTTTGACGATGACTCCAAAGAGCGCATTGACCTGGTTGCGTCCGCCTTCAATGGCCTGCAAATAAATACCGCCACCGTAGCAAAGTACACCAGTAATTCCGTTTTGTTGGTTGTGCTCGCGCGCACTACTCAAAATAGATTCAGTGGCCTCATTGGACTCAGGATTGACGGATCGGCTCACATATAACAAACGTACCAGCATGGCATCAGTCCTTTTTAGGAATCAGAGACAAGAACTCACGGCGCAAGTTCGGGTCTTTTAAGAAAGCGCCGCGCATGACCGAGTTGATCATCTTGCTGTCCATGTCCTTGACACCGCGCCAAGACATACAAAAGTGGCTGGCCTCCATCACGATGGCGAGGCCATCGGGCTGGGTCTTTTGCTGAATCAAGTCAGCGAGTTGCACCACGGCCTCTTCTTGAATCTGCGGACGTCCCATGACCCACTCGGCCAAGCGGGCGTATTTAGAAAGGCCAATGACGTTGGTGCGCTCGTTCGGTAAAACGCCAATCCAAATCTTGCCAATCACTGGACAGAAGTGGTGGCTGCAAGCGCTACGCACCGTGATGGGGCCCACGATCATCAGTTCGTTTAAGTGCTCGGCGTTCGGGAACTCTGTAATCGCCGGGGCTTTGAGATAGCGTCCTTTGAAAACCTCGGTCAGGTACATCTTGGCGACTCTGCGGGCAGTTTCGCCCGTGTTGTGGTCGTTTTCGGTGTCTATGACCAGGCTCTCGAGCACGCCCTTCATCTTGACTTCGACCTCGTCTAGCAAAGCCTCTAGCTCGCCCGGTTGGATGAAGTCAGCAATGTTGTCGTTGGAGTGGAAGCGCTTGCGCGCAGCGGCAATTCGTTCGCGGATCTTGACTGAAACCGGCGTGCCGTGAAAGTTGTCTTTGGCATTCATGGCACGCATCCTAGCAGTGAAGCAACAGCCTTATGGGCTGTGGCGTCTATACATGTTCGCCTCGAGTGGGTTGGTGTCGATGGCATTGGGTTTATCTATTTTGTAAGTGCAACTCAAAAAATTATTGAGTACCTATTACCCCAATTATTTATTAAAAAATTTACAAACAGCTTTTATTTGTACTAAAGGTTGCTTTATGTCTCTGCTTTTAAAACATGGTGCCCGCTTCTTCAGGTTTGGTTTTGGTAGGTTTGCTAGTTTGTTAACGGCAATGTTGGTTTTAGCGTGCGGTGGAGGCGGTGGAGATAGCCCGTTATTGGGCGGGAGTCCCAGCACGCTGGTTGCAACGCAAATCGCCGAAGTTCAGCCTGATAACGACACCGATACAAGCTCGGTTTTTGTACAACTCGGTAACTCCACCACGCCAACTACTGGTGCGCAAGTGGCATCAGTCGCATCACGCGAACAACTACAAAACCAATTTCTTGCTGACCTAGAAGCCGCCACCAAACCCAAGGTGCTTTTGGGCGTTAGCACATCGGCCCCCTGCGATGTCACAGGTTTTGCGCAACAACTAGAAAACGCACACAAATTCAATACGGACGCAGTGGTTAGGTTGGATCTCACCGCTTGTCAATTGAACTTACTGAAATCGTTACCGGCTGTCAAAGGGGTGTTTCCAGATATACCGCTTGAACATCATGCAGTTACTGTGCCCTCTTCCACTGGGTTCAACAGCCTAAATAATGCGATGGACTTTTCTTTCAACAGCACCGCGTCTAGACAAGTCAATACAACCACTATTGGTTCTGGAGGTCCCCAAACGGCTGATGGAAACGGCGTCGTCATTGCACTCCTTGATACCGGTGTGGAGGACCGACATCCTGCTTTGGGAAATTCAAAAGTACTACCTGGTGCTTGTTTCTCGACGGCGAGTAATGGCGGGGCGAGCTTTTGTTCCAGCGGAAACAAGGTGATTGAAGCTTTTGACAATACAGACCCTAGTAAAAGAGTTGCACGCAGTTGTGCAGATGCCACCAACTCTGGAAGCCTTGTTTGGAGTTCCAAGCAACTTGGTATCAGTGCGGGTTGTGCACATGGCACTGCTATGGCAAGCGCGGCTGCTATGGGCGTAATAAACGCATCTACAAATACGGCCAATGTTTCATTAAAAGGCGGGATAGCGCCGCAGGCACGAATTCTTCCAATACAAGTTTTTAATAAAACCGGTAACGCAATATCAGTTTCTACAGGTGATTTGCTAGCAGCACTGGAGTGGCTTGCAACTGAAGCTCAGAGGCGAACAAATAACGGCCTGCCACCTATCGTCGCAGCCAACTTGAGCTTAGGTGGTGGCACTTACCCTCAAAACTGCGATGGCGACTTTGTGGGCGGGTTATTCAAAAATATATTTGAGAATTTACGCACGCTTGGTGTTTTGCCTATCGTGGCAGCTGGAAACAATGGCAATAAAACCGCGATATCTTTTCCAGCGTGCGCGAGTAATGCGGTGAGCGTAGCCGCTACACAACTTGATGGGCTTACTACTGCGAGCTATTCCAACTTCAGCAGCCAAGTGAAACTCTTTGCCATAGGAGGCGATACAAGCACAAATAGCCAATATGCACTGCCTACCTTGTGCTCAGATGGAAATAATTTTGATTGCTGGAACACCATGGCAGGAACTTCGCCAGCTACCGCAATGGTGTCTGGCGGTGTTGCAGCTGTAAAGAGTTTGAAGCCATCAGCCACTTTGGCACACACTGAAAGTGCGCTGCTATCTGCAAATGGAGGGAGTTCCAAGGCTGTTACGATCAGCGGCATTAGCAGACCGACTCTACGATTGACCTCTAGTGGCTACAAATTAATGGGTGTGGCGGAACCGAATCCAATTTCGCCCGCGCCCAACCCGATACCCAATCCAATACCCAATCCTTCAACAGCAACGCAAGGCAACGTTTGCTTTTATCCCAATGTCAATTACCAAGGTAAGCCAAGTTGTCATAGTTTTTATTACGGCAATTGGGACAAGTTGCAAAGGATTTCAGCCAAGGTAGGTTCGGTCAAAGTAGAACCAATCAACGGAGATGCACCAAGAATTTCTACCAAAATTATTTATTACCACTATTGGTATGACCTCAACAAAGAGATTAGAGGTATATCTAAATCTGACAATGTACCCAACACAACGTCATTTTCATGGTGGGACACTTGGTTTACGGGGAGCGTTCCCTATATTTATGGCGTTCGTATCCAATCAACTAACTAGCCATTAACTAGTCAGTATTGCTATCGCCACAACATGGGCCGCATCGTTATGATGCCCCCATGCTGTCGCCACCTAATTTGCCCCAGTGGCGCTGCGAAAGCGGCGCACTAGCACCAAAACGTGTCGTTTATGGCGATGACACTTTATCTGCAGATGTCGCTTATAGATTGATGTGTGAAGGTACCGCAGTGTTATGGCAAGGAGACTTCCATAACGCACGGCAACTTCTCCAAGCCCTTGCACGGCGCACTCAAAAAAGTGCTCATAAAAAATCTACGCATCGTCGGAACACCCATCAACCGATTGATAACTCTACCGATAAGCCGATTGACACAGCGCAAGCATTTCATTTGCACCGACAAGCGCTGGGTCAACGTGCGCGTGTTCTGGGTTTATTACTCATTCCTTTAGACGCTGATTACCGAGTGCCTTTGCGCCGCGCACCCGATATGCAAGCTGCATGTGTGCATGCATGGGGGCCGCCGTCTAGTGATACCAGCATGGTGTCGTTGCGCGAATTATTAGGTTTGGTGGGTGCTTACGAGTGGCGCAAAAAAGGCGTGGAAATTACTGCATTAGGTAAACCGCCCAACAACCGTATCTTTCCTCACTATGGCGTTTTCTCACCCGTACGCGGCGAATATATCGACCTAGTCGCCAACATGGCGATTCGCGACAAGGCATTGGCTTTCGATATCGGTGTTGGAACGGGCGTACTGTCTGCATTACTAGTAAAACGCGGCGTACAGCGCGTCATAGCCTCTGACCAAGACCCACGCGCACTAATCTGCGCTCGCGAAAACCTTGAACGACTTGGCGTTTTGCCAAAAGTTGAATTGCTCGACATAGATTTATTTCCACCAGGCCTTGCACCATTGGTTGTGTGCAACCCGCCATGGGTACCAGCAAGACCCACTTCGCCCATTGAGCATGCGGTCTACGACGAAGACAGCAAAATGCTGAAAGGGTTTTTATTAGGCTTGCGAGCCCATCTCACGCCTGTTGGTGAGGGATGGTTGATTTTGTCGGACTTAGCCGAGCATCTGGGTTTGCGCTCGCGAGAAACTTTATTGCAATGGATAGATGAAGGCGGCCTTGAAGTGCTGGAGCGCAAAGACATCAAGCCGCGCCATGGCAAAACAACCGATATGGAGGATCCCCTGCATGTCGCGCGCGCCGCAGAAGTTACTTCGTTATGGCGACTTCGGACAAAAGTAAATGTATGAAGTATTCGAATACTTTCAAAATTCAATGGGTCTTTATTTAAATCTTGCCATCCATTTAGCAAATTTGCTTCGCAAGGTGCTGCCATCTATAACTTCGGCTTGACTAGCTCGGACAAATTTTTCTTCAGGTGTCACCTCTTCATTTGTTTGCTCGACATGCGTTACAGGAGTGCTCGTTAGATGCGTTACTGGAGCGCTCGTCTCAAGCGTCAAATGCGTCTCCTGTGAAACTGCTTGTAACGGGCCGACCGATAAAGTTTCTTCTACAGGTAATGGCGCTTGAACCAAGCTGTCCTTGACCGGCAATATTTCAGGCGGTTTAGTTTTAACTTCCAGTTGCGGTAATTTCAATCCTTTAAGCACAAACGCGCACACCGCTTGCGTAAAAGGCACAGGATGCGCAGCACCCTCAACCCGCATCTCTGCTAGGTGAGGAAATTTGGCTTGCAACTCTTGCACTTGTTGTGGCAAACACACCCCTGATTCGCCGCCAAACACCAAAGACACAGAGCCTTTGAAGTTATTCAACACATGGCCAAACTTCATGCCTTTCCAATCTTTGTGGTGAGGCAGGTCGAAGTGATGTGGCGACTGCACATCACGTACAGCTCCCTCAGTTACACCCAACCGCGAGGCTAATGTCTCTAAGGTCCCGGCTGTCTTCATGCCCTCGTACAAGCCATAAATCGACATCCATGACAGGTTCAGGCCAATGTCGTTTAAAAACAAACCTGACACATCGTTTTCTGCCTTGCCAGCGAGATACATCCCCAAGATGCCGCCCATGCTGGTTCCTAGAACATCTAGGCGTGGTCTAGGCAAGCCATGGCCAAAAATCTCTTGGCGAATAAATGCTTCGACGTCCGATAAATACAACGACATGCAGTAGCCGCTGTCATTTGGCAGCGGGTCTGAGTTTCCACGTCCGCAAAGGTCGAGGCTGATGACTCGCAAGCCCTGGGTTTCGCTGGCTGCATGAAGTAAGGGGTCAAAGGTGGCGCGGGTTTCTAAAAGGCCCGGCAAACACAGTAATACCCGCGGACTATTGGCATCGCCCACTTGACTAAACGCCAATCTGCGGCCACTCGGTGCAACTTTCATCGCCACATTTCTAAAAGTACTCATAATTAACCTTTAGTAATACTCAAGTATTACTTTGAAACCACCAAAATCAACAAATTGTTGATACTATCGTTTTAAACAGGGGATGAAAATGAAACTTTTATCGGTCATTGGAGCTGAAAACTCAAATTGGAGATTATGGACGCTGGCGCTGGCTGCAGCGCCACTTTCTTTTGCTACTTTTGATAGTTTGGCTCAATCTTTGCCAAATCTGATGAATTCGGCATTACTCAGCCACCCCAGCATCGCTTCGCAAAGGGCGCAGATGCAAGCCGCTGAAATCGGCATAGAAACCGCCAAATGGCAATATTTCCCCACCCCAGCCATCAGCACAGAGCGTGTCAATGCCGCAAGTGGTGACCCTTTCTACAGCGGCGACAAAAACGTCACCACCGTTCGACTCCAGCAACCCCTTTGGACCAATGGCCGCTTAACCGCTGGCAAAGAAAAGGCACAAGCCACGCTTGCATACGAAACCGCAGACCTGAACGAGACCAGTTTGCAAATCAGTTTGAAAGTCGCGCAAACCTACGCTGACTTACTCGCAGCCCATTGGCGCATGCAGTCAACAGAACAAAGTCTGGCCACCCACCAAAAACTGCGTGAACAAGTGCAACGCCGCATGGATTTAGGCGCGCAATCAGACGCTGACTTGCAACTCGCCCAGACCAGATTGGACTCAGTGAAGTCAGACCTCAGTGCAGCCCGCGCGCGGGTGGAAAGTTACGCCGTTCGCCTAAAACAACTTATTGGTCAGCCTATCCATTTAAATGAACTACTCGCTAATTTGTCAGCGCCACTAAATTTGCCTATTTCGCAAGACCGGGCCTTGGAAGCCGCACTGGCAATCCACCCCACCATCCAAAAAGCCCGCGCGCAATCTCTGATCCAAGAAGCCATCGTGGAAGAAAACCGCTCCGCCTTACTTCCCGACGTGTATGTGCGCGCAGAGCGTCAATACGGGGCTTTTTCAATGCAGACCAGCAACACATTCCAAGATCGTATTTTTGTTGGGCTGAGCACCCAACTCGGTGCGGGCTTATCGGTTTTAAGCAATGTCAAAGCCGCCCAGGCCAGAAGCCTTGCCGCTAAAGAAGAAGTCCAATCACAAACTCTTTCTATCAGCGAGCAAGTGCTCACCGATTACGCACAATCCGCAAGACTGGTAGAGCAAACCCAAGCGCTTGAATCCGCATTGACATCGCAAGAGCAAGTCATGCAGTCACACGACCGCCAATTTCTAGCGGGCCGTAAAAGCTGGACCGAAGTGCTCAACGCCGCACGCGAACTTTCACAAGCACAAGCACAGCTCACAGACATCAAAGCCAATCACATCGCAGTGTCTTGGCGACTGGCGCTCTTTGTGAGCGGCCTAGACATCGTCAACAAACCCTAATGAACCACTGGAGACAAGCATGGAAGACGTGAAGAATGTTCAACTTTTACCCTGCCTAGTCCGACTAGCGCAGTTGCAATCAGACAACCTAGACCGTCTTGCCTTGCGCGAAGCGGTAGAAACCGCACAAGACAACACGCCAGAAGATGCCAAAGCGCAAATTCGCTACATCACCAAGCAACTTCGCCTGCCGGCTGCACGCTGGAAACCAGAACCGCAACTTGACAGCGCTCCAGCTCTCTTATGCCGTATCGAACCCTATTTTGGAATTGAGTGGGGTTTGCTACGCGGCAAAAACGCCCAAAACCAATGGATCAGCGAATGGTGGGACAAACATACCAGTCGTTGGGTTGAGCGCGCAGACGATGCACTGCCCGATCACCATGCCATTTCACTCAAACTCAGCCAACCTTATGTGGCGAGTAAAAGCCCCGTATTGCGTCTTATCTTGGACGAGTTACTGTCGCACCGGCGCATTATTCGCGAGACGGTATTAGCCAGTCTTATTGCCACCGTCTTAGCACTGGCTATTTCGTTTTTTAGTATGCAGGTGTATGACCGGGTGATCCCATCGTCCGCCATGCAAACGTTATTGGTACTCACTTTAGGCGTGCTGATTGCCATCTTTTTTGAATGGCTGATCAAACATGTGCGCAGCCATTTGTACGAAGATTTGATCGACCAAGTCGACCAGCGTCTTGCACGCACCGTGTATTTGCGCTTTCTGTCTGTGCGCTTAGACCAAATGCCACAAAGCGTCGGCGCCTTGGCTTCACAAATGCGCGGCTACGAAACCATCCGCGGCTTCATGACATCAATGACCACCAACCTAATGGTAGACGCCCCGTTTGCACTGTTCTTCGCCGGTGTCATTGCTGTCATAGCTGGGCCACTGGCACTCATCCCAACATTTTTCTTTTTAGTGTCCTTAGGCATTGGTTTGTTTTATCGCAAACGTTTAGAAAACATTGCCAAGCAAGCCATGGCCGCAGGCAATTTAAAAACGGGTTTGTTGGTGGAGACCATCGAAGGCGCTGAAACCATCAAAGCCGGCCAAGGCGGATGGCGCATGCTCACCCGTTGGATGCGCACCACCAATGACGCACGCGAGAGCGAATTGGAAATGCGCAATATCAGCGAGCACTCGCAACACCTCGCCGCATCGTTTCAACAAGTTTCGTATGTGTTGATGGTCGCCTATGGCGCCTATTTGGTCACGCGTAGCGATATCAGCCAAGGTGCTTTGATCGCTTGTTCTATTTTGTCAGGCAGGGTGTTGTCTGCTGTGTCAATCATCCCTGGACAAATTGTGCAATGGTCACATGCCAAAGCTGCTTTGCAAAGCTTGGACAAATTGTGGTCTCTTGAAGACGACCACCACGGTCAATCGCAACCTATTGCGATAGAAAACATTCGCGGTGAATACCGTTTAGAAAACATCACCAGCCACTACCAAGGAAGCCGCGCTTTGATGGTGCCGCAACTCATCATTCGGCCTGGCGAAAAAATTGGCATCTTAGGTCCTGTGGGTTCAGGCAAGACCACTTTATTACGCGTCTTATCTGGCATGTTCAAGCCTCAAGAGGGCCGTGTGTTGTTAGATGGCCTCGACCTAACGCACATCGACAAGCCTCTGTTAGCCCAACACATCGGCTATGTGCAACAAGACGGTCGTCTCTTCTCTGGCACTTTGCGCGACAACCTTATCTTGGGCCAAGTCGACCCGGGTGACGAAGCCATATTAGAAGCCGCGCGTAAAACAGGTTTGATGCAAGCCGTCATCACACCGCATCCGCATGGGTTGCAACGCACTATCTATGAAGGTGGCACGGGCTTATCTGGTGGCCAGCGTCAATTGGTAAACATCACGCGTACGGTTTTACGTCAACCCAGCATTTGGTTATTGGATGAACCCACCGCGTCGATGGACCGCAACACCGAGGCGCACATGACGCAAACCCTCCAAGAAGCGATCAAACCCACAGACACCTTGGTGTTGGTGACACACAAAACCGAGATGCTCGATTTAGTAGATCGCCTCATCGTTGTCTACAACCACCAAATTGCACTTGATGGTCCTAAACAAGATGTGTTGCGGCAATTGCACAACGCACGTCCCGAAGCAGCAAACAACGCCACCCATTTACGCCAAGCTTGATACAGGAGTTACACCATGCGTTTCACTACCAAATCTTTTAATATTTCAAGTCTGAGTTGGTTACTCACCACCACCAACGTCATATTTTTGCTGTTGCTCGTTTTTTTGGGCTGGGCTTCTTTCTTTGAGTTAGACCAAGCCGTCCGTGCGCAGGGCAAGCTGATTCCGGCAGACCACACACAAATTATTCAAGTGGCAGATGGCGGCGTGCTATCGCGTGTACTTGTGCAAGAGGGCGATACCGTGGTCAGTGGACAGCCTTTGGCGGAACTAGAAAAAGAACGCGCCAATGCATCTTTCACAGAGAGCCGCGCCAAACAAGCCTCTTTAGAAATTGCGCTCATCCGCGCCCAAGCAGAAGCTGATCAAAAAACGCCTTACTTCGGCAAAGACTACGCCGACTTTCCGCAATTCCAAACTTTGCAGATGGCTTTTTACAACCAACGTAAACGCAGTTTGTCGCAAGACTTAGACAACCTGTCTGAAACTATTGCATCTGCGCAACATGAGTTGGAGCTCAACAAAAAGCTATTCACCACAGGCGACACCAGCCAACTCGAAGTGATGCGTGCGCAGCGGCAAGTGACAGAACTGCAAGGTCGTATCAATGCAGTGCGCAATAAATACCTACAAGACGCGCGTGCGGAAGCCGCAAAAATTGCTGAGGACCTCTCTACCAACTATTACAGACTAGAAGAACGCCAAAGCGTTTTAGACCATACCACCATCACTGCACCCGTGGCAGGCGTTGTGAAATACCAACGCGTCACCACCATCGGTGGTGTGCTGCGACAAGGCGACGAGTTGATGCAAATCTCTCCAACCGAGACCGAGCCGGAGTTTGAAGTCAACATCAATCCAGCAGACATCGGCCAATTAAAAGCGGGGCTTCCCGCCACGATTCGGCTAGATGCTTTTGACTATTCCATCTACGGCGTGTTGCACGGAACCTTGCGCTACATCAGCTCAGACACGCTCACCGAGCAAGGTCCCAATGGCCAAGCCAATACCTTTTACCGCGCCAAAGTCAGTTTGCTTGCGGATGACGCTAAGAAGCACCCAAAACTCACCGCAGCCATGCTCAAACCGGGCATGACAGCCACCGTCGACCTCAAAACGGGTGGACGCTCGGTGTTGAAGTACCTCATCAAGCCTGTTTATAAGGCTTTTGGTGGTGCAATGACAGAAAAATAGTAATAATTATTTATCCATTAACTAAATTTGAGTAATTTAAAATGCAAAATTCTTCAGATCCTACAGTCGCCACAAACGTTAATCCCGAAAGTTTTAAGTCCCAACTTAAGAAACTTTCTGGCAAATCTCAGTCTCGCAAGGCTTCCAACACAGGCAGCGCGTTTGATGGAGTCGTTGATTCCAAAACAACACAAACCAAGCCTCAAGTTACAAAAATAAAGCGCCTTTCAGGCCAAGAAGAACCAGACAACGCAAACGACAGTTCTCAAAACGTCGCAAGTAATAGCGCATCAACAGATGTTTCTAATAACAACCTGTTACCTACTAATAAAGAAGGGGCCGCTGTTGGTGTTGACAGTGTTACCCCAGCCTCCAATAGTGTGCGTATCGCCAGCTTATCCATGAATGAACCACAAGATAGCGCCAAACTTTCAAACACTGCCTTTGAAAGCCAAGCGGACACTATCGTTGCCCAGGCATCTATGGTGAGCACCGCAACTATTCCAGCAGTTGCATCCACACCATCATTTAGCTTATTGGGTTTAGGGGCAGGACTTGGAGGCTTAGCCCTTGCTGGTAGCAAAGGGGGTTCGTCTGGCGGCAGTGCAAGTTCTTCGTCGACTACAGCCACACCTACCGCATCTGCGACTATATCTCTAACCGGATTCATCGCGGCGGGGCCGGTGATCAACAACGGCGGACTTAAAGTTGAAGCCTTTGATGCCAGTGGCAATCTTTTAGTGTCGACCACCAGCATTCAATCGGATGGAACTTTCTCTGTCAGCTTACAAAAATCGTATACCGGTATTGTCAAACTGGTTGTCAGCGATACGAATAAAGGCGCCTACAACTTTATGGATGAGGCGACTGGACTAGGCAAGAGTTTAGGTACCGCACCTCTCGTCACCATTTTTAATCTGCCTGCAGACCAAACCACTTTTAGCGTCAACATCAACCCACTCACTACAGAAGCAGCTAACAAAGTGATAGCAAATGTGGCTAGTGATTTAACAAAAGCCACGAGTGCAAGCATCAGTAGTGCCAATCTTGATATTGCTACCAAATATGGAATTTCAGATACATCCAACCCAGACGGATTGGTGACAACCAAGCCAGTATTGCTAATCGATTCAAACGGCGCTATCAATCAAAAATTTGACAATTACGGTTTGGCATTAGCTGTTAAATCTGTCTTAGACGACAACCCTGGCATGCAAATGAAAGATGCCGTCAATTCGTTGGCTAACAATCCTTTATATACAAGTTGGACAAACGGGCAACTCACTTGGGCAAGTTTAATTAGTAGTTTTGGTAGTAGTTTTTTAAATAATGTACCTACAGGTTTGCCAACCATTACTGGAAGCGCAACTCAAGGCCTACTCTCTGGAACTACCACAGCGGTGCAGCAAGGCAACCTCCTCACCGCTTCATCCAACAACATCGCTGATGCCGACGGCATTCCCACCTCAGGCGCTGGGGTAATCACTTATCAGTGGCAGTCTTCTGCTGACGGAACAACGAATTGGAGCAATATTCCTAATGCAACTGCCGCTACTTTTGCCCTTACACAAAATCAGGTGGGCCAGTTCGTTCGCGTTGTCGCAAAGTACACCGATAGCTTAGGCACGGCTGAAACAGTTAACAGTGCAGCCACAGCTGCCATCGCCAACGTTAATGACGCACCTACAGGTTTGCCAACCATTACTGGAAGCGCAGCTCAAGGCCTACTCTCTGGAACTGCCACAGCGGTGCAGCAAGGCAACGTCCTCACCGCTTCATCCACCAACATCACTGATGCCGACGGTATGCCTAATGCCGCTGCGATTTCTTACCAATGGCAAGCCAAAAAAGGCCCAGCTACGGATTGGTCTAATATCGACGGCGCATCCGCCTCCACTTTCACCACCACCCAAGCGCAAGTTGGCAGCCTAGTCAGAGTCGTTGCAACTTTTACAGACAACTTAGGAACCCAAGAACGAGTAGTAAGCGATTCCACAGCTGCCATCGCCAACGTTAATGACGCACCTACAGGTTTGCCAACCATCACTGGCACCACGACGCAAGGCAACGTCCTCACCGCTTCATCCACCAACATCACTGATGCCGACGGTATGCCTAATGCCGCTGCGATTTCTTACCAATGGCAAGCCAAAAAAGGCCCAGCTACGGATTGGTCTAATATCGACGGCGCATCCGCCTCCACTTTCACCACCACCCAAGCGCAAGTTGGCAGCCTAGTCAGAGTCGTTGCAACTTTTACAGACAACTTAGGAACCCAAGAACGAGTAGTAAGCGATTCCACAGCTGCCATCGCCAACGTTAATGACGCACCTACAGGTTTGCCAACCATCACTGGCACCACGACGCAAGGCAACGTCCTCACCGCTTCATCCACCAACATCACTGATGCCGACGGTATTCCCACCTCAGGCGCTGGGGCTATCACTTATCAGTGGCAGTCTTCTGCTGACGGAACAACGAATTGGAGCAATATTCCTAATGCAACTGCCGCTACTTTTGCCCTTACACAAAATCAGGTGGGCCAGTTCGTTCGCGTTGTCGCAAAGTACACCGATA
>JBBAOY010000027.1:25697-28067 GCA_040401095.1 Limnohabitans sp.
CTTACACAAAATCAGGTGGGCCAGTTCGTTCGCGTTGTCGCAAAGTACACCGATAACTTTGTAACCAAAGAAACCGTTACCAGCAATCCCACTACCAAGGTGCTTAGTTCATTTGGAACAACATCCGTACCGCTGTCTCCACAAGCCTTAGGTGCCGTAGAAACTTTTGCAGCAGGTGACTTAAACGGTGACGGTATTGCGGACTGGCTATTTATTTTTAAAGGCGGCAATGTAAACACAGGTGGTTTACTTGGTAAAGCTTATGTTATTTACGGCAATACCAGTGGCAAATTTGATTTAAGTGACCCTGCTAGCGGTGCAACCTCAAGCACTCAAATTTTCTCTTTGGAAAAAGAAGTAGGAGGAATGATTGGCACGCCTTTTTATTCAACACAAGTTGGTATTTTGCCGATAGTAGTGAACGACTTTAATGGAAATGGCGTTGGAGAGGTGGCGTTTGCAACACAAAGAGCGGTGGCTTATATACCCGGTACAAGTAATGTGGTGCCTACAGGTAATTACATCGATTTTTATGATGCTTTTAGTGGTAATTCTCTTCCAAGGATTGCGAGTCCATCCAATGTTAATAGCTCAATGTTAACTTCTAGAGGATATAAATCAATTACATCAGGAGATATAAACGGAGATGGACTTGCAGATATATTTGTTGCTGACTTTGAACGTAAAAAGGTTTTTGTCTTATTTGGAGATACAAATTTAGTTGGAAAGATCAACAACCCCTATATCTCCACCGTACCAATTACAGATATCAAAAGTTCAAGTACAACTTTAAAAGGAATCTACATCACTGACTCAAATCCAAATACAGTTGTATCTGCAGATTTATCATTTGGTTGGGCTATTTCATACCTTGGCGACACTAACGGAGATGGGTACGGCGACTTGGCTATTGCTAACTCATATGCTGCAACTCCCAGTTTAAAGAGCCCAGAAGAAATATTTGTCATTTATGGTGGCGCGCAAATCAAAAACACAGATTTAGACGTTAACCAAATTCGAACAGGTAATGGTTCAAGCATAGGTTATGTCATCAATGCTGATCCTAATCTTCCTTTTTTAGCTTGTGATGTAGGCTTAAATGCCACCAAGATTTATGGTGATTTCAACGGCGATGGACGCAACGATTTTATATTCGAAGGCCAATCATATGACCACACCGCAGCCAAGTTTTACGTGGTTTTTGGTAGACAAAATGACAACACGCCAATTAATTTAAATAGTTTGGGGAATAAGGGTTTTACGATTTCGTTACCGAGCATTGCATTAATCAACGTAATTTTTCAAGATATAGACGGAATACCAAATCAAGATATACCAAGAGAAACAGCAGCCAACTACGGTGACGTAAACGGTGACGGCTTAGAAGATATTCTGATAAAGCTTACTTTCAACACAACCATACCCACGGATAGTGCCCATAAGCTAAACCACTTTCTTTCTTACGTAGTTTATGGAAAAACAAATACCGATAACGTAGATTTAAATACTCTAGACGACAAAGGCACTAGCGCTTACGGTTACAAAATAGTAGACCTATCAAAAACTATTGACGTTTCGTCTGATTTCTTGGGAAATATTACCGCGCCAGGTGATATCAACGGCGACGCAATACCCGATCTCATATTAGATGACTACACGGGAGCGAATAATCTCTTACCAACAGTAAAGCTTGGTTCCACTACAAATGCACTACTTGGCAGTCAAACCAAATTTACCGCACAAGGCACTGGCACATCTGGCAATGACACAATTAATTTAAATACCAGCAATATTGATGAAACTTTGGTGGGCGGCGCTGGTGACGATGTCATTTACGGCAATGGTGGCGCCGATGTTATGTACGGCGGTGCTGGTAATGACTCTTTCAATTTGACTCAAAATAATATTGACCAACTCACGCGAGGCGTTTCATCAAGCGGACGTTTAGCGCGCGTGGATGGTGGTGGTGGTATAGATACCTTGGCATTAAGTGGAACAGGCGTCTTACTTGATCTGACACAAATCGCAAATAGCCGATTGCAATCCATTGAAAAAATCAACCTTGGTGTAGGAAATAACCTCAAAGTGGCTTGGAGTGATATTCAAAACATGTCTGCCATGAATCTTTTCAACAAAGCTACAGGTTGGACTGGGTTAGGTGATGGCACTGTGTCTTATCACCAGATGGTGATAGATGGCCAACAAAGCAAAGTTGACTTCACAAACGATGGTGGCGGATGGATCAAAACTACCAGCGCCAGTAACTTCATAACAAACACTTCAGAAACATACGACTTATATACAAATGCCAGTCAAGCTACCCAATTGCTTATCAATACAAAAATTGGGACAGTAATTTTTTAATAACCA
>JBBAOY010000027.1:28167-31225 GCA_040401095.1 Limnohabitans sp.
AGTCAAGGCCCAACAGCACCTACTCCAAGACCCTCTTTATTATCGAAAACTGAAACTACTAAACCAACGTCAGAACCTAGTGCTTTTCCTACAAACGCACCAAGCACTACTACTACTACCACTGCATTTGTTGCAACAATTCCGCCTACGCAGTCGCCCACTCCACCAAGTGCAGCCCCAACACCGTTTGTAGTGGGTGCAACATATATTCCTACATTGGGTCCCACATCAACTCCCACATCAGCTCCAACCCCTGTCATTTATACATCAGGGCCTACTGCAACGCCAACTTCAATTGCAGGTTTTAGTCAAACCTCGACGACTACGACCACTACTGCCACAACTTCGATGGAAGTTAAAAATACTACTACAGCACTAGCAATTACCACAACGTCAGGTGCTCCTGCTACGACAACATCATCACCAACATCATCACCAACTGTGTTTGCAGATCCATCAGCTGCTCCATCAGCTGCTCCATCAGCTAGCCCTACTACTGTTGGCGTGGTTCAAAATTCAACGACAACGACAACTACATCAAAGCCATCTACGACCACCTCGACGACTACGAGCACTACGACCTCAACCACTACTTCGGTCGCTACTGATGGAAGAAATAGTACAACCTCAACAACTGCAAGTTTGGCACCTACGTCATCACCTACGTCATCACCCTCACCCACACCATCATTTCTTCCTACAGGAACAGCTATTGTCAATACTAGTGGGCCTACAAATTCACCCTCAGGTGTTCCAACAGTCGCTCCTACTCCTACTTATCATTTCACTTCTGCTCCAACACCATTACCGGTAGCTCCTGTTGCCCCTAATCTTCCTCCGAGTGCCGCTCCAACCACAACCACAACCACAACTACAACTACAACTACAAATTTTGCTACTACACCGCAAGGCGGCACATCAGTTTTAACTACAACGCCATTACCTGCAATTCCTGGTCAATCAACTACTAATAATGTCGGCCTTATTTATGCACCAACATCAACTCCTTCAATAGATGTATCTGTTATTGCAAACACCAATACATCTTCAATTAGTACCACTAAATTTTTAGCATCGTCAAACACATCTAGCTCTACATTTTTTCCTCAGACAACAGAAAGAGTACTCGAATATACCCTTCCTAATAATGATGCGCTTTCACTCTTTAACAAGATTATGATAGGTTTCGGCGCCGTAGCTGCCACCGGAGTATTATTGTCAATCGGTTGCACCCTTGTAAGGTATGGAAACATTTTAAGAAACGACGTAGCGAGATTAAGGGACGAAGCATCATTAGGGCGGATTGGAGCATGGAATTATGACTCGTATCACCAAAGAGGTGAATCGTTCATAAATAGAATTTCCTACTGGATGGTCAATGGAAAATGGAGCGGTTTTTTTCCAAATGATCAGCATAAGAATTCTTGTGCACAAGTATTTAGAGATATCGTACAGACAAACAAAGATGCAAAAGATGCCATAGAAGCACTCAGAAGCAGTGCAGCTAGTGCAGCTAGTGGGGCGCTTGCTATTGTGCCTAGTGCGCCGCAGGCTATTTCTGTCGCGGCACAGACAATAGGGGCTGGCTTTTTTGATACACCAGTTGCGCAAGAGCGCAACCAACCAATATCACCTGTTCGAGCTTTATTATTAGGCGCTAATGCAGGCGTAGTCCCTACTGCTGGACGCCGACTAGAAGACATAAACCCACCAGCTGTACAAGCCACAGAAATACCTTTAATCACAACCAAAGATATAAGAATTGTTGAACTATGGTGCTTGATAACCAAGGCCCAACAACTTCCCTACTCGGATCAAAGCAGAACAGAAATGCTGATGCAGGCTTTGGTTAAGTATGTACAAATCATCGGCTCAGGCCATCTCAACTTATATGATTTTGACACCTTGCAAGATAACTTGATGCCAACTTTGCTGAAAGAACTAGGCGATTTGAGTTTGGCTGCTGCTGCATCTGATCCGACAGCACGCTTGGCTGGTGCGCAGACCTTGAACGTTGGACATTTGACTAACACCCAATTCACTTGGGATGTAAACTTTTCGCCCAGAGGCGCACCTCAAGGTGTTTCGGTGATGGGAAATGCCGCCCTCGAATTAATGGATATCAGAAAGTTTGTTTCTACCAACCATAATACAGATGGGACGGTGACCAAGAGCGTAGTTTTGGACTCGCAGCACGCTCAATACATCGCATCTAACGCTAATGAGTTTATCACCATAGGCAGTGATCCATTCGCAACAGGCCCGACAAACTATAACGTTGCAGGCATGGCAGGTAATGACATCTTTAGCATTTCAGCCGATGCCTTGGGCCAAAACAGTAACATCAATCTTATTGGTGGAGGTGGAAAAAACACTTACCTTATTTACGGTAAAGGCTCTTGGTCTCAATTGGCAAGCACCATTCATATTTGGGACTTTGATTCCAGCAAAGATACCATCATGCTTTTAACCAGTGACGGCGCAATTAGCTTAAACGAAACCAGCAGAAAATTGTTCAGATCGGCGTATACAAAGGAACAATGGAATAGTGAACAAGTTTTGCTTAGACAAACAAATGGAAAAATGTCATCTCTTTCTGCATCGAGTGCAAATTACTTTAAATCTGCAGGTAATTTTAAAGCTGCGGAACACGTGTTCACTGGTGAGGGTATGCCTGTCATTGTGGTGGATGAGCAAAACTACAGTACAAGTAATCCAGACAGCATCTTCAGCGCGTTGAAAACGTCTCAACGCAGCAATTTAAATGGTCAACTTCCTTTAAGCGAAGCTGCTAGTACGACGTTCGGGCAGCTAAACACAAATGGGGAACACCAAAAATATACAGTGCACCTTAATGCTGGGGAAAGCTACGTATTCACTATGTCACACCGACCAAATGCGGTTGGTAATGGGGTGCTAGTTACAAAGTTGACATTGAAAGACGCGCAAAATACTGCCGTTGCTATTGGCCGAGAAGTAAATCATGGAGATAGCCGCATTGACTACCTTGCCCTTAAAGATGGCGACTTCATCCTTGATGCCACTGGATTCTTGCCAG
>JBBAOY010000028.1:0-29106 GCA_040401095.1 Limnohabitans sp.
GTCGAACCGACCTACACGGATTTGCAATCCGGTGCATAACCGCTTTGCTATCGAGCCATATGCTTTGACGAAAAAGGGAAGCTGGTGCTTCCCTTGTTTCTTATTTGGAGCGGGAAACGAGGCTCGAACTCGCGACCTCAACCTTGGCAAGGTTGCGCTCTACCAACTGAGCTATTCCCGCATAAAACAAAATTATAGCAAAAAAATTTGTCTTAGTGCTTGATGGCTTGCGCCTTCAGATCGCCTTCGGTTGCAGGTGGCGTTGGCACCACTGCAATGTCGTCTGGCAAAGGTGTAGGCACGCGCTCTAACGCGATTTCAAGCACTTTGTCGATCCACTTGACGGGCACAATTTCCAAACCGCTCTTCACGTTGTCTGGAATTTCTTGCAAGTCTTTGACGTTCTCTTCTGGAATCAAAACGGTTTTGATGCCACCGCGCAAAGCGGCCAATAATTTTTCTTTCAAACCACCAATCGCGGTCACTTCACCACGCAAAGTAATCTCGCCTGTCATCGCTACATCGGCACGCACGGGAATACCGGTGAGTGCAGAGACCAATGCCGTGGTCATAGCTGCACCAGCGCTAGGACCGTCTTTAGGCGTTGCGCCATCAGGCACGTGGATGTGGATGTCGCGTTTTTCTAGCAAGTCTTCGGTGATACCCAAAACGCGTGCACGGCTTCGTACTACGGTGCGAGCGGCTTCGACGGATTCTTTCATCACGTCACCGAGCGAGCCAGTGCGCGTGATCGTGCCTTTACCGATCATGATGGCGGCTTCGATGGTGAGCAAATCGCCACCGACTTCGGTCCAAGCCAAACCGACGACTTGGCCGACTTGGTTTTGTGCTTCGGCACGGCCATATGAATATTTGCGCACGCCTAAGAAATCATTCAAGTTCTCTGCATTGACGACCACTTGGGGTTGCATTTGTTTGAGAAGCAAAGCTTTCACAACTTTGCGGCAAATCTTGGACAACTCACGCTCTAAAGAACGCACACCGGCTTCACGTGTGTAGTAGCGCACGATGTCGCGCACAGCGCTCTCTTCAACTTTGAGTTCTTGTTCTTTCACGCCATTGTTTTTCATCTGTTTGGGGAACAGATATTTCATCGCGATATGGGTTTTTTCGTCTTCGGTGTAGCCGGACAAACGAATGACTTCCATACGGTCTAACAAGGCCGGCGGAATATTCATCGAATTCGATGTTGCGACAAACATCACGTCGCTCAAGTCGTAGTCGACTTCAACGTAGTGGTCACCAAATTTGTTGTTTTGTTCGGGGTCTAACACCTCGAGCAATGCGCTTGATGGGTCGCCACGAAAATCGGTGCCGAGTTTGTCGATTTCATCCAACAAAAACAAAGGATTGCGCGTGCCGACTTTGGTCAAGCTTTGCAACACTTTGCCAGGCATAGCGCCAATGTAGGTGCGGCGATGGCCGCGAATCTCGGCTTCGTCACGCATGCCGCCTAAAGCCATACGCACGTATTTGCGTCCTGTGGCTTTGGCAATGGATTGGCCTAATGAGGTTTTGCCGACACCAGGGGGGCCGACCAAACACAAGATAGGTGCTTTAACTTTGTCAACACGTTGTTGCACCGCAAGATATTCCAAGATGCGGTCTTTGACTTTGTCTAAGCCGTAGTGGTCTTCGTTGAGTACGTTTTCTGCGTTACCCAAATCGTGTTTGATTTTGGTTTTCTTAGCCCATGGCAAGCCCACCAACACGTCGATGTAGTTGCGCACCACCGTCGCTTCTGCCGACATGGGTGACATGAGTTTGAGTTTTTTCAACTCTGAATCGGCTTTTTTACGTGCCTCTTGCGGCATGCGGGCCGCTTTGATTTTCTTCTCGATCTCTTCGATGTCAGCGCCCTCTTCGCCTTCACCGAGTTCTTTTTGAATGGCTTTGACTTGCTCGTTCAAATAAAAATCACGTTGGTTTTTTTCCATTTGGCGTTTGACACGGCCACGGATTTTTTTATCGACGTTCAAGATGTCGACTTCACGCTCGAGTTGTTCGTAGAGGTTTTCTAAACGTTCTTTGACGGACGATAAATCGAGCACCACTTGCTTGTTTTCTAACTTCAAAGGCAAGTGCGCGGCGATGGTGTCAGCCAGACGGCCTGCGTCGTCGATGCTTGCGATAGACGTGAGAATTTCAGGTGGAATTTTTTTGTTGAGTTTGACGTATTGGTCAAACTGCTGCATCACAGCGCGGCGCAGGGCTTCTACTTCGCTGCCAGTTTCAGGCGGGGCAACTTCAATAGGCGTGACGTGCGCGGTGAAATGCGCTTCGCCGTCTTCAATGCCATCGACTTTGGCGCGCTGCTGGCCTTCGACCAATACTTTGACCGTGCCGTCAGGCAACTTCAGCATTTGCAAAATGGTGGAAACACAACCAACCTGGAACATATCGGTGACTTCGGGCTCGTCTTTGGCTGCGGCTTTTTGTGCGACCAACATGATGCGACGCTCTGCGGCCATGGCAGATTCGAGCGCTTTGATGCTCTTGGGGCGTCCTACGAAAAGTGGGATGACCATGTGCGGAAACACGACAACGTCGCGTAACGGCAAAAGCGGTAGCTCGATGGGGGTGGGTGGCAACGGGGGTTGTCCAGACATTTGGTCAGCCTTCCAGTGAAATGGAAATGGGGACAGGCCGGCGGCGCTGTCCCCATGTTTTTGTATTAAGCCTTCTTGGCGGCCTCTCGGTACACCAGCAAGGGGGGTTTGTTCTCGTCGATGGTCGCTTCTTCGACCACCACTTTTTCAACATTACTTGAATTCGGTAACTCAAACATGGTGTCGATCAGCGATTGTTCAAGGATAGATCGCAGTCCGCGGGCACCTGTTTTACGGGCCAAGGCCTTTTTAGCGATGGCGCGCAGGGCATCGGGACGCACTTCGAGCTCAGCGCCTTCCATGGCTAAGAGCTTGGCGTATTGCTTGATGAGCGCGTTTTTGGGCTCGGTCAAGATTTGCACCAAGGTGTCTTCGGTCAATTCGGCGAGCGTAGCCACCACTGGCATACGGCCGACTAATTCAGGGATCAGACCGAATTTGATGATGTCTTGAGGCTCAACAGCGCCGAACACATCCGTCAGGCTGCGGTTTTCTTTGCTTCTGACGGTTGCGCCAAAACCAATGCCTGAAGCCTCGGTGCGGCTCTCAATAACTTTTTCTAAGCCCGCAAATGCGCCGCCACAAATAAACAAGATGTTGGTGGTGTCGACCTGCAAGAAGTCTTGGTTAGGGTGCTTGCGTCCACCTTGCGGAGGAATGCTGGCCATCGTGCCTTCGATCAACTTGAGCAAAGCTTGTTGAACACCCTCGCCCGACACGTCACGTGTGATGGAGGGGTTGTCAGACTTGCGGGAGATCTTGTCGATCTCGTCGATGTAGACGATGCCGCGCTGGGCGCGCTCCACGTCGTACTCGCAGCTTTGGAGCAGTTTTTGGATGATGTTTTCAACGTCTTCGCCCACATAACCGGCTTCGGTCAAGGTGGTGGCATCGGCCATGACAAACGGCACGTTGAGCATGCGGGCCATGGTTTGGGCCAGCAATGTTTTGCCTGAACCCGTGGGGCCGATCAACAAAATGTTGCTCTTGGAGAGTTCGACGTCGTCTTTCTTGGCGCCCTCTTTGTGCTTGAGGCGCTTGTAGTGGTTGTAAACCGCTACTGACAAAGCGCGCTTGGCGGGCTCTTGGCCAATGACGTAATTGTCTAGGTTGTTTTTGATTTCAGCCGGCGTGGGAAGCTCGTTGCGGTCTTTGGTGGCGTCTTCTAAGGCGGGTAACTCATCGCGGATGATGTCGTTACACAGGTCAATACATTCGTCACAAATAAAGACTGACGGCCCAGCGATGAGCTTTTTGACCTCGTGTTGGCTTTTGCCGCAAAACGAGCAGTAAAGTGTTTTTTCGCTGGAATTGCCTTTTTTGTCAGCCATGTAATTAATTCGCCAAAGTTGTGGCTATGTTAACCGCGCTTGTCGATCACTTTGTCGATCAATCCGTATTCCTGTGACTCAGTGGCGCTGAGGTAGTAATCGCGCTCGGTATCGCGCTCGATCTTCTCCAACGGCTGTCCTGTGCGCTCTGCCAAGATGCGGTTGAGTTGCTCACGGGTTTTGAGGATTTCTCGGGCGTGAATTTCGATCTCAGTGGCCTGGCCTTGGGTTCCGCCCAAAGGCTGGTGGATCATGACCTTAGAGTTTGGCAAGGAGAAACGCTTGCCCTTCTCACCCGCTGCCAACAAAAACGCACCCATGCTGGCCGCCATGCCGATGCAAAGTGTGGAGACGTGGGGCTTGATGAAGTTCATCGTGTCGTAAATCGACATACCAGCGCTGACTGAACCGCCAGGTGAGTTGATGTAGAGCGAAATGTCTTTGTCTGGGTTTTCGCTCTCTAAGAACAACAACTGTGCCACCACCAAATTGGCGGTTTGGTCGTTCACGGGACCGACCAAGAAAATGACGCGCTCTTTGAGTAAACGCGAGTAAATGTCGTAAGACCGCTCACCGCGGCCCGACTGTTCGATCACCATGGGCACCATGCCCAAAGCTTGAGTTTCTGTAGCGCTCATGTGGTTTCCTAAGGTGTATTTCACTGCTGGCCCATCAGTTCGTCGAACGACATGGCTTTTTCATTCACTTTGGCGTGCGACATGATGTATTCGGTCACATTGTTTTCAATGACCATGGCTTCGACTTCGCCCAAACGGGTCATGTCGCTGTAGTACCAACGCACGACTTCGGCTGGCTTTTCGTAGCTAGAAGCGAGTTCTTCGATGTGGGCTTTGATTTTTTCTGGCGTGGCTTGCAGTTTTTGTGCACGCACCAAGTCGGCCACCACCAAACCCATGCGCACGCGCTTTTCAGCTTGTGGGCGGAACACGTCGTCAGGAATGGGGGCTTTGTCGGCGTCTTTGATGCCGCGGGCTTTCAAGTCAGCGCGGGCGCCTTCGACCATGCGGTCGACTTCAGATTGCACGCTCGACTTAGGCAAGTCCAACTCGGCTTTGTCGACCAAAGCTTGCAAGGCGGCTTGCTTGTTGCGGCCCATCAAACGCGATTTAACTTCGCGCTCCAAGTTGGCTTTGATGTCTTTGCGCAGACCGTCCACATTGGCTTCTGACACGCCCAATGATTTGGCCAATTCGTCGGTCACTTCTGGCAAGTGCGCAGCTTCGAGTTTTTTCAAGGTGACTAGGAAGTCGGCTTGTTTGCCGGCCACGTCTTTGCCGTGGTAGTCCTCTGGAAAATTCATGGGGAAGGTTTTGCTTTCGCCGAACTTCATGCCGAGCACAGCGTCTTCAAACTCTTTCAGCATCTGGCCTTCGCCGATCAAGAACTGGAAGGCTTCTGCCTTACCGCCTTGGAACGGTTCGCCGTCGATCTTGCCTTCGAAGTCGATGGTGACGCGGTCGCCCTCTTCGGCAGGGGTTTCAGCGCTGCGTTGGGCGAAGGTGCGGCGTTGCTTGCGCAGGATGTCGACAGTTTTGTCGATCGCAGCTTCGGTAACTTCAGACGAGATTTTGTCGATCTCGAGGGTCGACAAGTCAGGCATTTTGACTTCGGGGAAGACTTCAAAAATAGCGTCGAAAGACATTTCGCCTTCAGGCGCGCCTTCTTTTTCGCTGATGCGGGGTTGACCGGCAACGCGCAAATTGGCTTCAGTTGCCGCAGCGTTGAAGACTTCGCCGACTTTGTCGTTCATGACTTCGTACTGGACTTGGTAGCCGTAACGCTGGCCAATGATATTCATCGGCACTTTGCCTGGACGGAAACCATCCACTTTGACTTTACGGGCCAGTTTTTTTAAACGCGTGTCGACTTCGTTGGCGATGACGTCTACAGGCAACGTCAAGGTGATCTTGCGTTCCAGTTTTTCTAAAGTTTCTACGGTCACGGCCATCTTTTTCTCCTGAATTGGCATTGTCAGCAGCCTAGCTTCGAGCGAACTGGCTGCTAAGGGACACAAGTGGTGCGCGGGGCGGGACTCGAACCCGCACAGTATTGCTACCGTCAGGACCTAAACCTGGTGCGTCTACCAATTTCGCCACCCGCGCATTTTTCTCAAATAACAATATTGGGCGGCCCAACTAGTGGCTTCCCTCATGCAATAGGTCAACCGGTGATTTTAGACGGCTTTTCGACCCGAAACCACGCGGCGTACATGGCAGGCAAGGCGAGTAAGGTTAAAACCGTTGCCACGATGAGGCCGCCCATGATGGCAACCGCCATCGGGCCCCAAAACACGCTGCGGGTCAGCGGGATCATGGCTAGCACGGCAGCAGCGGCTGTGAGCACGATGGGGCGAAGCCGACGCACGGCCGATTCGACAATTGCCTCCCAAGCGGGTACGCCATTGGCGCGGTCTTGCTCGATTTGGTCGATCAAGATGACCGAATTGCGTTGGATCATGCCCATCAAGGCGATCACCCCGAGCAAGGCGACGAAGCCAAATGGCCTATCGAGCACCAACAGAGCCCCGGCCACGCCCGCAATTCCCATAGGGCCGGTGATGAAGACCAGAACTGCACGGCTAAAGCTTTGCAACTGCAGCATCAACAACGTAAAGGTAATGAACAGCATGACAGGCAAGCCAGCAGAGATGGAGCTCGAGCCTTTGGAGCTTTCTTCTACCGCGCCAGCGACTTCGATGCGGTAGTTGGCGCTGTCCGTGGTCGCCCATTTGGCTTCCAAGACTTTGAGTTGGGGCAAGAGTTCTTTGGTGACGGTGGCGCCTTGCAGGCCTTCGATGATGTCGCATTGCACGGTAATGGCGTATTCACGGCCCTCGCGCCACATCACGCCGGGTTCCCAGGTGAAAACGGGTTTGATGATTTGCGTGGCAGGGATCATCCTGCCCGAGCCAGTGGGCAAATAGGCGTTGGTCAGGTCGGTGATGGCGTCGCGCTCAGAGATAGGTTGGCGCAACACGATGTCGATGAGTTTGTTGTCTTCACGGAATTGTTCAACGGTAGACCCCACCAACAAGGTACGCATGGCCTGCGCGATCGATTGGCTGGTGACGCCCAAGGCACGGGCTTTGGCTTGGTCGACGTCCAAACGGATCACTTTGACGTTTTCGTTCCAGTTGTCGTTGGTGCCGCGGGTCGAGGGGCTGGCGCGCATGGCGGCTTTCACTTCATCAGCATGTGCGCGCAATTGCGCAGGGTCAGGGCCCATCACACGGAACTGCACGGGGTATGGCACAGGCGGGCCGTTGGGCAAAAGTTTGACGCGGGCGCGCGCTTCAGGAAACTCTTGCGCCAGCATGGCGGGCAAAGCGAGGCGCAAGGATTCACGGCGCTTTAAATCGGTTGGCACGACGATGATTTGTGAGACGTTGGTCTGGGGGAACACTTGGTCTAGGGGCAAATAGAAGCGCGGCACACCAGAACCGATCCAGGTGCTGACGGTTTCCACGCCCTCTTCTTTGAGCAATCGTTGCTCCACCGCTTGGGTGATTTTTTCGTTGGCTTTGAAAGGCGTGCCCTCAGGGAACCACAAATCGACCAAGATTTCAGGGCGGCTCGAATCAGGGAAAAACTGCTGTTGCACTTTGCCCATGCCCATGATTCCCAGCACAAACAAAAGCACGGTGATGCCAATCGCCTTCCAGCGGTATTCCACGCACCATGTCACGGCTTTACGGAATTGCACATAGAACGGGCTGTTAAAAAGCTCCAACTCGCCATCGTGGGTGTGTGCGGGTTTGTCGCGCAATAAAAGCGTTCCCAAATACGGCACGAAATAGACCGATACCCACCAACTCAACAACAAAGCGATGACCGTCACCGCAAAGATGGCGTAGGTGTATTCGCCAACAGTCGACTTGGCCATACCAATAGGCAAGAAGCCAGCCGCAGTGATCAAGGTGCCCGTCAACATGGGCATGGCGGTAACTTCATAAGCGAAGGTGGCAGCGCGCACGCGGTCGTAACCTTCTTCCATTTTGCGCACCATCATCTCCACCGCAATGATGGCATCGTCGACCAACAAACCTAGCGCAATGATGAGCGAGCCTAGTGAGATTTTGTGTAGCCCAATGCCCCAGTAGTCCATGGCCAAAAACGTCATGGCAAGTACCAAGGGGATGGTGATCGCCACCACTAGACCTGGGCGCACATCCACATACCAACCGAAACGCCCGCCTTTGTGAAGACCCAGTGCAACAAAACTCACGGCCAAAACAATCAATACCGCTTCGATTAGCACGCGAACAAATTCACCCACCGACCGCGAGACCGCTTTGGGTTGGTCTTGCACCTGCACCAAGCTCACACCTGCGGGCAAAGTTTTTTCAATGCGGGTGGTGGCGGTTTGCAGCGCTTTGCCAAGTTGGATGATGTCGCCGCCCTTGGCCATCGAGACACCTAAACCAATGACTTCTTTGCCTTGGTGGTGCACTTTGACGCTGGGTGGGTCGACATAGCCACGGGTGACGCTCGCCATATCGCCGAGCTTGAACTGCTGGCCCGAACTGCCGCGAATCGGCATGGCTTTGAGTTCGGCCTCGCTATCGAACTGTCCGCCAATACGAATTTGAAAAACATCCACCGGCGACTGCATGGTGCCAGCGTTTTCCACCGCGTTTTCTTGGCCTAGTTGCGCCAAGACTGATGGGATATCGAGTCCTAGTTGGGCGAGTTTTTTCTGTGGAATTTCAACAAAGATTTTTTCGTCTTGTGCGCCAAACTGTTCGACCTTGGCCACAAAAGGCACGCGCAAAAGTTGCTGGCGCACGTCTTCGGCAAAACGTTTGACTTCGGCTGGCGTAAACCCCGGAGCGTCTAGCGCGTAGATCACGCCAAACACATCACCAAATTCGTCATTGAAAAAAGGCCCCTGGACGCCTGCAGGCAAGGTGTAGCGAATGTCACCAATTTTTTTTCGCACCGTGTACCAAACATTGGGAACGTCCGCTGGCTTGGAATAGTCTTTGATCTGGAAAATAATTTGCGACTCACCAGGCTTGGAGTAGCTGCGGATCTTGTCTGCGAAAGGCACTTCTTGCAGGGTGCGCTCGAGCTTGTCGGTGACTTGCTCGGCCACTTGTTGAGCCGTAGCGCCAGGCCAGTAAGTGCGAACCACCATCGCCCGGAAAGTGAAGGGCGGGTCTTCGTCTTGGCCGAGTTGGAAGTAGGCGGCGATGCCCAAGACCATCAGCACCACCATCAAGTAGCGCGTTAGGGCGGGATGTTCCAGCGCCCATTTGGATAGGTTGAAGTCTTTCATCGTCGCCTCACTTCGGCGCTGCGAATACAGACACTTTTTGCCCAGGCGTCAACACATGCACGCCAGAGACAACCACTTGGTCTCCGTTGTTTAAGCCGGTATTGACAACAGCGTCGTTTCCGTCTGCGGTGGTGACTTCAATAATGCGCGGCTGAACCGTCATATTGGCGCCATCGAGCACCCAAACTTGGGTTTTGCCGCCTTCAAAGCGCAAAGCGCTGGTGGGTAGTTTGACAATTTTTGAAGTGGCTAATTTGCTGCGCGGCAAGCTGACATTGACCGTCGCGCCCAAAACCGCCTTGGCACCATCGGCCAAAGCAGCTTTGACCAAAAACGTGCGGGTCACCGGGTCTGCACTGGCAGAGACATCGCGCACTTTGGCGTTGAGCACCGAGTCGTCGTTCCACAAGTGCACTTGCAGCGCGTCTCCGGTGGCAAAGTATTTCAACTTGTCTTCGGGAACTGAGAACCACACATCACGCGGGCCATCGATTGCTAAGCGCACCACAGCTTGGCCGGCGGTGACAACTTGCCCTGTGCTGGCGTCTACCGAAGTGACTACGCCAGCCGCGTCGGCCAGCAAGCGGGTGTAGGACGACTGGTTGCCCTGCACCGAGTTTTGGGCTTGGGCTTGTTGCCACTGTGCTTGCGCGGCTTTGTAGATGGAGTCGCGGCGCTCTAATTCAGCGGAGCTGATAAAGCCTTGGTCAAACAAGCCTTGGTAGCGTTTGAGGTCGGCGGCGGCTAAATCACGGTTGGTCTGAGCCGAGGCGAGTTGCGCGGTGGATGCCACGGCGGCTAGGCGGTAATCCATCGGGTCTAGCTCGGCCAGTAATTGGCCGGCTTTGACCCGTTGGCCGATTTCTGCGGGGCGTTGCAGCAATTTGCCGTTGACGCGAAAACCCAAAGCCGTTTCAACGCGGGCGCGGACCTCGCCTGAGAACTCAAATTCCATCGCCATGTCAGACTGGCCCACCGTCAACACCTTGACGGACCGGACGGGCGCCTCGGTGGGTTCGGGCTTGCCACAGGCGGACAACAGTGCCACGCTCAGGAATAAAACAACAGCTAGGCCGCTTGGCTTAGGTAAGTGCAACATGGGAACCCAATTAATAATGACTAACTGGTCAGTAATATAGCGTATGGGTGTTTTCCCTGCTAAGGCTACTGACAAAAAGCGACAATGTTGGCTTACCCAAAGCCACTATGCCCCAACAAGCCATCGACCATTACGAAAACTTCCCCGTCGCGTCATGGCTGTGTCCTGCCCGGCTGAGACCGGCCGTGGTGGCGATTTATCACTTTGCCCGCACCGCGGACGATTTGGCTGACGAGGGAGATGCGCCAGCAAAACAACGACTTGAAGACTTAAGCGAATACCGCGCCGATTTAGCCATGTGCATGGTTGGCAGGCCTTCACCCCAATCACGCTGGAGTGCGTTATTTGCAGGACTGCATGAAGCGATTCAGGCCTACGCATTGCCAACACAACCTCTGTTTGATTTGCTAGAGGCGTTTGAGCAAGATATTGTCTACACCGACAAGGGAGAGAAATACCGCACCCGTGGCGAGTTGCTCGACTACTGCCGCCGCTCTGCCAACCCGGTAGGCCGCTTGATGTTGCATTTGTATGGCGTACAGGATGCGCAAAGCTTGGAGCAAAGCGATGCGATCTGCAGCGCTTTGCAGTTGATTAACTTTTGGCAAGACCGCACACGCGACTTAGCGCTAGGCCGCGATTACCTGCCACGCGACAGCACCTTTGCACAAGAGTTGCAATTTGCCCGCACTTTAATGGCGCAGGGCGCACCGCTTGTTCACCGCGTGCCTGGGCGCGCCGGATGGGAGTTGCGCGCCATGGTGCAAGGCGGGCTTTGTATTTTGGGCAAGGTGGATGCTTTATATGCCAAGAATGCGTCCTCGCCCCTTCCAAGACCCGTCATCACCAAGTGGGACATGGCAGGGATTGCTTGGAAGTGTTTGTGGATGTGATTGCCTCCATCGATAATTCCCACAACATGACGCCCCAAGAATACGTTCAGCAAAAAGCCGCATCGTCTGGCAGTAGTTTTTATTACGCGTTCTTGTTTTTACCTCCACAACGGCGCAGTGCGATCACCGCGTTTTATGCGTTTTGCCGCGAAGTTGACGATGTAGTCGACGAAGTGACCGACCCGGGCGTCGCGCAAACCAAATTGGCTTGGTGGCGCAACGAAGTGCACCAGTCTTTTGCGGGCAAGCCTTCTCACCCAGTGATGAAAGCTTTGCAACCGCTGTGCGCAGAGTTTGCGATTGAAGAACACAGTTTGCAGTCTGTGATTGAAGGTTGCGAAATGGATTTGAGCCAAACCCGTTATCTTGATTACCCCGCCCTCTCGCGCTATTGCCATTTGGTGGCGGGTGTGGTGGGCGAAGTCTCAGCCAAGATTTTTGGGCAGACGGACCCAGCAACTACTGCCTATGCACATACGCTGGGGCAAGCGTTTCAGCTGACCAACATCATCCGAGACGTGGGCGAAGACGCTTTGCGCGGACGCATTTATCTGCCGGTGTCGGAGTTGCAGCAGTTCGATGTCAAAGCGCATGAGGTGCTCAACCGCATTCCGTCTGAACGCTTTGTGGCTTTGATGCAGTTCCAAACCGATCGAGCCCATGGCCTGTATGAAAAAGCTTTGGATTTGTTGCCCGCCGATGAATTCAAAGCACAAAAGCCCGGACTGATGATGTCTAGCATCTACCGCACCTTGTTGCGTGAGATTGAAGCCCAGCAATTTCCCGTTTTGCAGCAACGGGTGGCGCTCACCCCCTTGCGCAAACTCTGGCTCGCTTGGAAGATGCAGGCGCTTGGGCGTTTTTAAGCCTCTGTGAAAAAGTTAACCATCATCGGCGCGGGATGGTCGGGCTTAGCGTGTGCAGTGGCGGCCACGCAAGCGGGGTGGCAAGTCGAATTGTTTGAAGCTGCGAGCGAGGCTGGTGGACGGGCCCGTAGTTTGGAGCAAAGCTTTGCTGGCGTGCCAATAGACAACGGTCAGCATATTTTGTTGGGGGCATATCGAGACACCCTGGCGTTGATGCGCACGGTGGGTGTGAACCCCGATGACGTGTTGCTGCGGTTGCCCTTGGATTTGCGGACTGCGGATGGTTTGGGGTTTCAGTTACCCATTAGCGGGTTGGATGGGCTTGCAAATGTTTTTGCTTACCCCTCAAAATCTGACTCTTTTTTGCCTTCTTCTTCAACGGCTTCTCCATCAGCGAAATTTTTTATCACTCTGGCTGCCTCTTTGAAACTTCTTGTTGGCGTCTCGTTTGCCAAGGGTTGGGGAGCCCAAGATAAATGGCGATTGATACAAGCTTGCTGGCGCTGGCAAGTGGCAGGTTTTACTTGCGATGCAACATGGTCTGTAAGCCAACTTTGTGAAGCGTCACAACTCACCCCTCGCGTGATGCACGGACTGATTGAGCCTTTGTGTCTATCCGCTCTCAATATGCCGATAGATGGCGCCAGTGCCGCCGTATTTTTGCGGGTGCTGCAAGACGCGATGTTTAGCGCAGTGGGCTCTTCTGACCTACTAATTCCAAAGAAAGATTTGGGTGCACTGTTTCCGCAAGCCTGCCTGAAGTGGTTACGTCATCAGGGTGCTGAAATTCATTTGGGCAAGCGATTTACGCAAGAAGATTTGGCGCAATGGCTTGCCGAGCCTTACGAGGTGACGACAAACAAAAGGGCTTTAGTACTCGCTTGCCCCGCCTGGGAAGCCGCGCGTTTGACCCAAAGGATTGCACCATCTTGGTCCGCTAAGGCCAAAGCCCTATCGCACACTGCCATTGCCACGGTGTATTTGCAATGCCACGACGCAGGTTTTAGAGGTTTAGACAGACCCATGGTCGCCCTGCACATGCTGCTAAACGCCCCCGCGCAATTTGTGTTCGACCGCGGCGCGCTCTGTCAACAAACGGGTTTACTTGCTGCCGTAGTCAGCGCATCTGAAGGCGAACGCGAACAAATCACCCTACAAGTGCAACAGCAAGTGGCCGATCAACTTGGCTTGCAACAACTCAGCGTCGTGCAAACCGTTGTTGAAAAACGCGCGACATTCGCGTGTTTGCCCAATACCTTCGACGGGCCCCACCAAGTCGGCGTTAAACCCGATGCGTCAGTAGCCCCAAATATCTTCGCCTGCGGCGACTATGTGCGCGGCCCCTACCCCTCGACCTTAGAAGGCGCTGTTCGCTCAGGCCAGCAAGTGGTCCGCCACCTCGGTTAGGTGGCGCACGGTCCAAGGCTCCGGCGTGTCGTGGGTCCATGGATGGCCTTGTGGATTGATCCACACGGTCTGCATGCCCGCTTCGCGCGCACCCCAAACGTCTGTGCGCGCATCATCACCAACGTGCAGCACTTGGTGGGCACCTAGGGCTAGGTGCGAAGTGGCTAGTTGGTAAATTTTTACGTCTGGCTTGGCAACACCCACTTCATGCGCTTTGAAAGCCGCATGAAAGTATGGCGCGGCGGGGGTGACAAACACATCTGCCGTACCGTTGGAGATGGCGACTAGGCGAAATTTGGCAGACAGGCGGGCCAAAGCTTCTGCCACGCCGTCATACAGTGTGACGCGCTGCCTTGCAGCATGGAAGACGGCATAGGCCTCGTCTGCGCGTTGCGGGTCATCCCCCGCTTGGCGCATGGTTTCGCGAATCACTTCGCAGCGCAAAAAACCTAAGTCATGGGCTTGTGCCGCGTGTTGCGCCACCACACGTTGGCGAATGGCTTGTTTGACGTCGCCTTGCTGGGTCAATTCAGCCGTTTTGGGCGTATGGGCACGTAACCATTCGAGCAAATCTTGCTCGGCACCGGCGATGGTGGGTGCGACGGGCCACAGGGTGTCGTCAAGGTCTAGGGTAATCGCTTGGATTTGGGAAAGTTGCGTCATGTCTAGGCGAGAATACCGCATGCTTCAACCTCCCTTCGCCCAAGAGCCCCCATTTAGCCACGGTCAAACCCCGCGTACCGCTGTATTGTTTTGTAATCTTGGTACGCCTGACGCGCCAACCGCCAGCGCCTTACGCCGCTATTTGGGTGAGTTTTTAAGTGACCACCGCGTGGTGGAAATCCCCCGTTTGGTCTGGATGCTGATCTTGCACGGCATTATTTTGCGCATCCGTCCTGCCAAGTCGGCCTTGAAATACGCCAGTATTTGGACTGACGAAGGCTCTCCCCTCAAAGTTTGGACCGAACGCCAAGCCCAAGCGTTGGACGCTGCATTCGCAAATCGCAACGAGCAGGTACGCGTGCGCTATGCCATGCGTTACGGCAACCCGTCGATGGCGTCACAACTCGACGCCCTCAAGGCCGAAGGCTTTACCCGCGTCTTGGTCATGCCGGCTTATCCGCAATATTCAGGCACCACCACGGCCAGCGTGTTTGATGCGGTCTACACATGGGGTCAGCGCACCCGCTTGTTGCCTGAATTTCGGTTTATCAACCACTACCACGACCACCCTGCCTATATCGCTTCACTGGCGGCGCAGGTACGCGCGCATTGGGGAGAGCACGGCCAAGGCGAACGTTTGGTCATGAGCTTTCATGGCGTGCCTGAGCGCACGCTGCATTTGGGTGACCCTTACCACTGCGAGTGCTACAAAACCGCCCGCCTTCTTGGCGAGGCCCTGGGGTTGAGTAAGTCCGATTACCTGGTGACCTTCCAATCGCGCTTTGGCAAAGCGAAATGGCTAGAGCCCTATACCGAGCCCACCTTGGTCGCGTTGGCTGAACAAGGCGTGAAAAAAGTAGATTTGATCTGCCCAGGATTCACCAGCGACTGCTTAGAAACCTTAGAAGAAATTGCGCAGGAAGCGCAAGAGGCGTTTATGCATGCGGGGGGTGAGCAGTTCCATTACATTCCCTGCCTCAACGACAACCCCGTTTGGATTGACGCGATGCATGCAATTGCGTCTTTACATCTTGGTGGTTGGTCTTTGGAGGCGCCTGATGCGCAGGCCTTAGCGACCAGCAAAAGCGAAGCTGCATCGCGCGGTGGCGTTTGATACCCCCATCTTGTTTTGTCGCCTCTGATTAATTTTTGTCGCCTCTGATTAATTAGAGGCGAATTGCACGCTTACTGGGGCTTGCTAGCAGACGGTGCGGCTGGCGCGGCTTGAGAAGCTGTAGCAGCGGGCGCCACAGAACCAGCAGGTGCTGGCGTAACTGAAGGTGCTGGCGTAACTGAAGATGCCGATGAAGGTGATGAGTAAACAACCGATGGACGTGAAGCAGGTAGCGAACTGACAGGCGCAGTGCCTGGACTAGCAGATGGGATCGATGCGGCTGACGAAGCCGCTTGGGCTGGCGAGGCCACGGGAGCAACCGGCGCGGCACCTGTGGGAGCGTTACCAGCGGCTGAAGCCGCAGGATCAGCTGGCTCTGGAGGTAATACCAGTATCGGTGGTGGCGGTTCTGCTGGTGTCGGTGGTGTTGCAGGCTTTTGCATCACAGCAGCCAACCCTAGGGCAGCAACAAACAAGGCAATGATGAACCACAGAGAGTTTTTAGACTTGGGCTTGTCTTCGCTGTCCAGAGCCGAATTCGTTGATTTTTGAATCACCGTTGTTTCAAGAGACGGCGATTTGAGATAAGGTTTGACGGCAGGAGAGGCAATTTCCACTTGGCTAGCTTGGCTAGCTTGGCTAGCGTTGCTGTTGGGGGTGTCGAGGCCAGAAGAGGCAGCAACTTCAACTACGGGTTTCTGGCTAGCAGAATCGGCATGCTCCGCATTCAGTTCGTCGCTTGTGGGGGATAAGCTGTTGTCTTGGCTTACTAATTCTTCGGGCACAACTTCGGGCTCTTCGACCACAAACACTGACTGTTCGGGCAAACCCAAAATACCACCGATTTTTTTAGCGGCAGTCATTTTGACGGTGTCGCTGTAAAAAGAGCTGGTGCCGCCCTCTTCGATTTGTTTGACTTGCTTTTTAGATAAACATGCACGGGTGGCCAGATCGACCACCGCCCATCCCAGTTCTTCGCGGCGCATGCGTAGAAGATCGCCGTTGATTTGTGGGATGTGGTTGTCCATTTATTTGACCAACAAGAGTTCGCCTTTGATAGATGCGCCTTTTTGGACTGACAAGGTTTGATAGACCACATGGCCATCGACGGAAGCAGACGATGTGACGATCAACTCGTTACAAGTGGCTGTTCCGGAGAACTTACCTTTGATGTGCAAGCTACTGCAAGTGACGACACCTTCAACTTGGCCGCGTGCGCCGATGGTGAGTTCGTCGACTTGAATTTGGCCGTTGAGGGCGCCTTCCACATGGATAGCGCCTTTGGCAGCGATCTCACCGCGGAAAGAGAAGCCTTCGCTCAGAATCGAAGGCTTGTTTGCGGTGGTGGTGATCATGTCCATCATGCTGCTTCGGGCAGCAGGCGCAGGGCTCGGTGTGGGTGCGTTATTTTCAGGGGCTTCTGATGCCATTTCTTCGTCCTCAGCAGGATTTGTAATCGGTGTATCCGTCGGCGGATTAACGTTGTTGGTTTTGGATTTGTTGAACATATTGTGCCGTGCGAATAACTTTCTGGGGATTGACAGGATAACCGCCAATCAAAATCTCTAAATGTAAATGTTTTCCTGTAGAGGAAGAACCTGTATTGCCGATATTGCCCAATACTGACTCAAGTGTCACTTTGTCACCTAACTTGACCTGCAAGTTGGCCATGTGACCGTACAAAGACTCTACGCCGTTGGTGTGGCGCACAACCACCGTGTTACCCAACTGGGGTTGGAATTCAGACAGTACCACTACACCAGGTTTGACGGGATGGACTTTCTCTTCGCCCGTTTGGCTGAGCATGTCCACGCCAGTGTGGAAATGCGTTTGACCCGTAATGGGGTGGCGACGAATACCAAAATCTGAAGATACGCTGTAATTGGGCACAGGCATGGAGCTAGGCAAGGAATACATCACCTCGCGCATACCGCGGTTGCTAGAGAGTTCATCCGCCACCTTGCCGCGTAGCAAAGGGTTGTCCTTCACGTCGTCTTCGAGGGCGTAGCCCCCGTTGGCAGAGTTTTGCTGGATGATTTTGACAATTTTTTCGGTCAGACCGGACGATTCAAGTTGCGACTTCATGGTCACGTTTTCTTGCGCCACGGCGACCATCGATGTATCGACGAAGCGGCGAATACTCATGTCGCGGTCACGGATGGTTTGGGCCAAGGCCACCATTTGTTCTTCTGACATGCTCAAGCGGTCAGGATTGTCATCGTCGGACACGCTGCTGAGCAATGCCCGGTAAACCTCTTCGTGCGAGCGCTCTAGCTTGGAACGACTCACCAACAAGCCAATACTGGTGACCAACAAAATACTGATGGATATCAACATGGCGCCAGTGGCCAAAATACCGCCACGCACTAGAAAGCTTTGAACCCGCGCGCTGATGTTGAGATAGTGCAGGTCGCCGTTTTGTTCCAAGATGATGCGCGCGTCTTCGTACTGACGCGTCCATCCCTTGATGACCAAGCTTGGCACCATGGGAATACTCTTGAGGATTTGGTTAAACCGCATAACCCGCTGGTGAATTAGGCCGCAGTTGTCTTGGTGCCGACTTGGATCGCAGGGCCGTCAGCACTTTGGCTGAGGGTGCCTTCGATTTCGCCACCTTTTTCGATTTCGATTTCAGCGTACTGCACCTTGCCGGCGATCTTGCCAGTGGCGCGCACGATCAAACTCTTTTCGCTGATGATGGTGTTGTGCAACTGTCCACGCACGTCAATCACCTTGGCCGAGACGCGACCGGTGATGCGACCGGTAGGCCCAATCAGTACTTCTTCTGCTGTCAAGTCACCTTCGATGACACCATTGATGATGGCTTTGGATGGGACGGTGAAAGTGCCTTTGACGACAACGCCGTCGCCAATGACGACGCTTTCGAGAGATTCTGATTGGTTAGACATATGGACTCCTTGCCCAAAATTTTAGCAAACAAACTACCAAAATCGCCTGATTGTCGATTTTTTTGTTGTTTATTTGAAAATAAAAATCTATGCAAAGCAAAGACTTAGGTGAATTTCTGAAGGTGCTTCCTAATCCTCGGACACCAAACTTGGTTACAAATCCAAAACCAAGGTGGCCGACTTCGCGCGCGAGCAGCAAGGCGTAAATTGGTCATTTACGTCTTGCTCTTCAGGGGTGAGGTACATGTCGCGATGGTCAGGAGTCCCTTCCACAACCCGCGTCAAACACGTGCCACAAATCCCTTGACCGCATGAAATCGGAACGTTTAGCCCCGCAGAATGCAAAGCATCCAATACTGTTTGATCGGCAGCAATGGGTATTTCTTGACCCGTACTCGCTAGCTTGACGGTAAATGCTGTGTCAGCCATGGGCTGTCTCCTTGTTTCTATCTTGTTGCGCTTGCGCCATTTCCTGCGCTAACAAGCGGTCTATGACGCGACGCGACTGCACGCCGCCGGCATCGATATTGAGTTTGAGCAGCTCGCGCGTTGGGTGCGCCAGCAAGTTTTTTTGCTGCAGCTCGAGCATCTGCAAGTCTTCGGAAAATATCTTGCCCTGCCCTTCACGGATTGAATCCGTCAGCGCTGCATCTTGCGGCTGGAATTTGCGCGCCATGCCCCAGAAATACCAAATCGAGGTCTCGGTCTCGGGGGTGATGAAGTCGACCACCACGCTGTAAGCCTTCAAGTTATCTGGCGCGTGGTAGCCACCGTGGCCCGCATGCGCTACGCCTACTTCGATCATGACGTGGCTTGGGGGAGTGAAATGGCAAATTTGCCAGCGGTCGACTGGCACATCGTCGGCCAACTTGTTTCCGCGCAAAGCCATCTTCCAAAAAGGCGGCGCGGTGATGTTTTCCATAAAACGGCTGGTGGTGACATGGTCGCCTTCTGCTTTGGTGACGCATGGCACTTCGTCGATTTCCTTTTGCCCAATCGTGCTGGCGTGCACGTAGGTTTCGTGCGTCAAGTCCATGAGGTTGTCGACCATCAGCCTGTAATCACAGGCGATGTGATAAAGCCCGCCGCCATAAGCCCAAGCGGAGTTGTCGAAAAACTCAAATTTTGGAATGAGGTCTGGGTTCGCCTGAGCAGCATCGCCCGGCCACACCCAAACAAAGCCATAACGCTCGACCACAGGAAAACTGCGAATCGCCGGAAAGCCACGCACGCGCTGGCCGGGCATGGCGATGGTTTTGCCTTCGCAACCCATCTCGAGTCCGTGGTAGCCGCAAACCAAATTGCCGTCCTTCACAAACCCCAGCGAGAGCGGCGCGCCACGGTGCGGGCAAAAGTCTTCCAAAGCAACTGCCAGGCCTTGCGCGCCACGGTAAAAAACCATGCTCTCGCCACAAATTTTGCGACCCAAAGGTTTGTCTTGGAAGTCGTCTGGCGTGCATGCCACGTACCAAGTATTTTTTATAAACATGACTGCCTCTAGAAAAAATTAATCCCGAAAAATTAAGTCCGCGCGACCCCAAGCAACTGGTCAAGTAACTCAGGCTGCGACGCCAAAGTTTGCGCAGAACCCTGATGCACCACGCGCCCCTGGTCCAACACCACCGCTTGGTGGCTGATCGCCAAAATCGCTTGTGGATGCTGCTCGACGATGATGGCCGACAAACCCTCCTCGCGGGTGATGCGCGCAATCGCACGCAACAACTCTTGCACGATGATGGGCGCCAAACCTTCTAGCGGTTCGTCCAGCAACAGCAAACGCGGGTTCAACACCAATGCGCGTCCCACCGCCAACATTTGTTGCTCGCCGCCGGAGAGTTGGGTACCCAAATTGGTTTTGCGCTCTGCCAAACGCGGAAAGAGTTCGTAAACCCGCTCTGGCGTCCATGACGCATGCTCACCTCGGTCAGAACGAACGGCGCGAGCCACCGCAGTCAAGTTTTCATGCACGGTGAGCGACTTAAAAATGCACCGCTCTTGCGGCACCCAGCCAATGCCAGCTTCGGCCCGCTGGAAAGACGCCAGCGTATGCAAAGGTTTACCCGCCAAAAATATCTGTCCGCCATGTTGGCGCGTTGCGCCAGCGAGTGTGTCCATCAAGGTGGTTTTGCCCGTGCCGTTGCGACCGAGCAGCGCTAGGGTTTCGCCTTCGGCCAATGACAAGCTGATGTCATTCAACACCACCGCTTCGCCATAGCCCGCGCTCAGCTGTTCGACGCGCAATAACTCAGACATGCGCGCCCTCCCCGTGGCCCAAATACACCGCCTTGACTTGCGGGTCTTGGGCGATCTCTTCGGGCGTTCCTTCGGTCAGCACCGCGCCATTCACCAGAACCGTGATGCGCTTGGCGAATTCAAAAACCAAATCCATGTCGTGCTCAATCAGCACGACCGATACATCTGCAGGCAAAGCCGAGACGGTATGCAAAAGCTCTTCGCGTTCGCCCGCTGGAACGCCAGCCACTGGCTCGTCCAACAGCAATACGCGCGGTTCGCAGGCCAAGGCGATGGCCATCTCCAACAAGCGGCGCTTGCCATAAGGCATTTGTTCGGTGCGTTGGTGCATCACGTCGGTCAAGCGGAATTGCTCCAACAGCTGGCCGCAGCGCTCCACCACCGATGTGTCTTGTCCCAGCGCTTGCCACCACTTAGCGCCCAAGCCTCGGTGTTGCGAGACCACCATTGTCAAAGTCTCTAAGGGCGTCATACCGCTAAAGAGTTGGTTGATCTGGAAGGTGCGCACCAAACCGCGGTGTACCCGCTGGTGGGGTGCTAGGTCGGTGATGTCCACACCTTCTAGGGTGATGCGCCCTTCGCTTTGGGGCAATACGCCGGTGATGAGGTTGATGAGCGTGGTCTTGCCCGCACCATTAGGGCCAATCAAGGCATGGCGGGCGCCTTGGGTGATGGTCAGATTGACATGGTCAGTCGCGGTGATGCCGCCAAAGCGTTTAACCAATCCGTGGGTTTGCAGAACCACTGTGTCGGCTGTCATGTGCGTCTCATCCACGTCCAAGGCTTGAACAAGCGCTCGCGCCCGACCATCACCAACACCACCAAAAACAAGCCCATCCAAAACGTCCAGTATTGCGGGGTGATGCTAGAAATCACGTCGTGCATCAACTTGAACACTACGGCACCGATCACGCCGCCATACAACCAACCCACACCGCCAATCACCAAGATTAGCATCACGTCGGCTGAACGCTCCAAGGCGAATACGTCAAGCGACGCAAAGCCCGTGGTTTGCGCCATCAGCGCGCCAGCGGCGCCAGCCACACCAGCAGCGATTGCATAAACCACCGCCAATCGGGCAGACACTGGCACACCAATCGCCATCGCGCGCAAACGGTTGTCGCGCACCGCCATCAAGGTGGCGCCGAACGGCGAATGCACCAGCCTGCGTGCCAAGAAAAATAGCACCAGCAAGACCGCCATGGAATAACTCGCTGCCACTTGGCCCATCAAATCGAACTCAAAGCGTCCCAACACAGGGCCCATCACGACGCCTTGCAGTCCGTCGGAGCCACCGGTCAAACCATCAAACTTATTGGCCAACTCAAACAATATCAACGCCATGCCCAAGGTAACCATCAAACGCGTCAAATCACTGCCCCGCAAAATCGTGGCCGAACACAATGCGCCGAGCACGCTAGCTGCCGCTGTACCAACCACCAAACCAAGCAAGGGGTCTGGATGTATCCACTTAGCAAACAAAGCCGCTGTGTAAGCGCCGAAGCCTAAAAACGAAGCGTGGCCCAAAGACACGATGCCGCTGTAACCCAACACCAAATCCAGCGACACCGCAAACAGCGCCACGATGGCTATTTCATTGATGATCAAGGCGTGGTGCGGGAAGGCCCACGGCGCTGAAAAAGCCAAGAGCCACACCACTGGCTCCCACCATTGGATGGCAGATTTCTTCAAGAGAGGCATTTGCAAGTTCGCCAAATCACTTCCCTCCTTGCCGCACAAACAAGCCTTGCGGACGCCACATCAAAATCGCCAGCATCAAACAATAGACGATGAAAGCGCCTAACTTGGGTACGTAATATTTACCCGCCACATCGGCTACGCCTAAAAGCAAGGCGGCCAGCAAGGGTCCGGTGATCGATGACGTGCCACCCACCGCCACCACAATCAAAAAGTACACCATGAACTTCAAGGGAAAAGTGGGGTCAAGCCCCAACACCTCAGCACCCAAAGCGCCGCCCAAGCCCGCCAATCCAGAGCCCACCGCAAAGGTCATGGCAAACACCACGTTCACGTTGATGCCCATGCCCGCCGCTACCCGAGGGTCGTCCACACTGGCGCGCAAGCGGCTGCCAAAACGGGTGGCAGACAAGACATATTGCAAGCCCACCGTCAATGCGGCACACACCGCAATAATGAACAAACGGTAGTGGCCCATGCCCAACTCCCAAGGCGTGCCCGAGCCCAACTCGGTGCGGCCTTTGAGCCACTCAGGCAGCTGCATGATTTGCTGCTGCGAGCCTACAAAGTAATCGACCGAGGCCACCGCCATAAAAGCCAGCCCAATTGAAAACAGCACTTGGTCCAAATGGGGTTTGCGGTACATAGGACGGTACAAAGTGCGCTCTAAAACAGCGCCAAGCAGCGCCGTACCCGCAAACGCCAAGGGCAAACACACCAAAAAAGGTACCTCAAAACGCTGCATCAGCACCACGGTGAGGTAGCCCCCCACCATGGCAAAAGCACCATGGGCGAGGTTGATGAAATTCATCAACCCCATCGTCACCGACAAGCCTACGGCCAGAATGAAAAGCAGCATGCCATAGGCGATGCCGTCAAACAGAATCGTCACAGGTTCTTATTTGTTCTTACCGGGGTCTTTGACGTCTTTGAGCGTTTCAAACTCTTGGTTATAGAGTTGGCCATTGACCTTTTCTACCTTGCGGATGTAGATGTTGTGCACCACATCACGGGTTTGCGCGTCGATGAACATCGGTCCGCGTGGGCTCTCAAAAATCTGCCCCTTCATAGCCGCCAACAAGGCTTCGCCGCTGCCGCCTTTGGTGGTCTTGGCTGCTTCATAAATCACGCGCATGCCGTCGTAGCCGCCGACTGCCATAAAGTTGGGGCGCAAACCTGCATTGGCTTTCTCAAAAGCTGCAACAAACTTCTTGTTGACCGCAGAGTTGTGCGAGGTCGAGTAGTGGTGCGAGGTCACCACGCCCACCGCTACTTCGCCCATGCCGTTCAAGATATCGTCGTCGGTGATGTCACCGGTACCGATCAACTTGATGCCCGCCTTGTCCATGCCGCGCTCGGCAAATTGCTTCATCAAAGCCGCGCCTGCACCAGACGGCACAAATACAAACATCGCGTCGGGTTTGAGGTCACGCACTTTTTGCAGGAAAGGGGCGAAGTCTGGGTTGCGCATGGGCACGCGCAAAGAGTCGATCACTTGGCCACCATTGAACAAGAGGCGGTCTTTGAAATACTTTTCTGCGTCAATGCCGGGGCCATAGTCAGACACCAAGGTCACGACTTTTTTAATGCCGTTGTTAGGCGCCCAATCCGCCATACTGACGGAAGCCTGTGGCAAGGTAAAACTGGTGCGAATGATGAAAGGCGAAGCCTCGGTAATGCTCGAGGTGGCAGCCGCCATCACCACCAGCGGTGTTTTGCTTTGGGTGGCGATAGGCGCAGTGGCCAACGCCAAGGGCGTCAAACCGAAACCAGCCAAGACATTGACTTTGTCATTGACAACCAATTCTTGCGCGATGCGCTTGGTCACGTCAGGTGCGCTGGTGTCGTCCTTGACGATCAACTCCACTTTTTTGCCGCCGACGGTGTCGCCGTTTTGGGCCATATACAGACGCGCTGCGGCTTCAATTTGCTTGCCTGTGGAGGCAAAGGGGCCGGTCATAGGCAAGATCAAACCGATCTTGAATTTGTCTTGGGCCATGGCGCTGCCAGCTGTGAACAGCAAGGAAGCGGCAACAGCGGACACGATGAATGCGCGTTTTGTCATTGTGGGAGTCTCCAAGGGTAAAGGGGAAAGGATGCTTTTTAGCAGGATGCGAAGCCCTGTACTTTAAACTGTTGGGCTGACTTGCGCTTCACAGGCGCCGCAAATGTTCTGCGTAGCCCTCATGGCGCGCCTCACCCACTAAGGATTTCTCCCCATGAAACGTCGCTCCCTTTTGCTGGCCGCTCCTTTGGGCTGGAGTTTGGCAAACATTGCTGTGGCGCAATCCGCCTACCCCAGTAAGCCAATTCGCTACATCGTTCCCGTTTCGGCTGGCGGTGGTTCCGATATGGTGGGCCGAACGGTGTGTGAACGCTTGGGTCGCGTACTTGGCCAAACCATCGTGGTCGACAACATTGGCGGCGGCGGCGGTGTCATCGCCTCGCAAACCACGGCACGGGCGCCTGCAGACGGTTACACCTTGATGCAAGGCTACGTCGCCACCCACGGCACGGCGCCCGCCACGCGCAAGTTGCCTTACGACGCGATCAAAGATTTCACCCCTATCGGCATGATTGGCAGCACCCCGAATGTGTTGTGTGTCCCTACAGCGCTGCCAGTGCAAGACATCAAAAGCTTTCTGGAATATGTGCGCCAAAACCCGGGAAAGGTGTCTTACGGCTCCTCTGGCGCTGGTTCTTTGACGCATCTCACGGCGGAATTATTCAAGTTACAAACAGGCGCCTTCATGGTGCACATTCCCTACCGCGGCATTGCACCCGCGACAACAGATTTAATTTCAGGCCAAACCCAAGCCATGTTCCCAGGGCTGGCTGCAGCCCTGCCGCATATCCGCGGTGGCCGCATTCGCGCTTTGGCGGTGACGGGTAAGCACCGTCACTCACAACTCAAAGATGTACCCACCTTAGAAGAAGCAGGCCTTAAAGGCTTTGACGCACAACAGTGGTACGGCATCGTAGGTCCTGCCAACATGCCTACCCCCATCGTCAAACAAATCAACGAAGCGCTTGGCAAAGTTTTGTCCCAACCCGATTTCAAAGAAAAACTATCTGCCGAAGCGGTCGACCTTTTCCCCATGACGCCTGAAGCATTTGGCGTTTATATGAAGGCAGATATTGCTAGATGGACAGCTTTAGCCAAAGAGCGGGGCATCATGTTGGATTCTTAAATCGCCTCGGATTATTAAGATTTCCAAGGCTAATTTTGCTCATCGCCTTTTTATCAAGCTTTCACTTCTTATTGATTTCCATTCCTTTTCAATTCCATTTTTTTTTACCTTCACTTACAACTTCACTGTTTTTCACATGGCCACCAACACCACCGTCGTCGCAGACCACAACGCACCCGCAGTTACCCAGATCTTGGCTGAGTTCGTCGCCACCCACCCATCCAAAGGCTGGTCTGACGCCGTCGACCACGAAGCGCACCGCACTTTTTTAAACTGGTTAGGCTGCGCCATTGGCGCAAGCGACCATACTGCCGCGCGCGCTGCGTTGGCAGCAGTCAATATGTTGCAACCTGCACCACAAGCCAGCATCGCGGGTCGTAAAGACCGCGTCGACATGGCCAACGCCGCGTTGATCAACGGCATCACCTCGCACACCTTTGACTTTGACGACACCCACCTCAAAACCATCATCCATCCTGCGGGCCCAGTTGCCTCGGCTTTGCTGCCCTTGGCTGAACACATTGGCGCGACGGGTCGTGAAGTGATCGACGCTATGGTGCTCGGCATCGACGTCGCCTGCCGCATGGGCAATACCGTCTACCCCGAGCATTACGACCGCGGCTGGCATATCACCGGAACCACTGGCATGTTGGGTTCTGCTGCGGCTTGCGCGCGCTTGCTCAAACTCAACACCCAACAAACTGCGATGGCTTTAGGCATCGCCGCATCGCAGCCCATTGGCTTGCGCGAACAATTCGGCACCATGACCAAGCCCTTCCACCCCGGCGCTGCGGCGCGTGCAGGTTTGATGTCTGCGCTGATGGCCAAGCATGGATTCACGTCGAGCGGCAAAGCACTAGAGGCACCACGCGGCTGGGCGCAAGTGGTCTCGTCCAAATACGACTGGAACGAGGTGACTGATGAACTGGGCAAGCGCTTTGAAATCAGCTTCAACACTTACAAGCCATTCGCTTGCGGTATCGTGATCCACCCCAGCATCGACGCGTGTGTGCAATTGCGCGAACAAGGTGTCAAAGCTGAAGACGTGGAACGTATCGAATTGCGCGTGCACTCTTTGGTACTCGAACTCACCGGCAAAAAAGAACCAGCGGACGGCTTGCAAGGCAAGTTCAGCGTCTACCACGGGTGTGCGGCGGGCTTGATTTTTGGCCGCGCAGCAGAAGAAGAATTTGACGACCACATCGTGGCTCGCGAAGACGTGGTTGCACTGCGTCGCAAGGTGCAAGCCACGGTGGACAACAGCATCCGTGAAGAAAGCGCTGACGTCACTGCCATTCTTAAAGACGGACGCAAGATCCATGTATTTGTCGAGCATGCGATTGGCTCAGTTCAACGGCCCATGACCGATGCTGCCTTGGAAGCTAAATTCCACGGCATGAGCGATGTGGTGATTGGTGCAGACAAAACCAACGCGCTACTCAAAGCGTGTTGGAACTTGGGACAAGCGGCTGATGTGCATGCGCTGACAGCACTCACTCACGCTTAAGGAAGGTATAAAAGGCTAATTTAATGACTACTACTTTTGCTAACAAAGTCGGACTAATCGGATTAGGCGCCATGGGCTCTGGCATGGCTGCTTCGCTGCGCCGCACGGGCTTTGACGTGCACGTCTTCGATGTACGCCAAGAAGTCGCCGACACGTTTGCCAAAGATGGCGGTCATACCTGTAAAAGCCTCGCTGAACTCGGCGCTGCATGCGACGTAGTGGTGAGCGTGGTGGTCAATGCGGCACAAACCGAAGCCGTGTTGTTTGGCCCCAATGGCGACGGCACTGGATGCGCCGCCACTATGCGCGCAGGTAGTGTGTTTGTGATGTGCTCCACCGTCGACCCTAATTGGTCGGTGGCGCTAGAAGCCCGTTTAGAAAAACTCGGTCTGCATTATGTTGACGCACCCATCTCTGGTGGCGCAGCCAAAGCCGCCAGTGGCGAGATGACCATGATGACCGCCGCCAAACCGGCTGCGTATGCCAAATGCGAAGCCATGTTGAACGCTATGGCGGGCAAGGTTTACAAATTAGGCGACCATGCTGGTGCGGGTAGCAAAGTCAAAATCATCAACCAATTGTTAGCCGGCGTGCACATTGCCGCTGCGGCTGAAGCCATGGCCTTAGGATTACGCGAAGGCGTCAACCCAGATGCTTTGTACGACGTCATCACCCACAGCGCTGGCAACAGCTGGATGTTTGAAAACCGCATGGCCCATGTGCTGGCGGCAGATTACACGCCTTTGTCTGCGGTCGATATTTTTGTAAAAGACCTCGGGCTTGTGTTGGACATGGCACGCGCTAGTAAATTCCCGCTTCCACTGTCTAGCACCGCACACCAAATGTTTATGCAAGCTTCAACAGCAGGATTTGCCAAAGAAGACGACAGCGCTGTGATCAAAATATTCCCTGGCATTGAATTGCCACAAGCGAAAAAATAAATGCCCAAACCACTTCTATTAGGTTGCATCGCCGACGACTTCACCGGCGCAACGGATTTAGCCAACAACTTGGTTCGTGCCGGTATGCGCGTGGTTCAAACGATTGGTATTCCAACAGAACCCCTGTCTGCAGAAGTAGACGCCGTAGTCGTTGCTTTGAAATCGCGCACCATTGCGCCGCAAGACGCTATCGGCCAATCGCTTCAAGCCTTGCAGTGGTTGCAAGGCCAAGGCGCACAACAAATTTATTTCAAATACTGCTCCACCTTTGACAGCACAGCACAAGGCAATATCGGGCCTGTCACAGAAGCCTTGATGTATGCGCTTCAAACCGACTTCACTATCGCAACCCCTGCATTTCCAGATAACGGACGCACGGTTTTTAAGGGCTATTTGTTTGTCGGCGATGTATTGCTCAACGAATCTGGCATGCAACACCATCCGCTCACGCCTATGGTGGACGCTAACTTGGTACGTGTGATGCAAGCGCAGTGTAAAAGTAAGGTGGGTTTGCTCAGCCACAAGACGGTTTCGCAAGGTACTGCAGCCATACAACAAAACATTACGAATCTCAAACAACAAGGTGTGCGCATCGCTATCGTCGACGCCGTATCCAATGACGACCTCATGCGTTTAGGCCCTGCGCTCAAAGGCATGCCGCTTGTTACTGCGGGCTCTGGTGTGGCGATTGGTATTCCTCAAAACTTTGGACTCTCGCCTACACCGCAAGCTAGTGTTTTGCCAAAAGCTTCTGGCCTGCAAGCGGTTGTGTCTGGCAGTTGTTCGCAAGCCACCAATCGACAAGTGGCGCATTTCAAAGCATCTGGTCGCCCCGCTTTTTTAATAGACCCTTTGCATTTGAAAGGCAGTTGGGAAGACTTAGTTCAGGAAGCACTTGCGTGGGCGCAAGGGCATTTAGCCTCAGGTCCTGTATTGGTCTATTCCACCGCCACGCCTGAGTCGGTGCAAGCCGTGCAATCGCAATTGGGTGTGGAAGCAGCTGGCCACCAAGTGGAGCAAGCCTTGGCTGCCATTGCACATGGATTGGTGCAACTTGGCGTGCACCAACTGGTAGTGGCTGGCGGCGAAACATCTGGTGCATGCGTGCAAGCTCTAACGATTGAGCAACTACAAATCGGTCCACAAATTGACCCTGGTGTGCCTTGGTGCCATGCGGACACACCTATGGGGGGTGTGCACATTACTTTGAAGTCTGGCAACTTTGGTACGGATGATTTCTTCACCAAAGCTTTTACCTTTTTGTCGCAACAAACATGACCGCATTGACCACTTCTTCTGCACTGAG
>JBBAOY010000029.1:0-28839 GCA_040401095.1 Limnohabitans sp.
TTTACCGCCACTCTTCACACATTCATCCATAGAGTTAAACGGTGTGAAATTTTTGGTTTTTTCGTAGTGCGGGCTACTCTTGTCGTGGCAAATACCCGAATCAGACTTCTTGACTGGGTCGGCTGCAGCGGCAGGTGCTTTGGCTCCAGCAGGTAATTTGCCGCCGCTTTTTATACATTCGTCCATCGTATTGAACGGGGTAAATTTTTTGGTGTTGCCATAAGAACTGCTTGAGGCATCATGACAAATGCCACTGTCAGACTTTTTAACGGCAGGATCTGCAGCAAAGACAGATAAGGCGGTTAAGGTGACGATTGCAATCAGGGTTTTTTTCAACATAAGTTATTCCTTTCGTTTTTCATTAGCCCACTTTTTAACTTTAAATCATATTCAAGTGCCAAACTAATGATCTCTAATCAAGGATAACCCTAGCTCCCAGCTTGTACATAATCGCATTTGTAACTTTGGAGAAATATCATGAAAAAATTCATAGCAAGTTTGATAATAAGTTTGTGCCTCTCATCTGCATGGGCTTGGCCAGATAAACCTGTCACCATCATTGTTCCGTTTCCTCCAGGAGGTTCAACAGATTTAATTGCGCGTACTCTCGCGCCCAAACTTCAAGAAAAATTTGGTGGAACCTTTATTACCGACAACAAAGCAGGCGCCACGGGAACCATAGGTGCCGCAATCGTTGCCAAAGCACTGCCAGATGGGCATACCTTATTCGTGTCATCTTTAGGGCCGTTCGTTATCGCGCCGCATTTGTTACAAAAGGTTGCTTACGACGCACTTAAAGATTTCGACTACATCACGATTGCTGTTCAAGCGCCCAATGTATTGGTGGTACCAGCCAATTCACCGCATAAAACCATGGCGCAGGTCGTTACTTTCTTAAAGGCAAATCCAGAAAAAATGACTTTTGCTTCTTCTGGTAACGGAAGCAGTGACCACCTCACCGCCGAATTATTTTGGCTGCAGACTGGTACTACTGGTATCCACGTGCCTTACAAAGGCGGTGGTCCCGTCATGACAGACTTATTAGGCAGTCAGGTAGATTCTTCTTTCATGAACGTCAATACCGCCATGCCGCAAATCTTGGCGGGTAAGTTGCGCGCACTCTCCATCACCAGTGCCAAGCGTTCGCCATTGCTACCCAATGTGCCTACCTTGGAAGAGTTGGGCATCAAAGAGGCCAATGTGTATTCATGGCAGGCTGTTGCTGCGCCCAAGGGTTTACCCTCTGACCTCAAGGCAAAGTTACACGCAGCCATTGTCTCGAGTCTGAATGACCCCCAAGTCAAACCCAAGTTACTCGAATTAGGATTTGAAATCGTGGGCAATACCCCAGAACAATTCACCTCATACCAAGCGGCAGAATTCGCTCGCTGGAAGAAATTGATCGAAACCCGCAACATCAAAGCGGATTAAATATAGATAGGTGGGTGTCATTTAAAAGTTGGCATCCCTTTTGCTGTATATAAAACGATTGGCCGGTTTCTTGACATTCAATTTTTCAATTGAGCTTTATAAAACAGGTCTACAGAGCCAGCCAATCACTTTCTCGCTATTGCTAACAAAAGGAAAAAGCACAGACAGATCAAACTAAAGGAGCCCGTTATGGATACCTCGAATGCATTGCGAATAGATGCCAACTCCCGTCAGTGGGGAGGGCAACACCATGGGTCAGACGACCGCAAAAAGCAGCGCGCGAGCAAATTACAAGCTCTTTTTTCAGCGATCGAATCTGGTGATTTAGAGTTGGCAAAACAAGCGCTTGCTGCTTTAACGGTCTTTGACAGACCTAACGCACAAGATGCTGATATGCACAAAATTGCTTCTGCTCTGCAAGATGGCAATATGTATTCAGCCCAATACTTTATGCGTGAGTTGAAAACCAAATCTATCAATGCGCAAAGCTTGAGTGCTTTTAAAGTGCCTAAAAACTTAGCTGCGCCATTAACCCAAACGACGTATGAATTGCCTGGGTTTCATCGGGTAGATGTCAAGGCCTAATTGCTCGCTGAAATGCGATGGCTGTTACCTCGGGTGATTCTGACTCAGTGATCGCTCGCACAACTGCAACTGAACCCACACCGGTTTTGACCACAGCAGGTAAACGTTCAAGGTCTATTCCGCCAATGGCTACCAACGGATAGTGGTGCATTAACTGTGCGTAGCGCTGCAACCTACCAAGCCCTTGTGGCTCAGTGACCATGCGCTTGAGGGTGGTTGGAAACACCGCGCCTAAAGCTATGTAACTGGGTGAATGGCGATCAGCCAACAGCATTTCTGCATACCCGTGGGTGCTTAAACCCAAGCGAAGTCCTGCGGCTCGAATTTTTTCTAAAGGCGCTTCTTGCATATCTTCTTGACCAAGATGGACACCGTAAGCGCCTTCGGCTATGGCTTCTTCCCAATGGTCATTGATAAAAAGCAAGGTGTTTGTACCTTGCGTGGCTGCAACGGCTGCAGCTACTTCTTTTGCGACTGCAGCTTTATCGTCTGATTTAAAACGCAACTGAACGGTAGGAACACCCGCTTTGGCCATTCGTGCTATCCATTGTGCGTTTGGTAAAACTGCATAAAGACCTAGCTGTTTTGGACATGCTGCAAAAGCATTGGCTCTTGGGAAAGCAGACATGCCAAAGTCACTTGCGTTTGTTGGCCATAACGCGATGTCAAAAGCACCCAATCGCTCACTTTGTATTTGCCACGCATGCACGATGCATTGGGCATCGTGCTCTACAAAACCCAGCATGCGGCACCCCACCAGTACGCCTTGCATTTCCAATGATAGTGACGCGATATTGGGAATCAGCGTTGAATCGCCTGAGCACTGCGAAAAGCTGAGTACTTCACCCACCTTTAATTGGAAGTAGCGTTCAGCGATGCTATGTGCGATAGCAGATGAAGAGTTAGGTGTAGGAGTGTTGTTCATGCGTGGTGCCAAAAAGGTGTCCCTAAAACAGGTGTGCTGGGTTGTGCCGTATCTTGCGCTTGCATCGCCCCTGCCAAGAATGCGCTGTGGCCTGCTTGAACGGCATCAGCAAAGGCGCCTGCCATTGCAACAGGGTCTTGAGCCAAAGCTACAGCGGTGTTGAGCAACACAGCGTCGTAACCCCATTCCATGACTTGGCATGCGTGTGAGGGTAGGCCTAAGCCTGCATCAACGATCAACGGAACAGACAGGCGCTCTCTCAGCGTGCGCAATGCTGAGGGGTTAACCGGTCCTTTGCCAGTGCCTATAGGGGCTGCCCACGGCATGACAGCTTGGCATCCAACATCGACCAATCGTTGGCACAGCACCAAATCTTCGGTGCAATAGGGGAGCACTTTGAAGCCGGCTTTGATGAGACGGCTGGCAGCTTCAGGCAAATTCAAAGTGTCGGGTTGCAAGGTGTAATCGTCACCGATCAACTCGAGTTTGATCCAGTCGGTATTAAAAACTTCACGCGCCATTTCAGCCGTAGTGATGGCCTCTTGCAGACTATGACAACCAGCTGTATTTGGAAGGACAGGCACCTTAGCTTCGCGAAGCAAGTTCCAAAAGCTTTGCGATGCTTCTCCACCTGCGCCTGTTTGCCGGCGTAACGACGCAGTCAACATCGCTGGTCGCGCGCGCTCTACAGCAGCGAGCAACACACTAGGAGAAGGGTAGCGTGATGTGCCTAAAAGTAGACGACTTGAAAACGTCTCGCCGTACAGCGTGAGGGGTGAAGAAGAGGACATTGGGGACTCCATGGACATTAACCGCCCGTAATAGGCGCGATGAGTTCTATCTGGTCATTCGCTTGCAGCACATGGCTTGTGTATTGCGTTTTCGGAACAAACTGCAGATTGACCGCAGCAGCAAATGGCGGAGCAATACCTACGCGTTGCACGGCATCTGCCAGAGTGGCATTGGCTGGCAGATCGTGTGGCGCTTGGTTGATAAGCACTTGTATCGTGGCGGGTTCAGGCATGTTCAAACTTCAAAGAAAATTGTGCGGCGAGTGTTGTGTTGTGCGACTGCACCCACTCCAAAACCATATCCAGCATGGCAGGCGCAATTAAAAAACCATGTCGGTACAAGCCATTGATCTGCAAGCTGCGAGGACCAATTTGACGAATACCTGGCAGGTTGTTGTTCAAAGTAGGCCGTGCTTGTGTGCTGATTTCTAAGATACGCGCTTCAGCAAAACCACTGTGCACGGTGTAGGCAGCGCTGAGTAACTCCAAAGTCGAGCGCACACTTGCAGGTGACAGATCTTCTGTTTCAATTTCAGTGGCACCGATCACAAATACATGGTCTGGCTTAGGCGCTATGTAGATGGGATAGCGCGGGTGAATCAAGCGCGTTGGTCTTTGTAATGTGACTTCGGGTGCGTGTAAGCGAATGACTTCACCGCGAACGCCTCTTAGTGCGCTCCATTCTTGCCTTGCGCCCAAGCCCCGGCAGTCAAACACCCAGTCGGGTTGGCCAGCATTACCAGGAGAAAAATCTTCGGGTGATTTGGCGTTATTCCAATGCAGGCCGACCTGTTGTGTTTGAAGGCTGTCTAGTAATGAAACGAGAAGTTGGCGGTTATCTAACTGTCCTTCTTCGGGCAAGTAAAGAGCATTTTGAAAACGGTCTTGTAATGCCGGCTCCTTTTCTGCAAGCGCTGTGTTCTCCAAAGATTGCAATGCAGGCAAGCTTGGTAATTGCGTATGGGTACGCGCAAGTAAATGCGCAAAGCGTTGTGCTTCAGCGGCATCTTGGCGATGCCAAACGATCAGCGTACCGTTTTGTTGAAAGAAAACAGGTAGTTGAAGTTCGTGCAGTAGTTCGGGCCAACGCTTGAGAGCATATTGCCCCATGCGCACCACTGGCAGTTCAGTGATAGCCGACTCTGCAAGCGGTGCCAACATAGCTGCGGCTACGCGGGCAGCAGAACCCAAAGCGTCTGGACCTTGCGCTTCGTATACATCCACACGATGCCCTAAGCGTGCCAAGCTATGGGCTAGTAAACGTCCCATAAGTCCAGCACCTAAAACAACGCAATGCGATACGCTACTCATAATTTCTCGAACCCTTGCAAAGAATTTTCAAACCTTTGCGCATAATTCAAACTATGAATACCCAAGCAACTACCCCTTTGAAGCATTACCCACGCGTTTTGACCATCGCCGGATCTGACAGCGGAGGCGGTGCAGGCATACAAGCCGACTTGAAAACTTTCGCTGCCCTTGGTTGTTATGGCATGACTGCCATCACAGCGTTGACTGCACAAAATACGATAGGCGTGCAAGGTATTCACGGCATACCAGCCGAGTTTCTTAAAGCACAAATTCAATCTGTGGTGGATGACATTGGCGTTGACGCCGTGAAGATCGGCATGCTGCATGCTCCAGAAATTGTCGATGTAGTCGCTTGGGCGATTGACCATTACCAGTTGAAAAATGTGGTGCTGGACCCCGTGATGGTGGCTACCAGTGGTGACCGCTTGATTGCCAGCGAAACGGTGCAAGTCTTGGTTCGAGAGTTGTTTCCTCGCGCGACGCTCATCACCCCTAATTTGGACGAGGCTGTTTTGCTGTTGGGTCGCGAGATATCGGAGGCTAGTGTGTTGGAGCAGGCAGGACGCGATTTGCTGGCGATGGGTGCGCGTGCTGTCTTGCTCAAAGGAGGGCATTTGCGGGGTGACGACGTGATGGATTTGCTGGTGCAACCGAACGCGCCTTCTGAGCGTTTGGCTTCGCGTCGTATCCAAAGCCGCAATGTGCACGGCACTGGTTGCACCTTGTCGTCTGCCATCGCCGCAAATTTGGCCTTGGGCTTGGGTTTGTCTGAGGCCGTGCACTGCGCCCGCCAATTTATTGTGCAAGCGATCGCGCATGGCGCAGACATAACCACGGGCCACGGTCATGGACCTTTGAACCATGGGTTTTCGCCCGTGCCACTGCATGCTGTGCATGGTTAAGCCATCACCAATCCGCCGTCGACAACCAATACTTGTCCGGTCATAAATTGGCTCCAATCCGACGCTAAAAATAAAACAGGCCCTGTAATGTCTTCTGGGATGGCGATTCGTCCTAATGGGGTCTGAGCGATCAGCTTATCTTTGACCGCCTCTTTGGTGTGTACGCTAGAAGCAGTAGGGCTAACCAATCCAGGTGCTACACAGTTAACGCGAATGCCATAGGGACCTAATTCAGTAGCCAAGTTTTTACTAAAACCCACCAAGGCAGATTTGGCGGTGGTGTAGTCGTTATAGGCAATGCTAGGCCTGTAGACCAAGTCACTCGCCATATTGATGATGCTGCCTTTAGCGCGTTGGCGCATTTGCCCAATCACAGATTGGCAGACGTTATAAGTAGCTTGCACAGCACCGTCAAACTGTGTTTGGTAGTCAGCCCAAGGCGTTTCCCAAAAGCGTTTACGGTTTTCTGGGTCAAACGCGTAGGGGCTAAATGCGTTATTCACCAGAATATCGATGCGGCCAACTTCTCGCATGGCCTGCGACACCATAGCTTGCACAGCCGATGGATCCCGCACATCGGCTTGCAAGGCTAGTGCTGTGCCGCCTAGTTTTTCACAATCGCTCACCACTTCATTGGCTGCGTTTGTATTTTCAAGATAGTTCACCAAGACGCAAGCGCCCTCGGATGCAAATGCTTTAGCAATAGCTGCACCAATGCCACGGCTAGCACCCGTGACCAAAACAGTTTGGTTATGAAAACGCTTGGAAGGCATTTATTTTTTACCTGGTAGCAAGTCTTGGCTGATGACATCCGCAACTTTGACATCACGTTGAATCAATCCAAACGCTTTGTAGGCATTGGCGCCTTTTTGGATCACGCCCATATCAAAAGCTCCTAGCCCTTTTTGCTGGGTCATGGGTGACACGCTAGAAGCATTGCGCATTTTGATGACTTCTAAATTGGCCGCTTCGTTTTGGCCATCTAATGCAAACTTCACTGCAAGTTTGGCGGCTTCTTGGGGCGAGCGCATCATCCATTCGGCGCTGTCTTGGTAGGCTTGTAAAAACCGCTTGAGAACATCTTTCTTTTGTTGGTAGGTTTCTTCTCGCACCACAAAAAAATCGCTGGAGATGTTCACATAATTTTTAACTTCCATCACATTCACATCGCCCAAGCCTTTTTGTTTGCCAACCAGCAAACCTGTGTCTGTAGCTGCTGTGGCATCTACTTGGCCTTGCATTAAAGGCAAGAAGTTCAACAAGCCAGTAACAACGATGGTGACATCAGCTTCAGTGAGACCTGCTTGGTACAGCAAGATCTGAAGGTTTTGCCGCGTTCCGCTGGCCAAGCTGTAAACGCCAATACGTTTGCCTTTGAGGTCAGAGGGCTTGGTGATATTTTGAGATTTAAGAGATACCAAGTTAAAAATATTTTGTGGGTAAATATCGTAAATAGCTCTTAACTTCTCACCTTTGTCTATGGCGGTGAAAAAAGAAGCAGGGTCCGTAAATGCCACATCGGCTTGGCCGGTTAACAAATTGCGGATGGCATCTGCACCGCCAGCCCCAGGAATAAAGCCCATCTCAATACCTTTGGCTTTGAAGAAGCCTTTGTCTTCTTCAACCAATAAGTTGGTGATTTCAGTAATGGGTTTGCCCCATCCAGCAATGACAACTTTGTCGAGCTTTGCAGGTGTTTGGGCATACCCAGTGAATGGAATGAACAATGCCAATGCACAAGTGAAGGTGCTGGCCATAGCCAACCGGAAATTGAAAAACGCGCAAGACATGTTGATACTTTCTGGAGAAATGAAAACTAAGATTTGAAAAACCGCTGTTCAATGGTTTGAACAGTCCAATAACTAGAAATGCCAAGCACCGTGATAACCACCAAGACAGCAAACATCAAAGGTGTGTCCATAGACCCTTGGGCCGCGATGATGAGAGCGCCGAGCCCCTTGCTTGATCCAATGAATTCACCCACAACGGCACCCACCCAAGCCAGTACCACGGCAACCCGCAGTCCTGCCATGATGCTCGGCAAGCCAGAGGGTATTTTTAATCGCCAGAGCGTTTGCCACCTGTTTGCACGCAGCATTCTGAAAAGCTCTAATTTTTGGGGATCTACTTGTTGCATGCTGGTTACTGTGTTTTCCAGTAACGGGAAAAAACAAATTAACGCAGTCATGACGATGGTGGGCAACACCCCAAAACCAAACCAAACAATGAACAAAGGGGCGAGTGCAAGTTTGGGTACAACTTGACTCAAGACAACATAGGGCATGAGTAGATTACGTAAACGACTTGATTCACCTAATGCAATGCCGCCAATACACCCCATCAATCCACCCAGCAAAATTCCCCAAAAAACTTCTACCAATGTTTGCCAAATATGTGGCCACAGATAACCGTTATATAAGCTTTTCCATAAAACATCTGCAATTTGTGTAGGGGCTGGCATGACCAATGCAGAGGTGCCTAGATAGCGCACCAAAATTTCCCAAGATAGTAAGAAAACCACACCTATGCAGCATGTCCAAACATACGACTTTGATTTCATGCCGCACCCCCCATGGCATGGCGCAGACTTGCACTGTAGTGGTTGAACTCTGGACTATGGCGTATGGTGTTATGGCGTGGTTGCGGTAAGTCGATTTTTAGTGTGTGATGAATCTTTCCTTCCACCATCACCGAAACTTGGTCACCCAGATAGACCGCTTCGCCTATATCGTGTGTCACAAACAAGATAGAGGTTTTGTGTTGTGCACAAATTGTCATCAAATCGCGTTGCAGTTCTTCGCGGGTGATCGCATCTAAAGATGCAAAGGGTTCATCCATAAACAAGATGCGTGGACTGGTTATCAAAGCGCGAGCAAGCGCAACGCGGCTTTGTTGCCCGCCGGATAGTTCTGCGGGTTTGTTGTGGAGCTTGTTTTCAAGTCCAACGCTTTGAAGTAAATCTTTAGCCTTGTCTAAGTCTGGAGTTGTAATTTTTCTGTGCAACGCAACTGGCAACAATACGTTGTCTAAAACATCTAACCACTCAAGAAGAGTGGGGCTTTGGAATACAAACCCCATGTCGCTTTGCGGAGCATTTAGTGGTTTGTTATTCCAAACAACTTCACCGTTTTTAGGAAGAAGTAGTCCAGCTGCCAATTTGAGTAAGCTGGTTTTCCCGCAACCGCTGCGCCCAATCAAGCAATGGAATTCGCCGGGCGCTAAATCTAGGTGGATATTTTGAAGTGTTTCAACGCCATCTAGGTAGGAGAAAGATACTTCACGTAGTCGCAACAAATGCAGCGCCTTGGCTTCTTGTTCGGTAGTGACTGAATCAGAGTTCATAGTTGGTCAACTGATTCGCTGTAACTTCCGTCGACGCTTCAATATCGACCATATTTACCAAATCGGCCAAACTGAAACGTCCATCATGGTGCCAACCGGCGGCAGGTGAGGTCATTTCTCCAATGGCACAAATACGTGTGACGCCTGCTTGGGCAAGTGCATCTCCAAGTGCTAGCAATGTTTCTGGATCTGTTGCCAGACCTACCGTTTGTAAAAAGCAGCGTTGGTCTTTTAGCAAGGGCATGACATCCAACAACGAATCTACGGCAACCACGGTGACGCAGCGATTGAGTGGGCTGGGGTTGAGTGACACGGGCATATCGCTATAGACCACAACAAACGTGTCTTTCTTATCGCCCAGAACCTGAACTGAAGGGTTTTGCAACATCGCAAATTCATGCGATTCCCGCCAAGAGGCGATATGCGATGCTTCCTCTATGGAGAGACTGCTTCTTGGATATTTGTGGGCCAATGCGGCCATTTCAGCGCAAAGTGTTTGTGCAAATTCTTGGGGATTCACTTGTGCGCCACGCTCTACATAGAACATTTGCGGTGAATAACACCCTTGTTGTTCGTAACGCACGATGTCCAATGCTGCTAGGGCGGCGATATGTTTAGCGCGAACAACTGAAAGCGCAGACGCAGACACCATGCCAAAACTCAGTTTATGCCCGTGCGGTAAAAAGCGTGTGGTCACAGGCACTTGGGCTTGAACTGCAGCGAGCGCCATGTTTCCACCATAGGCAAGCACTATGTCTGATTGTTGAAATAAATGAATGGCGGTGTTCGTGTCTTCATTGGGCCACCAAATAATCGACAGGCAGTCTGCAAGGCGAGGTTCTATGTCTACCAATACTTTGGCAAAGATGGATGCGCAAATAGGTTCGGCACTGGAAACTTTGCCTATCGTTCCAGATTTGACCAATAGCCCCGAAATCAAACTCCATAAAGGCAAACCTGGCACGTTGCCTGCCCATAAGTGTGTGATAAGTTCAGCGCCCACCGCCTTAGTCCAACCACCGGTAATGCGCGGCTGAAATTCATCCAATATTTTGGGGTTGCTGAAGTCTTCTGCAATGAAGCGATGCAATTGCAGTGCGCGAAAAGTTTGTAAATATTGGCTTAAGTTGTGGCGCAACATCGTTGCGTCCATGCCTGTAGCAATGGGTAACAGCGTATCTAAGCGTTTTCTATCTTCATTATTTACGTCCAGTAATCTCAGAATCGCTTGATCAATGGCACGTACGATTTCAGAAACATCCATTGTTTTGATTTGCGCGTTACAAGCATTTTTCACACTTTGCGTCACCGTTAGCATTTGCGCTGGCGTCAAGATGGGGACTTTCACCTCCAATCGGGGATCGCTTTGGCCATATTCCAAGGTATGCCACGTAAGTTCTTCGTACGAAATACTTGGAACGTAACCTGCGGTGAAACGCAATGTGCTCATATGCGTGCTGCTTGGAGAAATTCGTCAACTGCCAAAGAGCATCCTTTGGCTTGCGAGCCTTGCGCTCTGCCGAGTAATACGAAGCCATCTTCCGTGGCAATACCAACATCTTCTGTCAGTATGGTGGTGACCGAGTTGTAGTTGGCTAGGTCTGTATGCACCAAGATACCGCGTTCACCTTGAGGCATTTCTTGTCCGCTAATCGGATCAATGACTCTCGTGCGCAGCCAGTGCGGCCCGCGTTTGACAGATGGGGTTGTGGTATTTCCTGCGTCGTATAACTGGGTGCTGAGCTCAGTCATGCCATACATATTGAAACAGTGCGAGCGTGGCACGCCAAATGTGTTGGACAGTTGTTCATAAAAACTATTGGCTTCAATCTCACGCGATTGGCCTTTGAAGCCGCCTGTATCAAACAACCAACTTGAAGTGGGTAGTTTGAAATTAAGACCAGTCGCATTCAAGGCATCCATAGCGTGGACTAAGCTGTAGCTAGCACCCATTAACGCTATCGGCTCACCAGTTTGCTGAGCCTCCTTCAAGGCTAGCGATAGTCCTTGTGTGTCTAAACCGCTAGGACCCATGAAGTAACTGCTGTCTTGGGTTCCAAAGTGCTTAAGTGATAAGTTGAGGTAATGCGCAAGAGACGAGTTGGGCATCATGTCAACAGGTGGAAAGAGAATTCCCATGCGAATCTTTGGCAGTTTTTGCATCAAGTGCTGCTGAAAATTGAGCCGCATTGACGTGTCGTACACCAAAAGGGAAGGGTGGTAGTGCCGGCCTTTGAAATCACCGCGCGTAGTTCCACTGGTCATGAAGACGCGCTCACAGTTTTGGGTAGGCGTACATGTCAGGTCAAGGTCTTTGAATGCATTGATCGGTACTGCTGGAATATCGTGCCAATGCGTGACAGTAAGCGGCGTTTTACCTCGCATTTGGCAAAAGCGTTGAAACGGCAGATTGAATTGCGCTTGGTACTTAAAAAGGCGCAAAGCCATGGCATTAAACGCAGAATCATCTACCTCTTGCAAATGCAAGAAAGCCATTAATTCTTGTTCAATACTTGACGCGTCGTGTGCCATGTTGTCCATCACTACAACGGCAGGGGGCTAACGCAGATTCGGGGTGTGTGGGGTGGTAACCCAGTTCCGGTTCTTAAAACTAGCTTCCCTGCGCGAGGATTACCTCAATCAGGTTCAAAGGGACTTTCTCAGCCAGTGCCACCTTGTTGGCACCAACACCCCTAGCGGATGCGCTCAACTAGTGAGCACTTTGCGATTCTAAAGCATCTGACCTCCAAAGGGGATTCCTTTGGCCTGCTTCTAAGGTGCAAAAAAAAAGTCAACGATTTTTGATATTTGTCCGAGCATCATTTCTCTTCCGCGAACTACTTGGCATCCGCAGTTAACGGCTAGTGTTAGCAAATAGCCATCGATACCTCCCTTTCAAACCAACATAAACAAACAGGTAAAGTTTCTAAGAATGTTTTACCCCATAAACCCTTAATCCAAAAGCTTGCATCGCGTGATACTCTAAAGCGATGCCCAACACCCCCGCTTCAGAGGATTTAATTGACTCGCGATACGCAGCTTGGAGACTCCTCATCACCCTGTGCTTAGTCACACTGGGAAGCAGTTGTATGTATGTGGTGGCAGTGGTGTTACCCCCTGTGCAAGCCGAATTCGGCGTGGGTAGGGCTAACGCGTCCTTGCCTTACACCTTGATGATGATTTGTTTGGGTGTTGGCGGTATGTGGACGGGCAAGTTGGCCGATCGATTTGGCATTACACCGGTGCTATGGGTCGGCTCTGTAGCTGTAACAGCTGGATTTGTCATTGCTGGTTTAGCGCCGAATATTTGGGTATTTGGTTTGGCGCATGGCATTTTGTTGGGGCTCTTGGGTAGTTCGTCTACCTTCGCGCCATTGATGGCAGACACCTCGCTTTGGTGGAATAAGCGTAGAGGTATTGCTGTGGCTATTTGTGCTTGCGGCAATTACGTGGCGGGCGCTTTTTGGCCGCCCGTCGCACAGTGGGGCATAGAAACAATTGGTTGGCGTCAAACCTATATCTACATGGGTATTTTTTGCGGGGTCTGCATGGCCTTGCTGTCATTCTTGATGCGACAACGCCCACCTTTAGCAGATGGCCATGCGTCTTCATCTTCCATCCATGGACCAACTTCTTCGCAGCCTTTTGGTTTGCAGTTAGGTCAAGCGCAAGTCCTTTTGTGTATTGCGGCGGTCGCGTGCTGTGTGGCGATGTCTATGCCGCAAGTGCATATCGTGGCCTATTGCGCAGATTTAGGCTATGGCGCCGCCAGAGGGGCGGAGATGCTCTCACTGATGTTGACTTGCGGCATTGTCAGCAGACTAGTTTCTGGTTGGATATGTGACCGCATCGGTGGAATTCGAACCCTGCTATTGGGTTCAGCTTTGCAGGGAATCGCGTTATTGCTGTTCTTGCCGTTTGATGGTTTGGTGCCGCTCTACATCATCTCGGGCATGTTCGGATTGTTTCAAGGCGGGATAGTGCCAGCCTACGCCATCATTGTTCGCGAACACTTTCCACCAAAAGAGGCGGGCGCTAGGGTGGGGTCTGTGATCATGGCCAGCTTGGTGGGCATGGCAATCGGTGGCTGGTTATCCGGCAAGATTTTTGATTTAACCGGTTCCTACCACGCAGCTTTTATGAACGGTATTGCTTGGAACTTACTCAACCTAACGATCAGCGGTTGGCTGTTTTGGCGTATTCGCGCTTTAAACCGGAACTTCGCCTAACACGGTGCAACGACGAATCACACGGCTTTGGGTGTGTGGGTCGTAAGGCGTAGCTTTATGGACCAGGCAACGGTTGTCCCACACAATGAGTTGGTGGATTTGCCAGTCATGTTCATACGTCAAGTCGGCATGGATGGCCAATCGATTGAGCTCTTCAATCAGAGCGCGACCTTCTTCGTAATGCATACCCACCACGTATTCCGCATGGTCGCCTAAATACAAACATTTGCGGCCAGTCTCAGGATGGGTACGCACAATAGGTTGGTCAACTGGAGGCACAGCTTTGCGTTGGGTCTCAGTCATAGGGTCTTCGCCATGCCTGCGTGTGCGAGAAAAATCAAGGTTGTGCACTGCGCGTAAATTGGCGATGCGATCTTTCCATTCAGGGCTTAGGCGTTCATAGGCACCATACATGTCGCAGAAGTGTGTTTGACCACCTTGTCCGGGTTCAGGCATCACTTCACCGTAAATCACAGTCGCATGTCCAGTGACACGTTGCCAAGAGCCATCGGTATGCCATTCCAAGGTGCCTTTGTCTGGGTGCTTGCCATTGGGCTTACCCTCGGCATTCAAATTGGAGAGGCGATACAGCTCTGGGAAACCATCTGCGTGGTATTGGTTCATGACGTGGATCTGAACTTCACCAAAGCATTGGGCTAGTTTGACTTGTTGTGCAGGAGGAACATCTTGCGGTGGAAACAAAAGCACTTGGTATTGCAAGAACGCCTTGTGGATGCCGGCAAGGACTTCGGGAGTTATTTCCTCTGACAGATTGACCCCGCTTATCTCCGCCCCTAAAAGGGGAGTAAGGGGTCGAACGCTAAAGGGCCACTCAGTTTTTGCAGATATAAATTGTGCGTGGCCCATAGAGTTCTCCTAGATTTAGTTAGGACAGATATAGCCAGTACCACCAGGTGCTTTGAAGCATCCGACAGATTCCGGTAAAAGTAACTTTGGCAGATATAAGACGACGTCTGGAAAGAGCACCACAAATGCGATGGTTAAGAGGAACACACCATACAAAGGAAGCGATCTAACTACTGCTCGCCCAAAACCCACGCCTACATATTTCGACGCCACCAACAAAGACAATCCGTATGGCGGCGTAATCAAACCAAAGACTAAGGTGGTGATCAGGACCACGCCCATATGCAGAGGGTTGATATTTCCAATTTCAGTTAATTTATTTATGATGGGCATGAAGATGATGATGGCAGGTACTGCATCAATAAAGTCACCCACAATCACAAACAGCACAACCAGTGAGAACATGATCATCGGTCCGCTGGTACCAGCGACACTGGTGATGTAGGTGGACACGATGTCAGGACCGCGCAAATAAGCCACCATCCAACCAAACGCAGATGCTGCTGCAACGGCCGCTAATGGCAAGCTATACAAAAGACCCGCGTACATAAAGTCGCGCGGTAATTCGTACACATGGCGTGGCCGATAGATCGGAATCAAAACCAGTAAAACGTAGACCGAAGCGATCATGCCAGCTTCCGTTGGTGTGAACCAACCCGACAAAATACCGCCCATGATGATGACGGGAATCATCAAAGGCATGGCGGCCTGCTTAGATGCAATTGCAATTTCAGAAAACGAAGCACGTTGTTTTTTGAATCCAGGCGGACCCCAGATATAGCTATAGACCATTAACCCCAGACCAATCAATACACCGGGCACAACGCCAGCCAAAAATAATCCACCAATGGATACGTTGCCAGTCGCGCCGTAAACAATAGCCATGATGCTAGGAGGTATCAAATTGGCCATGGTGGAAGCAGAGGCGATTAGCGCTGCGGTGAACGCACGGTCATAACCTTCTTTGTCCATCTCAGGTGCGACAGTTCGACTCAACACAGCAACGTCTGCAGTCGAAGAGCCAGAAATTCCTGCAAAGAACATGCTAAATAAAGTGACAACTTGTGCCAAGCCTCCTCGGAAGTGCCCAACCAAGGTTTGTGCCAGCCGAATCATGCGCTGAACAACATCGGATGACGCCATCAATTCGCCAACCAGTAAAAAGAAGGGAACAGCTAAAAGAGCTTCAGAGTCAATGCCATGGAAGAGTTGCCCCACCATCGACTGCATGCTGATTTGGGTAAATTGAACAGCCAGTAATACGCCTGCAATCAATGCAAAGGTAACAGGAACGCCCATGTAGCCTAAAAATAAAAACAAAGAGGCCATAAAGACCAGAATGCCACCGTTACTCATGTCCATTCCCTTCGGTGACTACGTTCTCTAGATCTTCAGGACCCTCGAAACCATTTTGTAATCCATTGATCAATTGCTCTAAGGTAAAGAGGCCAATCATGATGCCAGCCAATGGCACGATACCGGTGTATACCGTGAGAGGTATGAGAGAAGGCATACGAAAACTGCCCATGTCGAGCAATGCGTTTTGCCAGCCATAGTAGGTCAGCAAAACGGCAACCACCAAAACAACAATGCGGTTGAACGCTTCAATCACACTGCGCGATGTGCCTTTCATGCGTTTGGTGATTTCAGTCAAATAAAAGTGATCATTGCGCCGCGTTGCAGCTGCCATTCCAATGAATACGCCCCAGCAAAAAAATGCGGTGGTAACTTGTTGTAACCATACCCACGGATCGCCCAATGTGCGGGTGATCACATCTGCAAACACCGATAAGGTGAACATGAAGATGCAAACACCGCATAAAACCATCAGAATGGCTTCTAATGAGTCAAAAGCCTTCCATTTGAGATGACGGTGTCTTTCTAAGACAAGCGATCGAAAGTGGGTGTCAGACATGTTGGTTTATTTCACTTCGCGAACTAATTTCAAGATCTTGACAGCGTGTGGGCCAAGTTCTGCTGCGAGTTGGTCTTGAATCGGAGCGGCAGCTTTCATGAATCCGCTTTTGTCTACGTTTTCAATAACTTTGACGCCCATTTTTTTCAGCTTATCAGCAGAGTCTTTTTCCAATTGCAAGGCCATCATGGGTTCTTTCTTGGAAACTTCATCCGCTGCCGCTTGCACCCATTTTTGTTGTTCGGGCGTTAAGCTGTTCCATGTTTTGTCGCTGATCCATATGCAGTTGTTATTGGCTTCGTGTTCTGTGATCGACAGAACAGGTGCAACTTCGTAATGTTTGTTGGCTAAGTAAACGTTGATACCGTTTTCAGCGACATTGACAACCCCAGTTTGCAACGAGGTGTAAACATCGCCAAATGGCATATGGACCACTTGCGCGCCATATGCTGGGAAGTGGGTGTCTTCAGTTTTCGTGGCTTGCACGCGAATTTTTTGACCCTTGACGTCGTTGACGTTATTGACTTCTTTTTTGCTGTACATGTTGCGCAAACCCATGGTCAATAGGCCAAGCGTACGAGCTCCTGTTACCGACTCTTTAGTCATGTCACGAAAAGCTTGCGCAATGCCAGGGTCTGCTAAAGCTTTAGCTAAATGGTTTTGGTCTCTAAAAATGTAATGCAACGAAAGAACGCCAGCTTGTGGTGCAACCGTAGAAGCATTGGCAGTCGATGTAATAACAAAGTCAATATCACCTGCACGCATTTTTTGCAGCATTTGTGGCTCTTGGCCTAATTGCGCGCCAGGAAACTGGTTAATACTCATCTTGCCGCCGCTCAACTCTTTGAGCTTGGTATCAAAAATATTCGCTGCTATGCCATAAGCTGTGGTGGGTGGTTGGTCATAGGCGAAAGAGAAAGCGCGATTTTGGGCTGAAACTGTTGCTGCAAAGCCAAGGAGGGATGCTAGCGCGATAGCGCTGAGGATATGTCTACGAAAAGCCATGTTTGTCTCCTGTTAATAAGTGTGTTGGTTAACGCAAAAAATGCTAACACTTATAAACAAAACAAAAAGTAGGGATTTCATTACCCCCATGACACTTCAGCGACTAAGTGCGCGGGGTCTTACCGTTATTTTCTGTAGCGCGCAGAAAATCAAAATCAACGCCTTGTTCTGCCTGAGTCACGGTGTCTAAAAAGAGTTTGAGATAACCCCTTTTTGCCGTGGGTATCACGATGTGATGTTTGTCTTTACGCGATTGCAGTTCTTGTTCAGAAACCAACAAACTGATTTCTCTATTTTTGACACTTAAACGGATGCGGTCACCTGTTTGCACATAGGCCAAAGTGCCACCAATGGCTGCTTCTGGCGTGACGTGTAAGACGATGGTGCCAAACGCGGTACCGCTCATGCGCCCGTCTGAAATCCGCACCATGTCTTTGACGCCAGCGCGTGCCAACTTCATCGGAATGGGGATGTATCCCGCTTCTGGCATTCCTGGTGCACCCTTGGGGCCGATATTTTTGAGCACCAAAATATCTTCGGCTTTCACATCAAGGTCATCGCTGTCAATGCGTGTCACCAAGTCTTCGCTGTTCTCAAATACCACCGCGCGTCCTTCGTGCTCCATGAGTTGCGGGTCAGCAGCAGATTGTTTGATGATGGCGCCATTGGGTGCTAAGTTGCCTGCGAGAACTGCAATGCCACCTTGCGGGTAGATGGGGTTGGTAAAGGGTCGCACTACATCTTGTTTAAAACCTGGACCTGCACTTTCCAACTCTTCTCCTAATGTCCTTCCAGTCACCGTCATGGCATTGAGTTTGAGTAATGGTTTGAGTTCTCGCAACAAGGTGGCCATTCCGCCCGCTTTGTGAAAGTCTTCCATGTAATGCTGACCCGAAGGTTTGAGGTCCAGCAAAACAGGTGTTTCACGGCCCATGCGGTCTAGGGCTTGCATGTCGATATCGAGTCCGACCCTGCCAGCAATGGCAGCCAAGTGCACGATGCCGTTGGTCGATCCGCCGATTGCCAATAGAACACGCATAGCGTTTTCAAACGCATCTGCAGTCAAAATTTTGTCGATGGTCAATCCGGTCAGCGCCATCTCAACGGCGCGCGCACCGGTTTCTTCTGCGATACGAATGCGGTCTGCCGTAACCGCAGGAGGCGATGCGCCACCAGGCACCGTCATACCCAAAGCTTCTGCGATGCAAGCCATGGTGCTGGCAGTGCCCATCACTGAACAGGTGCCAACACTGGCTACGAGTTGGTTGTTTACATCGTCTTTTTCTTGTTCGTCAATTTCGCCCGCGCGAAACTTGCCCCAATAACGACGGCAGTCCGTGCAAGCACCGACGCGTTCGCTGCGGTGTGAGCCTGTCAACATGGAACCAGTAATTAACTGAATGGCAGGAATGCCGGCAGACGCTGCGCCCATGAGCTGCGCGGGAACGGTTTTATCGCAACCGCCGATCATCACGATCGAATCCATAGGTTGCGCGCGAATCATTTCTTCAGTGTCCATAGACATCAAATTGCGAAGATACATGCTGGTGGGCGCGGCAAAACTCTCGTGGATGGAGATGGTGGGGAAGTCCATCGGTAATCCTCCCGCCAACATCACGCCGCGTTTGACGGCCTCTATCAATTGGGGGGCATTGCCATGGCAGGGGTTGTAGGCGCTGCCGGTGTTCGCAATTCCGACGACAGGGCGATCTAACGCTTTGTCTGTGTAGCCTGCCCCTTTGATAAATGCTTTGCGCAAAAACAGCGAGAAACCTTTGTCACCGTAAGAAGTGAGTCCTTTGCGTAGGCCAGATTCAGGTTGACCGGAAGAATTGGACGAGGCGTTTGGTTTTTTTGTAGAAGTCATACAGGCGAATAGGCTCAAGAATGCAAGACCTTGGACTGTAGTGGCAAACCTACGTGTAGAGGCGCCTTTGAGGGAAAGCCATTAGGTAGTTTTAGGGGGTGGCGTGACAAAATGTTTGATGTTTTAAGGAGCCAGTATGAACCGCATCATGTCATTCGCCAGTGGGTTAGTTCTCAGTTTTAGCTTGTCTGTGTGTGCTTATGCAGAAAATATTTCTATCGCAACAGGGGGTACCGGCGGTGTTTACTACCCGATGGGGGGGGGCATGGCCTCTGTGCTTTCCAAGCATGTGCCAGGCATGCAGGCAACGGCCGAAGTCACTGGCGGCTCTGTGGACAACTTGAAATTAGTAGCAACAGGAAAGTCATACATTGGTTTTTCAATGACTGACGCAGGTCAAGACGCTTACCGTGGCGAAGACAAATTTAAAGGTAACAAAGTTCCATTAAAGACGCTGATGGTGCTTTACCCCAATCGCATGCATGTAGTCAGCGTTGACGGTAAAGGCATCAGCAAGATGGGCGACCTCAAAGGCAAGCGGGTTTCAACGGGCTCACCGGGCAGTGCCACTGAAGTGATGGCGTTTCGATTGATCGAGGCGGCAGGTCTTGACAAAGACAAAGACATGAAGCGTGAGCGTCTAGGTGTTGCTGAATCAGTCAACGCCATCAAGGACGGCAAGATTGATGCATTCTTTTGGGTAGGTGGTTTGCCTACGGCTGGCGTGACTGATCTCGCTAACACGCCAGGAACAAAAATTAAGATGGTGGACCACGCTGAGGTAGTTGCAGCGATGAATAAAAAATACGGTAATTTGTATGTCGAAGACGTGATTCCAAAAGATATCTACCGCGGCATGGATACCGACAACAAGCAAGCCACGGTCATGAATATCTTGGTAGCGCATGAAACCATGGATGACAAGACGGCCTACAACATTGTGAAAACTATCTTTGATAAGCGTGAAGATTTGATCGCTGTGCATAAAGAAGCCATGAACTTCAAACTCAGCAACCAAACCAACGCGGCAACACCCATACCTTTTCACCCAGGTGCTATCAAGTACTTTGCTGAAAAAGGCATCAAGCTCAACTGATGAGCGATACACCTACAACCCCCAACTCCTCGCAAACTAAGCTTTCGCAAGAAGTAGTCATTAGTGAAGAGGCGCTTCAAAAAGCAGAAGAGTTCATTGAAGCAGAAGAAGGCGCTGCGAATAAGTTAAGGGGGTGGTTGGGTGTTTTAGTCACTACCTTGGCGGTGGTGATGTCGGTTTTTCATCTCTATACCGCGTACGCTATTGTTCCTACGCAAACATTAAGACCTGTGCATGTGGGTTTTGTGTTGGTGTTGTGCTTTTTGATGTTTCCCATTGCAAGCAAATATCGCCACCGCATCATGTGGTGGGATTGGTTAGCCGCTTTGCTATCGATCGCGGTGGTGGTGTATCTGATTTTGGGCGGTGACGATTTCACCGACCGCAACACCTTGCCTGATTTTTGGGATGTAGTGTTAGGCATTGCTTTGATCGTGATGGTCATGGAGGCGATGCGACGCACCAATGGGTGGATCATGCCCATCATCACCACCTGTTTTATTTTGTATGCTTTGTATGGCCCCTACTTGCCTGCACCATGGACCCACAAAGGCTATGCCATAGGCCGTTTGGTTGGCGTGATGTACATGACACTAGAAGGCATTTACGGCGTGGCGGTCGATGTGTCGTCTTCTTTGATTATTTTGTTCACCATATTTGGTGCGTTCCTGCAATATTCTGGTGCCGGTAAGTTTTATATCGATTTCTCTTTTTCAGCGATGGGTGGCAAACCCACTGGTGCTGGACGCACTGTTGTTTTGGCATCATTTCTGTTGGGTGGTCCGTCTGGCTCAGGTGTGGCGACCACAGTGACTCTGGGTTCTGTGGCTTACCCCATGCTGGCCAAAGCTGGTTACGAGCGCAATGCTGCAGGTGGTTTATTGGCCGCTGGTGGTTTGGGCGCGATTATTTCTCCGCCTGTGTTGGGGGCAGCAGCATTTTTGATTGCAGAGTTTTTAAAGATTTCTTACCTTGACGTGCTGTTAATGGCGGTGATACCGACCTGCATGTTCTACCTTGCGCTGTTCTTGATGGTGGAAATTGACGCTCGCAAATACGGCATGGGCAATACCGCGTTTGACAAAGTAGACACGGTTTGGAACTTAACTAAAAATTACGGCTTCCACTTTTTGTCACTGGTCTCGATCATCTTTTTCATGATGTGGGGCTTCTCTCCCGTGCTGTCTGTTTTTTGGGCAACGGTGGTTTCATTCTTGAGTAGTTTTTTAAGACGCGATTGCGCTTTGATCTCTTATGACTTGTTCCAAGGCAAAGGATCGTTTTGGTCTTTGCTTTTGAAGTCGCCTTTTATTAAAGCGATGGAGGGCGGCTCTGTCGGTGTTTTGAACGTCGCTGCTACATGTGCTGGTGCCGGCATCATTGTGGGAGTGGTGACTCTCACAGGTTTGGGCTTGAAGTTCAGCACGATCGTTATTGACTATGCCGGCGGTTCTTTGTTGTTAACCGCGATCTTCACCTCTTTGGTAGTTTGGATTGTGGGCTTGGCAGTTCCTGTTACGGCGTCTTACATTATTTGTGCGGTGATCGCTGCGCCGGCTTTGATTAAATTAGGTGTGCCCGACTTTGCTGCGCATATGTTTATCTTTTATTACGCAGTGTTGTCTGAAGTGTCGCCACCTACGGCGCTGTCGCCTTTTGCTGCAGCGGCAATTACTGGGGGCGATCCTTACAAAACAACGCTGCAATGTTGGAAATACACGATTCCTGCTTTCTTGGTTCCGTTTATGTTTGTGTTGGACCCGAGCGGCCAAGGCTTGTTGTTGATGGGATCGACCAAAGCGCTGGCAAATGCAGACTGGGTCTCTATCGCACAAGTGACCGCCACTTGCGCGGTGGGTATTGCATCGTTGGCGGTGGGCTTCCAAGGATGGGCTTGGTTAAAAACTACTTTCGTGGAGCGATGGATGTTTATCGTGGCTGGGTTTGCCTTGGTGTATCCAGGTGCGATTGCAGATTTAATCGGTTTCGGACTGGTGATTGCCGCGATGTCTATGCAGTATGTTCGCTTTAAAACAAGCAGGAGTTTGATTTGAAAACATTGGATGCCACGGCCAAGGGCGTATACCTGATCACCGTCACGCCGTTCACTGATGCAGGTGCCTTAGATTTGCCCAGCACTGACCGCATGGTGGATTTTTGTTTGGATGCCGGTGTGACAGGTTTGACCGTGCTCGGCATCATGGGAGAAGCCACCAAACTCACGGCAGAAGAATCACGCACCTATGTCAAGCAAGTGTTAGCCCGTGTCGCAGGCCGCGTGCCAGTCGTGGTGGGTGCATCTGCTGCAGGCTTTGCGCCTATGAAAGAACTCACGCAAAGCGTGATGGATTTGGGCGCATCAGGGGTGATGGTGGCGCCGCCGTCGACTATGAAGACAGACGACCAAATCGTGAGTTACTTTGACATGGTCAGCGAAACTTTGGGGCATGATGTGCCTTGGGTGTTGCAAGACCATCCTGTTTCGACTGGCGTGCAAATGTCCGCATCAGTCATTTTGCGCATTATTAAAAATTCGCCTACGTGTGTGATGTTGAAGCACGAAGATTGCCCTGGTCTTGCCAAGATGTCTGCTTATCGCGCTGCAAGCGATAGAGGAGACGCGAAACGCATTTCTATTTTGACGGGTAATGGTGGCGGTTTGTTCTTGCCAGAAGAACTCTCGCGCGGCGCGGATGGCGCTATGACGGGGTTTGCGTATCCCGAGATGATGGTCGATGTGGTGCGAGCCCATGCTGCTGGTGATGTAGAGCGTGCGCATGATCTATTTGACGCCTACTTGCCTTTGTCGCGCTACGAGCAACAAGCTGGTATTGGGTTGGCCGTTCGCAAACACTTGTTAGCACAACGTGGCGTGATCGCAAGTGCTGCCATTCGCAAACCCGGCCCTAAGCTCTCAGCCGCAGACCTTGCTGATTTAGATCGCTTGGTGAAGAGGCAAACGCATCGATTGGCTGAACTTGGCTAAGCAAGGTAAATATGACTGACAACACGAAGCTGACGCTCTCTCAAGAAGCGATTGATATTCTTTCCGAAGTAACGACCGCCACACTGACTACCTTGTTGTTAAAAAAAGGTTTGCGTAATGTGTGGCTGCGCAACACCAAACCTATTCGTTCAGGTCAACCCCGTTTGGTGGGCAGAGCATTTACTTTGCGCTTCGTTCCTGCACGAGAAGATTTAGCTACGCCTGAATCGTGGGCGTCTCCCATTTCAACCCGCGCTGCGATTGAAGATATGCCTGCTGGTTGTATCGCTGTTGTAGATTCAATGGGTGTGCAAGACGCAGGTATTTTTGGCGATATCTTGTGCGCACGTATGGTCAAGCGCGGTGTCACTGCGTTGATCACTGACGGTGTGGTGCGCGATGCTGCCGGCGTTCTAGGTACCGGAATGAACGTTTGGTGCAACGGCGTGGCAGCGCCTCCATCGGTCGCAGGCTTAACGTTTGTGGATTGGCAAAAACCAATTGCATGCGGTGGCGTGGCAGTTTTCCCAGGCGATGTGATCGTGGTCGATGACGATGGCGCTGTTTTGATTCCTGCCGCATTGTTGGACGCCATGCTCAAAGAAGGTCCAGAGCAGGAGCGCATGGAAGGTTGGATCATGTCTGAAGTGGAGAAGGGTGTTCCACTGCCAGGTTTGTATCCTATGGATGCAGCGACTAAGGCGCGCTACCAAGCCGATATGGCAAAAAAGGGCTAAGAAATTTATAAATTAATTAGGTTCTGACCCCAATTAATGCTGACCCCAATTAATGCTTTTTTAATCTTTGCCGGTGACGCCTAGTAAGCGGTGTAACGCAGTAGATGTGGTGGTGTATTGCAAAGGCGTATTGCGATCTGGGTAGACGATATCTGCTGCACCAAAAGCAGCCAGTGTTGCTTCATGAAAGCCACACAAAATCAGTTTCTTTTTACCTGGGTAGGTGTTGATATCACCCACCGCAAAAATACCTTTTGTCGAGGTTGAGAAATCCTCGGTATTGACCTCAAGTTGCTTGCGTTGCATAGCAAGTTCCCATTGGGCTATGGGGCCTAGTTTGGGAGAGATACCCAAAAAAGCCACTATGTGATGGACAGAGCGTTCTATGGATCCGCCTAAAGAGGTCGCAATCGTCACGCTTTGTAACACTTCGTTATTTGCTGTTACGCCAGTTAATTGGCCAATTTGAAGATGCAACTTGCCAGAACTAACAGCATCGCGCATCGCTTGCACGAGTTCTTGTGATGCATCAAATACATCACGCCTATGCATCAATGTAACGGTTCGCGCTGATTTGCTGGAATTTACAAGTGACAGGGCTGCAGAAATGGCGTCTGCATCTTGTCCAATCACCAAAATATCTTTGCCAGATACATCTTGTGTGAAAGATGTACCGTAATGTATGCATTTGCCCTCAAGTGCTGAGGCGCCTTCAACCATCAGAGGACGCGGCTGAAATGCACCAACACCCGCTGCAATAAAAACTGTCTTACTTAGTAATTGGGTGCCGCTGTTGGTGGTTAATGCAAAGTGTCCGTCAGCTTGCGGCTTGCATTCGGAAACTAGTTGGCCCAAGTGCAATGTTGGCTGAAAAGGTTGGACTTGTTTTTGAAGATTGGAGATCAACTCTGCGCCGGAATACACAGGGACGCCAGGTATGTCGTAGATAGGTTTATCTGCGTAGAGTTCTTGGCATTGACCGCCAACATGGGGCAATGCATCGACGATATGGCATCGAATATCTTGAAGGCCTAGTTGGAATGCTTGGAATAAGCCAACGGGACCAGCACCAATGATGACGGCGTCAGTTTCAATCATGCGCATGGGTTTGAATGCGCTTGTAGGTTTAACGCTTTAGTTCAGCGAGTTTGCCGGTGCGTTCTTTCCAGTTGTCGGCATCTGGCAAGGGTGTTTTGCGCTTGGTAATACTAGGCCAACCAATGAGAGACAACTCTGCGTTGAGCGCTGTCATGTGCATTTGATCAGCTGGTACGTCTTCTTCTGCGTAAATGGCGTTGACGGGACACTCTGGAATGCAGACCGCGCAGTCGATGCACTCGTCAGGGTCGATCGTTAGGAAATTAGGACCTTCGCGAAAGCAATCGACTGGACAAACGTCCACACAATCGGTGTATTTGCATTGGATACAGGCTTCGGTGACAACGTGCGTCATGGTGATTTAGTCTTTTTTGCTTGAATACTGTCGAAAACTGATATTTTAAACAGCTTTAACGTTTTGCTAGCGATGGTGCTTAGCGAACCAATACCGCGGCTGAGGTCTTGTGGCTTGCGGTGTCCACCAATACCAGTGCACCTAAAACGCGCGATTGTGTGAATGGCAGCGTCATTAAAGGTTGCTGCAAGGCAAGCGTCACATGGCCAATGGCGTTTGGTGGGAGTTCGTTGGCGTTTTCTTCTTTCAAGGTGTTGACATTCAAGCGATGCACCACGCGCTGCACTTTGGCTTTGACCCAGCGGTGTCCATGCAGTGCCCAATACACGCGGCCGGCAACCAATGGCTCATCGTCCATCCAAGCGACAGTGGTTTCAATTTCGCGTTGAGCTTGCAAAGTGTTGTCGCCAGCGAGTAACCAATCACCGCGTGATACGTCCACTTCTTTGTCGAGCACGATGCCAGCGCTGTGACCGCTGATGGATGTCAAGCTTTGGCGGGTAGCGCTCAAAACTTGCGCAACCACGGCAGTTTGTCCGCTTGGAAAGATAGTCACGGTTTGTCCAACGGACACCGTGCCTGTTCCTACGCGCCCCCAGAAAACACGACGGCCTTGTGTGGTGACGTTGGAGTCATGGAACTTTTCGACCCATTGCACTGGGAAACTGAATGCGACGTTTTCTTCAAAAGGAGTAGTTGGTAAGCCTTCCAAAATATCCAGTAAGTGGGGGCCCTTGTATCCGCACCAACCTTGTTCTGCAGCGTCGACTACGTTAAAGCCTTTCAACGCAGAGATGGGAACCATGGCAGAAATGGCGATGTGCGCTTGTTCTGCAAACTTACGAAGTGCATTGGAGATATTGAAAAAGGCCAAGCTTGGGTCGTCTACCGCGTCAAGTTTGTTGATGGCAAAAACAATGGATGGAACGCGTAAGAGATTGACCAACAATGCGTGGCGACGGGTTTGGGGAAGCAACTCGAGTGCTGGGTTTTTCCAATCGAGTTTGATGGCGTCGACCAAGACCACGGCAGCGTCTGCGCTAGACGCAGCGGTCACCATATTGCGGGTGTATTGCTCATGGCCAGGGGCGTCACCAATGATGAACTTGCGCGCTTCGGTACTGAAATAGCGGTAAGCCACATCGATGGTGATACCTTGCTCGCGCTCCGCGCTCAATCCGTCGGTGAGCAATGCTAAGTCTGTGACACCTGCACGTTGAACGCCAGCCAAGTGGTCTTGCAATACGGCTTTGGTGTCGACGAGCAAGCGTCCGATCAAGGTGCTCTTGCCGTCATCAACTGAGCCACAAGTGATGAAGCGCAATGCGTTGCTGGTGTTGTGAAGGGTGGAAGCATTCATTAGAAATAACCGTCTTTCTTGCGTTTTTCCATCGATGCGTCAGATGTTTTGTCGTCCATGCGGGTGGCGCCACGCTCGCTGACATTGGCGGCCAAGGTTTCTAAAACGATGTCTTGGGGGGTGGCTGCTAAGCTTTCTACAGGGCAGGTGCAAGTGATGTCTCCTACCGTGCGGAAACGCACATCACGCACTTGTACTTTTTCATCCCCTTTGGGTGGTGTGAGTTCTGTAACAGGCACCAACAAACCACGACGGTCTACTACTTCGCGTTTGTGTGTGTAGTAGATCGATGGCAAGGCGATGTTTTCTCTGGCAATGTATTGCCAGACATCGAGTTCTGTCCAATTCGAAATAGGGAAGACGCGAAAGTGTTCACCGGGCTGTAAGCGCGTGTTGAAAAGCGTCCACAACTCTGGGCGTTGTGATTTGGGTTGCCATTGGCCAAAACTGTCGCGGTGGCTGAAGATGCGTTCTTTGGCGCGGGCTTTTTCTTCGTCGCGACGCGCGCCACCTATCAAGGCATCAAAACGAAACTCTTCAATCGCTTCAAGCAACGTGACAGACTGGTGCACGTTACGGCTTTCACCTTCATGGGCAAGTCGGACAGTGCCACGCTTCATCGAGTCTTCGACATTTCGCACAATCAATTCGGCGCCTAATTCTTTGGCGCGTGAATCCCGGAAATCGGTCACTTCTTTGAAGTTATGGCCGGTGTCGATCATCAAAAGTGGGTAGGGCAAACGACCGACGCCAAATGCTTTTTCAGCGCACTTGAGCATGACCAAAGAATCTTTGCCACCAGAGAACAAAAGTGCAGGGCGTTCGAACACAGCGGCGACTTCGCGCAAGATGAAGATGGTTTCTTCCTCGAGCGCATCGAGATGGGAGTTGCTGAGTGCGTGCATTTCAGGTTTTGTCAGAGCATTCATGGTTTAGCTTTCTTTCACATGTAGACCGCATTCCTTGGCGGTCTCCTCTTCCCACCACCAGCGTCCGGCGCGGAAGTCTTCGCCCAACGAAATGGCGCGGGTGCAAGGCGCACAACCAATGCTGGGGAAAAAGGCGTCGTGCAGTGGGTTGTAGTCCACCTTGTTAATCGAGATGTAATGCCAAACATCGCCCCATGTCCAGTTGGCGAGTGGATTCAATTTGACGAGTCCGCGACTGGGAGAACTGTTGTTGGCATCTGTGCTTTTGGCTTCCTCCGAGGTGTCTATCAATGGCACATCGGCACGCGCTTGTGATTGTTCTTTGCGCAAGCCTGTGATCCATGCGCGTTGGCCTTGGAGGGCGCGCGATAAGGGTTCCATCTTGCGAATATGGCAGCAGGCTTTACGTTGCTTCATACTTTTGAAAATGGCGTCTTGGCCTTCGTTGCGAATGAAGTGCAATACGCTGGAGTGCTCAGGGCGGTAGATATGGATGTCAGTTTGTGAACGCGCTTGTGTACGTTCTAGCAATGCCAAAGTTTCGTGGTGCAAAGCACCTGTTTCCAATACGAACACAGGAATGCGCAATTGCAAGCTGTTGATCAAGTGTGTAATGACTACATCTTCTGCTCCAAGGCTTGATGCTTGTGTGACAGGGCTGAATTCTTGGGATGCACGTTGTAGCAATGCTTGTGTCTCTGCTAATTTTTCGGCAAAGTTGCTACTTGCGCGCGCGTTTAATTCGATTGCACTCATGCCACTTCCTTTGCGAAGTGGGGTTGTGGATGAACCGCGTCACCTTGGTAGAACGACGTGTAATGCGACAACAGTTTTTTGCCATATTCGGCGTTTTGGTCGTCGCGTAACACCACACTTGTAAAACCGCTACGTTGCATTTGCACCAATTGGTCGATCAACACATCGCCGTGGGCGCGGATATCTCCTTCATAACCTCGGCGACGCAAGATAAACGCTTGGCTGAATGCGCGGCCATCGGTGAACTTAGGAAAATACAAGTCTATGCGCGGTACATTGTCTAAAGCTACTGCATGCGCCTCTGCGTCGTTGGCTAGTGCTAGGCCAGCAGGGGCATGGCTGTGTTCGGTTG
>JBBAOY010000030.1:0-28464 GCA_040401095.1 Limnohabitans sp.
TGGTTCGTAGCAATATGTTGCACGCCCGTATTTTGCGAGGCCCCCACGCTGAAGCAAGAGCACGTCATGTCGATTCTGCGCAATTGAGATCGCTTGAGGGCGTTACCGAATTAGTTATCAAAGGCGATTTCATTGCGCTTTTGGGGCCAGATGAAGCAATGCTTTTGCGCGCCTATGAAAAAGCTTATGCGTCGATTGACTGGAAACTTCCAAACTTACCTGCTTACCAAGAGATTGAAGCACTGCTCACCAGTTTGCCTTCTGTAGATGAAAAGGCGGTGAGCCAAGGAAATACCTTACCGTCGTCACAACGTGTCACGCGACGCTATTCCAAACCTTATATTGCACATGCGTCCATAGGTTTGGCTTGTGCCCTAGCGGAGCCAATGCGTCACCCTGCTAACAAAGCAGGACTGACGGTGTACACCCATTCGCAAGGCGTTTTCAAACTTAGGCAGGAGATTGCCACGGTCCTAGGCTTATCTGTAGATGTGTTGGATGTTGTGCATAGCCCAGGTGCAGGTTGCTATGGACATAACGGAGCCGACGATGTGGCTTTTGACGCTGCGTTTCTAGCCCACCACTTGCAATTACCAGTGCGCGTGCAATGGACACGCCAAGATGAAATGTGTGTGTCTCCGGTAGGTTCTGCGAGTTTGATTGAGTTAAGCGCAGGTTTAAATGGCCAAGGGCGTATCGCAGATTGGCAAGCGCAGGTTTGGAGCCACAGCCATTTGAATCGGCCTGGTTGGTTACCTGGCATCAATCTACTTGGAGCATGGGCCTTAGACCCCAAAGCTCCAAGACCTATTCAGAAAGACCAAGTGCTACCAACGGGCGGTGGATTGCGCAACATCATTCCTTATTACGATTTGCCAGCACTCGACGTAATGCACCACTTTGTTCCTGAGGGACCTTTGCGTGTGTCAGCCCTGCGATCCTTAGGAGGCTTTGCCAATACGTTTGCCATTGAATCTTTCATGGATGAACTGGCCGAAAGCGCAACAGTTGATGCTCTTGACTTTAGGCTTCGCCACTTAACCGATACAAGGGCTAAGCATGTTTTACAAGCCACTGCAGATGCGGCGAACTGGAATTCACGAGGTGAAGGTCAGGACGGCCATGGATACGGAATAGCCTTTGGGCGTTACAAAAACCATGCAGGGTATTGCGCTGTCGTAGTTCAAATAGAGGTGGGTGAGAGCATCCGTGTGCAACAGGTCTGGTGCACAGTAGATGCGGGTCGCATTGTGCATCGCGATGGATTGCTCAACCAAATTGAAGGTGGTTTATTGCAAGCAATCAGTTGGACATTGAAAGAGTCCGTGAAATGGGGGCCTGCTGGCATTACAAGCAATAGCTGGGACACCTATTCGATACTAGGTTTCGATGAAATCCCACAACTTCATATCAATGTGGTCGATGCTGAGGATCAACCCAGTATTGGTGCAGGTGAAGTAGCAGCTGGACCTTTGGCTGCAGCGATTGCAAATGCTGTCACCCATGCCTTAGGTGTTCGGCCGCGCCACTTGCCTTTGACGCCAGACCGACTTTTGCAGTTAATACATTCGCACAACTAAATTAGAGCAACAAGCCACCTTGTGGCTGCAAGCCCAAGGCGCTTTGCCCATAAGCGGCACCGTGCACATCCCAGGTAAGACCGATGTGTGAAGACGCTGCATGGATATCTCTAAATTGCCTTTGAAGCGGTAACTGCAAGGAAAGTCCTGCCGCACCGGCTGCTGGCATCAGCGTATCAATGCTACGAACTGCTAAGCCAGTAGCAAAAGCTGCATTACGCTTCCAGCGCAACTTGGTCTCCATAGTCGGGAATTCGTTTCGCTCAACGGCTTCTTCTAAGTCAGTCCAATCACGGCGAATCACGGTCTCTGCAAACTCGACACAAGCAGCGGCCTCTGCGATACGCGCTTGTACGGGACCGAGTTCAGCAACGCGGGAGCCGGTATAGGTGCTTGCGCGGTTTCGCATATTGGCTGTGAATTGTTCCACTGCTGCTTTGGCTGTACCCAAAGGTACAACGGCAAGCACATAAGCAAAGGCTGCAAATGTTGGCATTTGAAATAACTTGTTGCTGTACAACTTCGCGCCGGGCAAGTTTTGACCCGCAGCAAAAATTTCGGCTGAAACACTGCGGTGTTCAGGAACAAAAGCGTCAGCCACATGGACATCATGGCTACCCGTGCCGCCTAAGCCATACGCTTGCCAGTTGTCTTGGCTTTTGAAGTCGGCTTGTGGAATTAAAAAGAAGCGACGTTGGGGTGCGCCGCCGGCTTGTTCGGTCATGGCGCCGACCAACATCCAAGTTGAAGCATCCACACCGCTACCGAAAGGCCACTTTCCGCTGACCTTGTATCCGCCTTCTACAGGTGTTGCTTTACCGCAAGGAAATGCAAAACCAGTGGCAGCTAAGGCGAATGGATCGTCGCCCCATACGTCCTCTTGTGCTTGCAGTCCGAACTGTCCGATATTCCAAGCGTGAGAGGCTAAATTTGAGTAAGCCCATGCGGTAGAGGAGCATCCTTTACAGATCTCTAGAACGACATCCATCAACACGCCAAGACCTAACTCGGAGCCACCAAAGCGTTTAGGTTGCATCAAACGCAACAAACCGCTGGCGTTAAGTTCTTCAATAGACTCTTCAGGGACGTGGCGAATTTTTTCAGCATGCGCTGCACGTTCAGCAAATTTTGGCGCAAGACTTCTTGCGACTGCAACTGCCTCTGATGCAGTTAGCACGGGTGCTGAACGAATAGATTTTTTTGGTGTAGATATAACGCGTAAATTCATAGTGATGTCCCTATCCATTGACCTTCAGGTAGACCGCATAAAGAGATGTTGTTCCGCAAATAAAAAGTCGGTTGCGTTGCACGCCACCAAACGTCAAATTTGCCACCATCTCAGGAATTTTTATTTTACCGATGAGTTGTCCATCTTGTCTGTAACAGATGACACCTTCGGCACAGCTAGTCCATAGTCTGTTTTGTTGGTCAATCCGAAAACCATCAAAGAAACCAGCAGGACATTCGGCAAATATGGTCGATCGACCTAGGGTTTCTCCTGATATATCGACGTCGAATCGGCGAATGTGTTTCGGTCGGGTAGGGCCCTCGGTGCCACCGCTGTCTGCAATGAATAAGTGCTTCTCGTCTGTTGAAAAAGCCAAGCCATTGGGGTGATCGAAGTCATGGGCAACACGTGTGACTTCCATTGTGTGAGGGTCAATACGGTAAACATGGCAACCGTCCTGTTCCATCGTGTCGACTTTGCCTTCGTAGTCCGCAATGATTCCGTAATCGGGGTCTGTAAACCAGATGGAGTCATCCGACTTCACAACGACATCGTTGGGAGAATTCAAGCGTTTACCGTTGTATTGATCAGCAAGCACCGTGATGGTGCCGTTGTGCTCAGTTCTGGTGAGTCGGCGGTTGTAGTGTTCGCAAGTAATTAAACGGCCTTGCCTGTCAGCGGTATTGCCGTTTGCAAAGCCACAGGGAGATCTAAAAACCGAGACAGAGCCGTCAGTGTCGTCGTAGCGCATGATTTTGTTGTTGGGGATGTCAGACCACACCAGGTATCGGCCGCCGCCAAACCATGCAGGGCCTTCAGACCATCTGCCGCCCGTCCATAAGCGCTCAACACGCGCATGTCCGACAAAGCAGTTGGCGAATTCAGGCTCGATGACTTCGAATCCACTGCCTTCAATTTCCCCATAAAACATGGCTTGTTCCTAAATATGTAGTGTGTACAAAAATTTAACAGAATTTGTTTGACTTGCGTGCAAAATCCAATCACCTCTTGCCAATCTTAGGGAAACTGATATGACTACAAAAAATACATTGCTCAGCGATCGCGCGCCTTTTCAAGCCATCGTCGATAGACCTCGCTTACACATGCCAGACGACAGCCGAATGTTGGTTTGGATCATCGTCAATGTGGAGCATTGGACGATTGAGCGCACTATGCCGCGTTCTGTATTGACACCACCCATGGGTCAACCCTTGATGCCCGATCTACCCAATTGGTCTTGGCATGAGTACGGCATGCGCGTTGGATTTTGGAGAATCTTTGATGCATTGCAACAACGTGGCATCACGCCCACCTTGGCTATCAATGGCATCGTGTGTGAGTCTTACCCATCGATTGCCCAAGCAGCGCACCAAGCCGATTGGGAGTTCATGGGGCATGGCTATATTCAAGGCCCTATGCACAAGGTAGATGACCAAGTGCAGGCGATCGACCAAACCATCCAATCGATCAAAAAACTAACAGGCAAAGCACCACTCGGTTGGGAGAGCCCAGGACTGACTGAAACCGACGAGACCTTAGATTACTTATCGGCTGCCGGTATTTCTTATGTGGCCAATTGGGTCTTGGATGATTTGCCAACTTGGCTCCACGCCAAGCCCAAACCCGTCTTAGCTGTTCCCTACACGGTGGAATTGAATGACATCCCCATGATGGCCATTCAAAACCATCGCAGCGATGAGATGTACCAACGTGGCGTTTTGCAGTTAGACCGTTTGTGGCGCGATGCGGCCAAAATCCCGCGTGTGATGGCCATTAGTGTCCATCCCTACATCACGGGTGTACCACACCGCATTGATGCGTTTGAAAAACTGTTAGATGCCGTTCTGGCAAAACCAGAAGTCAAAGTGATGACGGGCGAAAAAATTGCAGACTGGTACACAGCGCAAGTGCCCGCTAGCGCTGCCTTTAAATAAAAAATTCAGTTAACGGACGCGTGCAAAGCCTTGAACCAATTTCACAAATTCATCAGGGCGTTGCATGGCGGATATATGGCCGCAAGGGTCTAATACGGCGATTTCACTTCCCTTAATTTGGTCGGCCATCAATTGCAACTCAGCGGGCGGGGCGCCCATATCTTGGGCACCTGCTACAAACATCACAGGAACTTTTATCTTGTGTAAATCGTCCATCATGCTGACGTTTTGAATAGCGCGAATACATGTCTCAAATCCGTCGACTGAGTTTTTAGAAACAATCGCAGCCATGGTTTTCATTTGCTCTGGGTTAGCTGCGATGTAATCTTGTGCAAACCAACGTGCAATCGAAGACTCTGCTAGCGCATGCATACCACCACCTGTGCGAGCAACTTCTATGCGCTGGTTCCAGCCCTCTATACCTGCAGCGTCAATTCGTCCGCGGCAATTGCATGCCATTAAGCCTAGCAAGCGGTCTGGGTGATGAAGGGCCATGGTGAGCCCAGTCATACCGCCCAATGAAATACCTGCGAAGAATGCTTTTTGAATCTTTGTCGCGTCCAAAATAGCAACCACGTCATCGGCCAAGTCGCTCAAGTGGATGTTGTTTGGCGCGCATTTGCTCAAGCCATGTCCGCGTGTGTCATACGTGACAACCAAATACTCTTTTGTTAGTTGAGGCAAAACCAGCTGCCACATATCGCGGTCAGTGGCTAAGGAGTTAGATAAGACCAGGGCGGGGTTGTTGGCATCGCCGTGAATGGAAAATGAAATGACGGATCCGTCAGGACGTTGGATGGATTGTGAAATGCTCATTTTTTTCTCTTTGGTTTTGGAGATGTTTAGGTGACAAAAGTTGACAACTGAGACGGTACTTATCTATTAAGATGAATCAGCAGAAGTCTCTTCGAATATTTCATTTTTCACAATTGGGGTTAACTATGGCAACTGAAAAAAAACATACCAAGGTCGGTGTGATTGGTCTTGGCATCATGGGCTCGTCTATCTCATCAAATCTACAAAAATCTGGTTTTGATGTCTACGGAGTAGATCTCAATGCCGCCACCCGTAAAAAAATGAAGCCCCTCTTGTCGCAGGTGCATGCAGACGCGGCTGGCATTTTGACGCATTCTCAGAAAATCATTGCTTCATTGCCGTCTACTAAAGCCTTGATGCAAACCTGCCATGCTTTGTGCGAATCTAAGTCGACGCACAAAATAAAGGGCACGCCTATCTTGGTCGAGACCAGTACCTTGCCATTGAAAGACAAACTAGCAGCACGAGACATTTTGTTAGCAGGCGGTATCCATATGATTGATGCGCCGCTTTCGGGAACAGGAGCACAAGCCAAAACAAAAGACCTCAGCATTTATGCCAGCGGGGACGCGAAAGATGTACGGGCTTTCAGTGCCATATTCGAGGGGTTTGCACGCACACATTATTTTGTGGGTGAGTTCGGCAATGGAATGAAAATGAAACTAGTCGCGAACCTTCTAGTCGCTATTCATAACGTGTCGACTGCCGAGGCCATTTTGTTTGGTAAAAAGTTAGGACTCAACACCAAGAGCTTAGTAAGCCTGATTGGAGACGGTGCAGGTAGCTCGCGGATGTTCCAAGTGCGTGGTCCAATGATGGTGGCTAAAACATGGAACCAAGCCACCATGAAAAACGAAGTCTGGCAAAAAGACATGTCCATCATTTACCAAGCCTTAGACGACCTTGATGTGCCAGCACCGTTGTTCACGGCTTGCATACCTATCTACAAGGCCGCCATGTCACAAGGACATGCTTTGCACGATACAGCCGCTGTGTATGCAGTGCTCGAGCAAATGGCAGGCGAGAGCTGAACTAGCTTAAATTTTCCCCAAGGCTGCCAACACACGCTGCGGTGTGAAAGGTTGCACACTCACATTGGCATTGAGCGGAGCTAGTGCATCGTTGATGGCGTTCATCACCGCACCTGGCGCGCCGGCAGTGCCAGCCTCGCCAGCACCTTTTGCACCTAACTCAGACGTTTTAGTGGGCGTTTGCACGTGGGCAATGATCATGTCGGGCATCTCGCCCGCCATCGGAACCAGGTAATCTGCCATTGAACCGTTCAACAGCTGTCCTTCCTCGCTGTAGATGCATTCTTCAAACATGGCGCCGCCAATACCTTGGACAATCCCGCCGCGAATTTGCTCATCGACCAACATGGGGTTGATAACAGTGCCGCAGTCTTCTACGCACCAGTGTTTGAGTAATGTGACAAAGCCCGTTTCGGTATCTACTTCTACATACGATGCTTGAATGCCGTTAGTGAATGTAAAGCCGTACTCGCGAGGTGTGTAGTGACGCGTAACAGTGAGTTCAGATTGGAAATCCATGGGCAAGGTGTCGGGTCTGAAGTAGGCCACGCGTCCCACTTCACTGATTGGCATATGTTCCAGGCCAGTGAGCTTATCGATCACTACACCATTGACTAAGTCGAGAGTCGCTACGTCAATTTTCAAAATGGCAGCGGCAACATCCAAGATGTGCGAGCGCAACACCTTTCCCGCTTGTAAGACGGCTTCTCCACCAATGCCTGCACCGCGCGATGCCCACGTGCCACCACCGTAAGGCGTGACAGCTGTGTCGCCAGTGATCACACGGACATTTTCAACCTTTACGCCAACAGCAGTCGCTGCGATTTGCGTGAAGATGGCTTCAGTGCCTTGGCCTTGCTCCGTGACGCTGACCAACACATTGACCATTCCCGCAGGATCAAGGCGAATCGTTGCACCGTCTTGTGCAGATATGCGTGCGCCACCTACACCGTAAAAAGCAGGGGAGGGATTGGTCACTTCGATCATGGCGGCAAGTCCAATGCCGCGATAAATACCTTTAGCGCGCAGCGCTTGCTGCTCTTTGCGTAGTTCTGGGTAATCCATCAAGGCCAGCAACTTATCAAGGCATTGGTGGTGAGAGAGTTTTTCAAACTTCACGCCAGAAGGAAACGTGTAAGGGTAGGCATCGTCAGCGATTAAATTTCTGCGTCTGAAATCGGCTGGGTCCATACCTATTTTTCTGGCGGCTTCATCCACAATGCCTTCGGTTATCGCCATGGCGATAGGGTGGCCCACTGCACGGTATTGGCATGTCACGTTCTTGTTGGTAAAAACAACATCCAATTGGGCTTTGTAATGCTTATGCTTGTAAGGTCCACCGGTCAAATTAACGACTTGATTGCCCTCAATGCCGCTTGTGCGCGGATAAACCGAATACGGCCCAATGCCTGTTAAGTCGACCATGTCAAAAGCGATGATGTCGCCTTGTTGGGTACAAGCCAGTTTGATTTTGACTTTATGTTCACGCGCATGGATATCGGTCAGAAACGATTCAATGCGATCTGCCGCAAATTTCACAGGGCGTTTGAGCATGACGGAGATAGCCGCAGTCGCCATTTCATCCGCGTACACATGGACCTTGATGCCGAATGATCCGCCAACATCTTTACAGATGACGCGCACATTCGATTCAGGGATATTCAAGTGGCGTGAAAAGATATCTTGCATCATATTGGGCGCTTGCGTGCCCTGATACACAGTCAGCATGTTGTCGGCGGGGTTGTAGTCTGCCAAGATGCCGCGGGGCTCATTGGTCACGCCAGTGTGTCGACTGAACTCATACACTTTTTCAACGACGACATCTGCTTTTGAAAACGCATCTTCAAATCCCTCGGTTACCAATGCGCGGTTAAAACATTTGTTGTCACCCAATTCCGGATGGATAACGACTTTGCCGTCCAATGAAGCTTGCATATCTGTGACAGCAGGTAATACATCCCAATCCGCCACCACATGGTCTAAAGCGTCTTCTGCTTGTCTGCGTGTTTGGGCAACGATGGCAGCAACGGCTTCTCCTTGCCAACAGGCTCTCTCGGGTGCTATGGCGTATTGCGGCGCAGAACGGATGCCCTTGAGGTGTCCTAAAACACCGACCCAAGGTGTACAAAATTGGGCCACGTCATGGCCATCAAACACTGCCACCACGCCGGGTTGTTTGCGCGCTTGGGACAAATCTAAATGCTTGATACGCGCATGCGCATGGGGACTTCTAAAGTACACCACATGCACCAAACGTGGCAGGCGTATGTCGTCTAAATAAGTACCACGGCCTTCGAGTAATTTTTTTGCGCCAGAGCGTGGAACGCTTTGGCCCACATAATTTCTTTGGGTGGTGACGCTATCAGGCTGAATAGGAAGTTCATTACGCGCATTCATACTTTTACTCCTGACTGAGTAGAAGAGGACGACAGATTGGTATGCAAGACAGATTCAATAGCATCCACAATGGCTTGGTAGCCTGTGCATCTGCAATAGTTGCCCGAAATTAATTCCTTAATCTCGTCACGCGAAGCGTGTTTGTGGTGCCTGGTGATGTCAAGTGCCGTTAACAACATTCCCGCAGAGCAAAAGCCACATTGAAACGCGTTATGTTTTAAAAATGCTGCTTGCAATTGCTGTAGTTCGCGGTTCTCTGTCAGTCCCTCAATGGTTTGGATATTTTTTCCATCCGCCTGAACTGCCAAAGTTAAGCAACCGCGGACGACTTGGCCATCGACCATCACTTGGCATGCGCCACAAACGCCGTGTTCGCAACCTAAGTGTGAACCAGTGAGCCCCATTTCATCGCGCAAATAATCAACCAAGTGCATACGCACAGGCACTTGGGCATTGACTGATTCGCCATTGACTGTAAATTGGGCATGCATACAACGATCAGACATGGGACTCTCCTGCTTGCATCAAGGCCCTTGATAAGAGGACCTTGGCTAGATGTTTTTTGGTTGCCGCGTTGGCTTGTAAATCTCCTGGCGGATCAAGATCTGTGTCTAAGGCATTTTGGGCTTGCAAAATACTTTCAGGACGAATTTGCTGACCCGTCAAAGCTTTCATCGCTTGAGGCGCTAGAACAGGTTTGTCGTCCATCGCCATCAAAGACAAAGCGCATTCCCGTATGGTTTTGCCATCCATCGTGAGTGCAACGGCGAGACCCACCATGGCGTAATCCCCTTTGCGTCTTGCCAATTCAAGAAATACAAATTGCTGGTTGGCAGTAGCCACTGGAAATTCAACGGCGATTAACACCTCTTCGGTTTTCACTGCAGTGCGGTACAGGCTTATAAAGAAGTCATGCGCTTTTACGCGTCTTTCGCCTTTGGAGCTTTGAATAATTAATGTGGCATTCAATGCTAAAGCGATAGCAGGGTATTCAGCCGCAGGATCACCTAAGGCTAAGCTGCCACCAATAGTGCCTTTGTTGCGGATCGCTAAATGTGCCACATAGGGTACCGCTTGGGCTAAGAGGGGAACATGCAGCTTTACAAGCTCTGAATTAAGAATATCGTTATGGGTGGTCAATGCCCCGATACGAAGGTTGTTGCCTAATTTTTCAATACATTTCATAGTATCGATCCCGCTGATATCGATCAATATCTGTGGGTTAGCCATACGCAGATTCAACATGGCCAGCAAACTTTGGCCACCAGCCAAAATCTGCGCGGAGTCTTTGTAAGTGTGTAAGGACGCAAAAACGTCCTCCATATTTTTTGCTTTGACGTACTCAAAGTCAGGGGACTTCATAAAAAAACTCCTTTATACAAAAAACGCTAGCGAAGTTACGAGGCTCAATATCAAGGCTTAAATGCCTAGGTAATAGCTCTTCACCAAATCATTGTTCATCAGCGTGTCGACATCGCCTTTGAAAACAATTTCACCATGGACGATGATGTGACCAAAGTCAGCAATACGCATGGCTTGTTTAAAGTTTTGCTCCGCCATCAAAACAGTAAGGTTGTAGCGGTCTTTGAGTTCTTTGAGCTTGGTAATGGTTTGGGACACCAACAAAGGTGAAAGCCCGACTGAAGGCTCATCAACCAAAAGCAAACGAGGCGACGACATCAAAGCACGGGCAATGGCCAACATTTGTTGTTGTCCGCCTGACATCGATCCGGCGAGTTGACTACGCCGCTCTTTGAGCAACGGAAATGCTTCAAAACAAAATGCCAAATTCTCAGGAATTTTGGGTCTAGACGACTCTCTGAACGCACCAAGTAACAAGTTTTCTTCCACCGTTAACTTAGGAAATAGTCTTCTTCCTTCTGGAATCAAAGCAACACCTAAATTGACGATTTCTTCGGTAGATAACTGTGTCAGGTCATGCGTTTGACCATCTATTTCTAAACGGATCGTGCCTTTGTCAGGCTTGACCATGCCCATCACGCATTTCATTAACGTGCTTTTACCGTTACCGTTGGTACCGAGCAAGGCTACGGTTTGTCCGTTATCTATGCTGAGTGACACGCCATGCAAGGCGCGCACGGCACCGTAGCCGGCATCGATATCTTCAATGATGAGCTTAATCGCCAAGGTAGGCCCTCTGTACTTCTGGATTTTTAACAATAGTTTCTGGAGTGCCTTCGCAAATAATCTTGCCGGCATCTAAGCAAACCACCCGTTGCGAAAACTTCATAACCGCTTGCATGATGTGCTCGATCATGATGATGGTGATGCCAAGCTTGTTTAGGTCGAACAAGATTTCTAGAACTTCGTCTACTTCGGTGCCAGACAAGCCAGCCATGGCTTCGTCTGAGATTAAAAGCTTAGGTTTGGCTGCCATCGCACGCGCCAATTCCATCTTGCGGAGTTCAACTTGTGAGAGTTGATTGGACTGAACAAATGCTTTTTCAGCCAAGCCCATTCCATCCAAAATTGCCATGGCTTCTTTTTGTTGTTCTGGGCCGTCTTTGCCGCCAACAAATGCAAAAGGTACCAGCAAGTTCTCCATCACCGTCATGCTGCTGAAGGGACGTGGAATTTGAAAACTTCTGGCGATTCCGCGCTTGGTTCTCTGATGCGCTTTTAGAAGAGTGATATCACCCCCATCAAAGCGAATAGAACCTTGGTAATCGGTATACGCGCCAGAAATGCAGTTGATCAATGTAGTTTTACCTGAACCATTGGGACCAATCAACCCTAAGCGCTCGCCTTTATTGACGTGCAGATTGACTTCAGAGAGGGCAGTGAACCCTCCGAACTGCTTGATGACGTTATTTACTTCGAGGATTGTTTCCATTTTTTAATCAATCCTAATATGCCGTCTGGGGCGATGACTACAAACAAAACTAACAAAACACCTACGACTAGCACGTTCAACTCGTTGGAGATCGTCACCGTCACAATTTGTTGGAGCGTCGCCAAAAGCAATGCGCCTATAACAGGTCCCATCCAATGTGAAGTACCGCCGATGATGGGCATGCCTAGGGCTGAAATAGAGTAGCTAAGGTTGAACGTGGCAGTGGGTTCGATATAGCTTAAATACATTGGCATGGGAGCGCCCGCAATGCCCATAAGCGCACCTGAAACCGTGCAGGCGATTAACTTGATTTTGAGAGTGGGTACACCTGAACATTCAGCAGCCTCCTCTGAATCACGCACCGCACGCAAACCCCGTCCTAAGAATGAATCTTGGATATAGCGGGCAATAGAAACAGAGAGAACTGCAAGTACTGCCATGACAAAAAATAGCATCCTGACATAGCTATCGAAATACCAAAGATCCTGTGGTCGTGTTAGTTGCAAGCCAGTGGCTCCACCGACGTAGCGCCAATTGTTCACAACGGTTTCTAAGATGAAGACAACTGCTACGGTAGCAATTGAGAAAAATATGCCACGTAATTTAAGGGTGAGCAAGCCCACGCCTAAACCAAGTGCGCCGGCCAATATGCCGCCACCAATAATTTGAACCAGCAATGGCGCTTGAAGCGCTTTGAATAAAACTACTGCCGTGTAAGCACCAACGGCAATAAAAGCAGGCACACCAAAATTCACATAACCCGCATATCCACCCAAAATATTCCAAGCGGTTGCTAGTATGACAAATTGCAAAATGACAAAGCCAGCAAAAAAAACGTATTCGTTGATGCCAGTCATTGAGGACAAACCTAAAAACCCAAGCAAGATCAGTAAACAGTAAGCAGCGTATTTCATGCGGGTTATCTTCCGAACAGACCTTGGGGCCTGATGCCCAACATCAAGAGTAACAAACCAAATGAAACTGCTGGTGCCCAAGATGCACCCAAAGTCATCATCACGATAGATTCGGCAATACCTAAGACCAGACCGGCAACTAAAGTCCCGCTCATACTTCCCAAGCCCGCCAATACGACAACACAAAATGTGCGACCGATGTAGATGCGATCCATGGCAGGCTCTACGGGCCCCACAATGATCAGCATGGCGCCTGCCAGCGCATTGACGCCGGTTGCAATGCCAAATGCCAATTGTTTGATTTTGACGGGGTTGGCCCCCATCAATCGCAAGGCGCCTTCGTCTTGTCCGACTGCTTTGATGGCGCGTCCATTAAAGGTCTTGGAGAAATAAATGGTGAGCGCCAAGGTCAACGACAGTGCGATTCCAAAAGCTACCAGCATGCGATAGGGGAATCGGTATTCGCCAATTTCCAAACTGCTTCCTATATAGCTAGCGACCACGGTGCGTTGGTCCACTCCAAAAACCAAAATCAAGCAAACCTCAATGATGAAGGACATGCCAAAGAAGAAAGCAAGTCCTCGTACTCCGGTATCGCTACTTCTTCGCTCGAAGGTTTCGTAATAAAAACGGTAGAAAGCGATGCCAATTAGAAAAAATACCGGCATTAAAAGTACACCGCAGACGATCGGATCAATGCCTGTTTGACTCAGCATGTATGTGAAATAGGAACCCAATATCAAAAGGGCAGGGTGCGCTACATAGGGAACGTCTAGAAGTCCAAATGCCACAGAAAGTCCAAGACTTACTGCTGCATAAAAACAACCTAGCAATATTCCAAATAGAACAGCTTCAAACAGGAGGTCTACAGAAAACATCAGAGGTATTTTTGATAAAGGATGGGGCTCTAAAAAAGAGCCCCATCAAAAGGGTAAAAATTAAACAGGCAATCAGGTGGCTTTTCTGGCCTTGTCAAACGGAGTGATGACATCGCCTTGCTTTTCTGAGGCTGGCCAAATCACAACCTGTTTTCCAGGAGATTTGAATTGCTCAACGTCACCATCTTTGATGTTTCTAAACTGCGCTTGAACTAGGGCGGGTTTTGCACGCTCGCCATTTTTATCAAAACTGATGGAGCCAACAATGGTCTTCATTTCATTTTTGCGTAAGTAATCAGCTAATTTTTTATGGTCAAGTGATTTAGTGCCGTTCACAGCTTGCTCGATCATTTGACCAATCGCGTAGTTGTAGGGCGGCAAGTAAAAACCAAGCGGATCAACCTTAGCTGCTATTGCACGCTCAGAGTAGCGCTTGAAAAAGTCTTCAATTCCAGGGTACTTCATGCCGGGGACATAAGAGTTGTAGTTCACAACGCCATTGAGCAAGCTTCCCAAGCCTTGCATGACGGGACCAAATTGCAATCCAACCATGCCGCCGCCGAATATTTGTACTTGTGAGCCAAGTCCAATTTCATTGACAGAGCGCATGATCGCCACAGCTTCATTGGGGTAGCAGGCCACAAATACCGCTTCAGGTTTTGCGGCGCGAACTGCACGGACGATGGATGAGAAGTCAGTGTTGTTGCCAGGATAGTTTTGGTCATAGACCACGTTCCAACCTGTTTGCTTGACGACTTCACGGCAACCATTGGCAAGGTTTTGTTGAAACTCAGCGTCTGCGGCAAAAATAGCAATCGATTTCGCTCCGGCTTTTTTGCCAGCTTCTAGGAAACCTTCGGACCAATTTTTAGCGTCCCCCCAAGGTGCATTGTTAAACCACATATCGTGTTGAACTTTTGCATTGACTTGGAATGAGAAGTTGCCCATCAAAAGCAAACCGCGTTCTTTGACCATCGGCATGATGGGTGCTGTGGGGTTGGTAGCGTATGGGGCAATGAGTAGATCTACTTTGTCTACATCGATGAGTTTTGTATAAATCCCTGGGGTGTTGGCGCCATTGCTTTGGTCGTCATACACAATGAATTCGACCTTACGACCCAACAAACCACCTTTGGCGTTGATGTCGTCTACCCACATGCGTAAACCGATAAGAGCGGCTTGACCGCCAGCACCCAAGCCGCCTGTTTGCGGCATGCTCATTCCGATTTTGACGGGCGCTCCTTGAGCAAAAGCCATACCTGAGGGCAAGCTTGAAGCCAATAGACCCGCACCACCCGCACCAATTACCTTGCGACGCATCTTGTCCATGAAAGTCTCCTTATATTGAAAATATAACTACAAGGCGAATCCTAAGAGGAAGATTGAATTCGGATATCAGCTATTACCCTAGTTTTGTCGACAAGGCGATACGGTTTTAATTAGCGACGGTGTTGACGCGCTCCATTTTGGAATAGTCTTCACCTTCCCATTTAGGTGCATTTTCTGCAGTGATATTGAAAAAATTCAGTTCAATCATGACCCCATTCGGATCAGTGATAAACAATTGATACAGGTTTGACTCTGGAAAGTAGCGTGGCCTGAAACCAATTTTATTTTTGACAAATTTTTCAATAAATCCATTGGGCTCTTCCGCTAAAAAGGCTACATGGTCAATAACGCCTGTTTGACCGTTGACAGCATCGGCGGGTGTGCCGATGTAATACTTTTCTCTATTTGGAATGTTGGATGGTCCCATATGCACTTGGATGGACCCATTGATACCCATCCAGTAACCAGGAAAAGGGAAGTCCGGTCTAGGCATTACTTCAAAACCCAACATGTCTTGGAAGAAAGTTTTGGTTAATTCGAGATCATGGGCTCGGATAAAAAAATGGTTGAGGGAGTGAATAGGCATTTGAGAAATCCTTTAGCTTTATAAAACTTCGAATACGTCGTAAATGGGGCCCGTGCTTTCTCGGCGACCTGTCGCAACCGCAATGATGCGATTGAGCCATGCATACTTTTCGCTGGAAGTTTCAAATATAGGTGTCATTCGGAAGTAGTACAGAGCAGGATCTACTTTCTCACCTTTGTTCAATTTGTCAATGACTTCTTTGGGACCATGGCGCAGGCCTCTGTAAGACATATAAATGTGATGACCATCATCTGTTTCTAACGTCAAGCGCACGTCCAACATCAATACGCCATCAGGTCGCATTAGTAACCAGTCTCCTCCGGGAGCGGCCATGACTTTGCCGCGTAAGCGATCTCCCGTGAATTCACCTGCGCTGACTTGGGCAATTTTGCGTCCGCCCATGGGCGTTTGCCCGAGGTCGGTGATGGAGGGAACGGTAAGCGTGATTTGAAAGATAGGCCGTGTTTGAATCATCTTGACATCCTTTGTAACTAACTAAGTTTTGCGCAACTTACTTGACGTGAGATCTTTCAATCTGGTGTCTGGAAATAAAACCACCAGCATCGACAACAAAATCAAGACCAGCGCGATGATATCTGGCATGGTGACGGACTCGCCCAAAATCAATGCGCCTCCTGTCACGCCAAATACAGGTACGAGCGTGATGGACAGGCCACTCGAGACCGCAGAAAGCTTGCGCGCCACATGAAACCATGCCACGTAGCTGACAGCAAAAGTGATCACGCCACCATACAAAATAGCTAACCACTGCATAAGGGTTGGCCATTCCCAGAGGTCTCTCTCGAAAATAGAGGTAATCACCACAAAGAATACAAAGGCAATGAAAAGCGCCCAAAAAGTGAGCGTAATTCCATTGATGCTCAGCTTGGAGTTTTTCATCATGGCATTTCCTACCCCCCAAGTAATCGCCGCCACCAACATGACCGCAATACCAAGTGGATGGTTACCCCATTGACCAGCGCTTCCCCAAGCCAGTAAAAGAGCGGCACTCATAGCCAACGCAATTCCAAGCAAAGCGGTGATGGTTATTTTTTCGCGATACAAAAGAGCACTGGCTAGCAAAGCCCATACTGGCATGGTGTAACCGATGATGGCGGCTCGACCAGAGTTCAGCATGCTGACGCCATAGATCATCGGTAGATGCCAGCCGACCATATTGAATAGGCTTAATTTAAAAAGCGCTTTTCTTTCGTGCTTGGGCACAAAAATAGAGATGCCTTTGAAGTGAGCATATGAACCCAATGCCATGCAACCGATTAAAAAAGTGAATGCTCTGAATGCCGATGGCGGATAACTATTGACTACAAATTTCATCACGGGATAGTTCATTCCCCATGAAACTGTCACGATCAATACCATCAATAAATCGGTGGCGTTGATTTGTGGAGAACTTTCCTGCGGTGTTGACATGGAGCGCTTTGTATTAGTTGTGCGCTACATTTTGATTCAAAATGGCGTTTTATTTAGGGAGAAGTTATGCAAGCCAAGCGTTTTATAAATAAGTCAGTTGCAATCCTTACTTTAGTTGTCTCTGGTTTTGGGTCACAAGCAACTTGGGCCGACACGTCAACCATCAAGCTTTTAGTGGGATTTCCACCGGGCGGCGGAACAGACGCTATCGCTCGCGTGTTGGCTGAAAAAATGAAAGATGCCTTAGGAGCGAATGTGGTGGTGGAAAACAAAGCGGGTGCAGGCGGTCAAATTGCAGCGCAAGCGCTCAAAGCATCCCCAGCAGACGGAAGTATGTTGTTCTTCTCGCACGACCACACCATTTCTATCTTGCCTTTGGTCGTTAAAAATCCAGGATTTGCGCCTGCCACCGATTTTGTGCCTGTTGTAGGTATTGCAACTTTTGCAAATGGTTTGGCTTTATCTAGCGGAACCCCTGCTAAATCATTCAATGAATACATTCAATGGGTAAGAACCCAAGGCAACGGCAAAGGTACTGTTGGAGTGCCTGCGCCTGCGTCAATTCCAGAATTTTTAGTCAAAGTGATTGGTGACAAATACAAACTCGATTTGCAATCGGTGCCTTATCGTGGCGGCGCGCCCTTGATGGCAGATATGTTGGGTAACCAAGTTCCAGCCGGTTTGGCTGGGGTCAACGACTTTCTAGAAAACCACAAAGCCGGTAAATTTCGCATGGTCGCAGTGATTGGCGACAAGCGTCAGGCTGCTATGCCAGAGGTGCCTACTTTCGCGGAACTTGGCTTGTCTGGCTTTGAAGAGTTGGCTTACTACGGATTGTTCGCGCCTGTCGGAACGCCGCAAGCAGTGATTGACCGCTACTCAGACGCATTGGCAAAAATCATCGCGCAAACAGAAGTCAAAGATCGCTTGACTTCTATGGGAATCAACGTGGTGCACATGCCGCCGAGACAATTTGCTAACCATGTTCGGTCCTACACGCAGACATGGGAAAAAATTGTGAAGAACAGTGGATTCCAAGCGCAGTAAATCAGCGCAATTTCTATGGCCCCATCGCTCATTGCCCTCGACTGGGGCACTTCTAATCTGAGGGCCAGTCTTTTAGACCCATCTGGCCATTTGATAGAGCAACGTCACTCTGCCATGGGCGTGATGAAAGTCCCGCCCGGCTCATTTGATGCTGTGCTGGTGGAACTGTGTGGTGATTGGATGCAAGCGCATCGCTTGCCCTTGATCGCCAGTGGCATGGTGGGAAGTCGACAAGGTTGGAAGGAGGCGCCATATCTGGACTGTCCAGCCACCTTGAAGCAAGCGGCGCATCAATTAACAGCGCTAGCGTTTGAGCATCCTGATTTAGGCAAGCACAAGATTTACATCGCGCCTGGATTGAAATGCACAGATGCCAACGGTCAAACCGATGTGATGCGTGGCGAAGAGACCCAAATTTGGGGTGCGCAATTACCGCCTTCTAGTATTTGTGTATTGCCTGGAACACACAGTAAATGGATTTGGTTGGATGGACAAGGTGATTTCCAAAACTTCAAGACTTTCATGACAGGCGAAATTTATTCTCTGTTGACCCAACATAGCATTTTGGGAAGGTTGATGGAAATTTCAGAGTCGAACGCTTCTTTGAACCTTGATGTATTCCATCGCGGCGTTTCTTTAGGTATACGTGGCCACGCGGAACTTATGCATTCCATATTTGCAGCACGAACCGCTGGCCTGATGGGTCAGTTAAATGCAACGGAGTTGCCAGATTTTTTATCTGGCATTTTGATCGGAGCCGAAATAGGCAGTGTCAGCCTTGATGCCGTTTCAAAGGTGCACCTACTAGGAGAGGGCGGCTTGTGTGTGCGTTATACCCAGGCTTTCCAACAACAGGGTATATCTGTTGTGCGTGTTGGAGAAAACGCCACCACCCAAGGGCAATGGTTGTTAGCAAGAGAAGCAGGATTGGTGAAGTAGCTAGCCAGTTGGTTTCGCCAATAAATACTGGCAATCCACGCTACGCTATCAATTTAAGAATTTCGTCATCGCAGCCTCAGTGACCGGAATCAATTCAACACCGTCTTTTGAATTGAACTTGCTATCTTGAATCTCTTGAAGATAAAGACGAATGAATTCCGTGACACACGGCATCAAATCTTGATCGACATAGCGGGTAATCTGGATGATGCGATGAAAGTCTCCAAACACTAGTGACCTATGCGTCGTTTCTGGATTGGCCCATGACTGACAACTCAGACTGGGCAGGAAAGAAATGCCAAGTCCAGCCGCAACCATGCCAATCAAAGTTGATTGCTGGTCTACCTCAATCATCGGCAAAGCACTTTTCATTTTTAACAACAACGGTTCCACCATTTCGCGGATCGCCCCCTGCCGCAACACGATTAACTGGCGGTCTTGAACATCTTTGAGCTCAATTTTTTTCTTGGCAGCCAGCGGATCGGATTTGAGTCCAATCCAGCGCAGCGGATCTTTCAGAATAGGAAGGTATTTAAGTTCAGTGTCTTTGCTGGTTTTTGAAATGAAAGCGAAGTCACCTTCGCCTGCATCGAGCATATGGCGCAATTGAAGATCTGTGTTGTCATGGACTTCAATGGTGACATCGGGATAGAGGCCTCGGTATTTCTTCACGATTTCAGGTAACTGGAAATGCGCAATGGAAGGAATAGCCAATATAGAAATCTTGCCTTGCGCAGAGTTGGACCACAACGCAATATTCTTCATCAACCTTTTGTTGGTGTCTAAAACACGCTGCGCATCTTTATAAAAAACTTCACCAGCGGGCGTTAGTTTGAGCGAGCGGGTTGTTCGGGTGATGAGTTTGACGCCGGCAATATCCTCCAAATTGGCAATGGCTTGGCTCAGCGCCGGTTGCCCCATGTGCAGCTGGCCGGCGGCTTTGGCCATGGATCCGTTGTCTATCGCGGATATGAAGGCGTCCAAATGCCTGGGATTAAAGTAATTCACTTTTACCAATTAATCAGATTGCTTAAATTGATTTGAAGCATATATTAAATCCTCTTAGCATGCAAGTTCAATCTAGTAAACAAGGCCAACTCGAATGAAAACTGTCTTCGTATTATTCGACTCGCTCAACCGCAAAGCTTTGAGTTGCTACGGTGGCAAAGACATTGATACCCCCAACTTTCAGCGCTTGGCTAATCGCTCAGTGGTGTTTGACAACCACTACGTGGGTAGCTTGCCTTGTATGCCAGCGAGACGAGATTTGCACACGGGACGCCTTAATTTTTTGCACCGAGGGTGGGGGCCGCTAGAACCCTTTGACCATTCATTTGCAGCCTTGCTTCACAAAGAAAAAAAAGTTTATAGCCATTTGATTTCAGACCATTTTCACTACTGGGGGGATGGTGGCGCCACTTATCACAACCGCTACGACACCTATGATTTCATTCGCGGCCAAGAGGGTGATCCTTGGAAGGCCATGGTGGATCCGCCTTGGAAACGATTTAAGGAGATGTATCACTCGGTTCAATATTCTGAACAACGACGCAATAAGCTGTCTCGTAACATCATCAATCGTGAACATATTAAGCAATATGAAGACTTTCCATCGGTGCGTTGCTTTGATGCTGGACTGGAATTTTTAAATACCAACCAAAAGGCAGATAACTGGTTGCTGCATTTAGAAACTTTTGATCCGCATGAGCCTTTTCACGCGCCAGAAGAGTTTCGTAAAAAATTCTTAACAAACTACAAAGGGCCCACACTGGATTGGCCGCCCTATGCAAGAGTGACGGAAACTTTCGATGAGTGTGAAGAGTTACGAGCCAACTATGCTGCCATCATTGCTTTGTGTGACCATGAGTTGGGCAGATTACTAGACCACTTTGATGCGCATGATTTGTGGAAGGACACTGCTTTGATAGTTACCACCGACCATGGATTTTTATTAGGCGAGCACGATTGGTGGGCTAAAAATATCATGCCTTGCTATAACGAGGTTGCGCATATTCCTTTGTTTATCCACCATCCAGATTTTGCAAACCAAGCTGGAACCCGACGTGAATTGTTGACGCAAACTATGGACATCATGCCGACTTTGATGGATATATTTGGTGCTACGCCACCAGCTGAGGTGACTGCTAGTTCATTACTGCCGGCACTTGGAGATTCGACGGTTACGAATCGTGATGCATGTATCTACGGGGTCTTTGGTAGTGCAGTCAACGTGACCGATGGGCAATACACGTGTTTTATTTATCCTCCCGATGTTCATGGGGGAGATCTCAACCAATACACCCTGATGCCGCTGCATATGAAAGAATTTTTCAGTATTGAAGAGTTGCAAGAGGCTAAGTTAATTGAATCTATGCCGTTTTCTAGAAGCGCACCGGTTCTGCAAATTCCGGCAACACCAAAATCGCCTTTTTATAGCCACCAAGGGCCTGGCACATTAAAGGATACGGAGTCCGCATTATTTGATTTACATGCAGATCCGCTACAAAACCATCCGTTGCAAGACGTGGCCGTGCAGCAGCGAATGCACCATATGGCTATTGAGCAAATGAAAATTCAGCACGCACCGGTTGAGTACTTTAGGCGACTAGATTTATCTAGTTAAAGACAACTATTTTTATTGAGGCATTCATGAAGAAACTTTTCCTTTTACTTTTCGCTTTTCTTTTCGCAACCTTGGTTGAAGCTCAATCAGACTTTCCCAATAAACCCATCACTATTGTGGTGGCCACGCCAGCCGGAGGTGCCACGGATAAAACGGTGCGATTACTTGTTAAACAACTACAAACCAAATGGAAAAATGGCGTAATCGTTGAAAATCGTATTGGTGCGTCTGGCAATATTGCTTCATCGTATGTGGCTAAAGCCAATCCAGATGGCTACACATTGCTGGTGTCTGCAGGGCCGTTTTCTATCAACCCCAGCCTGTTTAAAACCTTGCCGTTCGATACAAAAAAAGACTTCGTTCCCATTAGTCAAATATCTAGTTTTGCTAGCGTATTGATGGTGCATGAATCTTTCCCAGCAAAAACTTTGAATGATTTTGTGGCGGCAGCAAAAAATCCTAAAGAACCACTTGCCTATGCCTCGCCGGGCAGCGGAACTGCGCAACACTTAGGGATGGAGTTATTGAGAAGCAAACTCAAACTCAATTTGAACCATATTCCTTACAAAGGGGGTGCGCCTGCTATCAACGATTTATTGGCAGGGCACGTCAAAGTGATGCTAGCGGGTATGGGGGATGCAAGTCCGCATTTCAATACGGGCCGCGTTTTTCCTTTAGCAACTACAGGTAAAGCGCGCTCACCTTTGCTACCTAATATTCCAACGTTTCAAGAACTTGGCATTTTAGATTTTGACGCATCAGGATGGTGTGGATTGCATGCGCCAGCTGGAACGCCTGCAGACATCATCAACAAAATTAACCAAGATGTGGTGGCGGCCTTAGCTGACCCAGCGATTCGCCAGGGAATGGCTGCCATGGATGTGGAGCCACGTCCGACCTCCGTTGCTGAGTTCCGTGCTTTTATGGATAGCCAGTTTGCCAAGTGGAAAGAAGCGGTGGAATTGTCTGGCGCTAAAGCAGATTGAATATCTGATGTATGCCCTTGTTGCAAGTTAACCCAACAGTTCGTATTCAGGCAGGCGGATACGAGGCAGCTATTTCTCCAAGTGCAGGCGCTCGCTTATTGAAGCTGACTTACAGCTATAACAACCGACTCATTGATTGTGTTGTTCCCTTTCTACAGGCTGAATCCATAGACGCGCACCATTGGCCCAAGGCGGGTGCGTTTGTCATGCTGCCTTTTACCAACCGCCTAGCCCCTGCTGAGTTTGAATGGCAAGGGCGCTTGATAGCCCTCGAGAACGGCTCTAACAGTGGACAGGGCTTGCATGGGTTCGGCCATCGGCGTGAATGGGTAATTACCGACACATCAGATTCGCAAGTTACTTTGGAATACAAGCATACCGCTAGCAGCGCTGAATGGCCTTGGACCTTTCATGCAAAACTTGTTTATTCTGTCAGTTCCCTTGGCTTATCTGTTGCGCTGTCTGTTCGCAATACAGATATTTCCTCAATGCCGGTTAGTTTGGGATGGCATCCTTTTATTCCATTACCAACTTTAGATGCTTCGGAAAATAGTCTGCTGAGCTTTTCTGCATCCCGAATGCACGATATTGGTTTGGACGGATTAGGGATGGCACGCTTGTCAGAATTTGCCGCTAATCAACATGGGTTCACTAGGGATGCAAAGGCAGCAAGTACTTCTGCATTTGAAAACTTTAGTGGAAATGTCGAAATATTTTTAGAAAAAAATCTTCGTCTAAGGTTAGTTAGCCAACATGCGCCTCACTTATTGGTACATCGCCCAAAAGAGTTGTCTTTTGTTTGTGTGGAGCCTGTGGGATCTTTACCTGGTGCCTTAAAGCATTACACCCAAACGCAAAAAGATCGTGAACTAAGCCTAGCCGCAGGAGAGTGGAAGTATTTAATTTGCAGTTTGGGCGTAGAAGCGTTCATGTAAGACGCTTCAAAAAGATGACCGCTCTCGGCGATAGATGGAGTCCATGCGCGCCCAAAATATACGGGCTGGTGTCGAGAGCGGTCGAAACCCTACAACCTTGTACCCTTATATTCGGCGCGTGGTAGAGACTCTTTAATTAGATAATAGAGAACACCTCTATGTTGATGAATTATTTTTGTGACTGCTAATCAAACATTTCGTGTGCTCGGCCTCATTCCGCCGATGACGCAACTCAACACGCCATATCCATCAACCGCATATTTGACGGGGTTTATGCGTGAACAAGGTATTGATGCGGTTCAGCACGATTTGGCCTTGGAGTTGGTGTTAACACTTTTTTCCTTTCAAGGTTTAGCCGACGTCCACGCACAAGCGCTTGGCTTGGCTGAAGAAGATCGCAGTGGCAGTGTGAATCAGTTCTTGGACCACTTCGACGCCTATCAAAACACCATCGCACCAACCATTGCTTTTTTACAAGGAAGAGATCCCACCTTGAGCCACCGCATTGCTGGTCGTGGGTTTTTGCCTGAGGGCCCCCGCTTTGCCTCTTTGGATGCATTTGACGATGAAGGTGGTGGTGATCCACTGGCATGGGCCTTTGGCGCACTCGGACAGCAAGACCGCGCGCGGCATTTGGCAACTTTGTATTTGAATGATTTAGCCGATGTGGTGCGCGATGCAGTCGATAGCCGATTTGAATTTGTGCGCTACGCCGAGTCTTTGGCGGGAAGTCAGGCTTCTTTTGACCATCTTGCAAAAGCGCTAAACGCGCCGCCTACTTTGGTCGACAAAACCCTCCATGCACTGACAATTTCAGTGATTGATAAACACCAGCCGACGGTGGTTTTGCTTTCTGTGCCCTTTCCGGGTGCTATGTATGGCGCCTTGCGGATTGCGCAAACGATCAAAGCCCATGCACCGCATATTCATATTGGTATGGGTGGGGGTTTTGTGAATACCGAATTGCGTGAACTCACAGACCCTCGACTTTTTGATTTTGTCGACTACATCACCCTAGATGCTGGTGAGCGGCCTTTATTGGCATTGTTTGAATATCTACAAGGCAAAAGGAGTGCTCAGCGTTTGGTGCGTACTTTTTTGCGCAATACAGAGAACAAGGTGCAATTTATCAATTGGGCAGAACCAGATATTCCATTTGAGGACGTAGGTACGCCTACATGGGACGGTTTGCCATTACAAAGTTATCTATCGCTTTTAGACATGCTCAACCCCATGCACCGTTTGTGGAGTGATGGACGTTGGAACAAACTCACTGTCGCGCATGGGTGTTACTGGAAGAAGTGCAGCTTTTGTGATGTGAGCCTTGACTACATCTCCCGTTATGAAACTGCTTCCGCCACCACGCTGGTCGATCGCATGGAGCGTATCGTCACAGAAACCGGCCAAACAGGTTTTCATTTTGTTGACGAAGCTGCGCCACCCAAAGCATTGAAAGCTTTGGCGCAAGAAATTATTCGCCGCAAATTACAAGTAACGTGGTGGGGCAATATTCGTTTTGAGAAAACTTTTACGCCAGAGTTGGCTGAGCTCTTGGCTGACAGCGGATGCATCGCGATGTCCGGTGGGTTAGAGGTGGCGTCTGACCGTTTGTTAGAACTGATGCAAAAGGGCGTCACGGTTGAGCAAGTAGCACGCGTGACCAAAGGCTTTGCGGATGCAGGCATCTTGGTGCATGCCTATTTGATGTACGGATTTCCCACCCAAACCGTGCAAGACACGGTGGACGCCTTGGAATATGTCAGGCAGTTGTTTGAGAACGGCTGTATTCAAAGTGGGTTTTTTCACCGATTTACTTGCACGGTGCATTCGCCAGTCGGCAAAGACCCAGCGGCCTATGGCGTGCAATTGGTGCCCTTACCGGAAGTGAGTTTTGCTAAAAATGATGTGGCCTTTATCGATCCCACTGGAACCGACCACGACAGTCTCGGATTGGGACTCAAGAAGGCGCTCTACAACTATATGCACGGCGTGGGTCTGGAAGAGGACGTGCGCAGTTGGTTTGAATTGCCCGTGGGTAAGTGTCCAAAGCCGCGTGTTGCTAAGCACTTCATCCAAAAAGCTCTGGATCTTTAAACACTTTTTCTAAATTCGTTGCATTTCATATCAAGCACACCAATATTTATGCGAATAAAGTGTGACAAAAGGGTGGCGTAAAATCCTTCAACGCAAAGACATCGCCCGGGTGGTGAAATAGGTAGACACAAGAGACTTAAAATCTCTCGCTTTCCGCAAGGGGCGTACCGGTTCGATTCCGGTCCCGGGCACCAATTTAGAAGGAGTTTCGTCATGGCACGTTATAACGCCGCGTATGAAATTCACGTACACGGAGATGTCCCCCTCCGAGACGACGTGGGACTTGAACAACTTCAAGACGCTCTGCGCCCCCTATGGAAATACGCCGGAGCCCTCTCGCTAGAAGACGGCGCTGTTAGCTCCTACCCTGAAGAACCCGGTATCCGTTTCGACTTACAAGAACACGCACTGCAAATGTGCTGGACGGTTCCTGGCGACGATGACTTTCGCCAAAGCTTGGACGAAATGTGCATGAACCTCAACGAACTCACCGCTGCGGGTGCTGCTATTGAAGTCACTTTTTATGACAACGACTTTGACGACGAAGACGAAGCCAGTGCAGACGAGTCACGCGATGATTTCGTCATGTTGTTTGTCGGTCCTACGCCAGCCGACATCATGCAAGCGCAACGCGATTTGTTGATCAATGATGTGATCCACCTGATGGAGCGCCATTTTGACGGTGCCGAACTAGGTGGGGTAGTTAACGAGATCGACAAGCTGTTTGCCGAGCGATTTGACGATTTGGTGAAATCATTAGATCTTGGTCGCCCACCTCGCGGTTCAGGTGGTAACGGTAATGGTGGCCATGGTGGTCACGGCGGACGTAAACCTCGCCATTTGCATTAGCCTGCAGTCACGCCAATTCCTTTGAATTCGCCAGTGGCTATACGTTTCTGCCATTCAGCAGGGCCAGTGATATGCGCACTGGTGCCGCCTGAATCAACAGCAACCGTCACAGGCATATCGACCACGTCGAATTCGTAAATGGCTTCCATGCCGAGATCCGCAAAGCCAACCACCTTGGCGTGCTTAATCGCCTTGGACACCAAATAAGCGGCGCCGCCAACCGCCATCAAATAGGCCGATTGGTGTTTCTTGATAGCTTCAATCGCGGTAGGACCGCGTTCGGCTTTGCCGACCATCGAAATCAAGCCAGTTTGCGCCAGCATCATCTCTGTGAACTTGTCCATGCGCGTGGCGGTTGTTGGGCCGGCTGGGCCAACGGCTTCGTTGCCAACGGGATCCACGGGGCCCACGTAATAAATCACGCGGTTGGTGAAGTCAACAGGCAACTTTTCGCCCTTGGCCAACATGTCTTGAATGCGCTTGTGCGCTGCGTCGCGGCCAGTGAGCATCTTGCCGTTGAGCAACAGCGTTTGGCCGGGTTTCCAGCTCGCGACTTCTGCTTTGGTGAGCGTGTTGAGATCCACCCGTTTGCTCTTTTGGGTGTCGGCTGTCCAATTGACGTTCGGCCAAAGGTCAAGCGATGGTGGGTCTAAATAAACAGGCCCAGAGCCATCCATCACAAAATGTGCGTGGCGAGTGGCGGCGCAATTGGGAATCATTGCGACGGGCTTGCTGGCCGCATGGGTAGGGTACATCTTGATCTTGACGTCGAGCACCGTGGTCAAGCCGCCTAGGCCTTGTGCGCCAATACCCAGTGCGTTGACCTTGTGGTAGAGCTCTAGGCGCAATTCTTCGACTTGAGTGATCGCGCCCCCTTTGCTGGATTTCTCGAGCAGTTGGTACATATCGAGATCGTCCATCAAACTTTCTTTGGCGAGCAAAACGGCTTTTTCTGCGGTGCCGCCAATGCCAATGCCCAACATACCTGGAGGACACCAACCCGCACCCATGGTGGGGACGGTTTTGAGGACCCAATCGACCACGCTGTCGCTGGGGTTCAACATGATCATCTTGGATTTGTTCTCACTGCCGCCGCCTTTGGCCGCAACGATGATGTCCAAGGTGTTACCAGGCACGATTTGCGTAAAGATCACGGCGGGCGTGTTGTCTTTGGTGTTTTTACGGGCGAACTGCGGGTCGTCTACCACCGACGCGCGCAAGGTGTTGTCGGGGTGGTTGTAGCCGCGGCGCACACCTTCGTTGATGGCGTCTTCTAAGCCTGCAGAGAAACCTTCGAACCGCACGTCCATGCCGACTTTTAAAAACACGTTAACGATACCGGTGTCTTGGCACATCGGGCGGTGTCCGGTCGCGCTCATCTTGCTGTTGGTCAAAATTTGCGCAATCGCGTCTTTGGCCGCTGGGCTTTGCTCGCGGGCATAGGCGCTGGCCAAATGCGAGATGTAGTCCGCAGGGTGGTAATAGCTGATGTACTGCAAGGCAGCTGCGACGGATTCGATCAGATCGTTTTGGCGGATGGTGGTCATGGTGTTGAAAAGTGGGCTGGGAGAAAGTTTGGGGAGAAGTGGGTAGGGGGTTAGGAACGGCCGTGTTTTGAATAGACCTAAATCAATATGTTCAGCGCAGGCCCAACACCCAAGCCGCTAATTTTTGGGCTTCGGCTTCGCTAACTTGTGGGTTAGCGGGCATGGGAACCACGCCCCAAACACCAGAGCCACCTTTTTGAATTTTGGTGGTCAAGGCTGCGAGTGCAAGCGGTTCATTGGCGTAACGTTTTGCAACTTCTTTAAAAGCGGGGCCGACCAGCTTTCTATCGGTGTGGTGGCAAGACACGCAGTTCTTTGACGTGGCCAGTGCCATATCGGCCCAACTAGGCGAAGCCACCAAAGCGCTTACCGCCAAAAGAGAGAAAGCGATTTTTCGCAAACGCATAGTCATGGTCGTGGTCGTCAAATCAATAGTCGTCCAAAACAGCGCCTTTGCTGGCGCTAG
>JBBAOY010000031.1:0-28363 GCA_040401095.1 Limnohabitans sp.
GGGTATAGACTCACGGCTTCTGTCACCCCTGATGCCTGAGGTTCTTAGTGTTTGGTCGGGTTTTTAGTTCATTTGTTTTACTTATCTCTGGCGCTTCGCTGGGGTATTTTTGGGCGCAATCTCAAGAGTTACAAGCCACTTTTTATTTGGTCGTTGGTAGCTTAGTAGGCGCAATGCTCTGGTGGTTTTGGGATGCCATCCGTGGATTGCGCGTTGTTTATTGGTTGCGATACGGAGATTTGGCAGAAGTTCCCAATACATTTGGCTTGTGGGGAACGGTGGTCGATAGAACGCGAAGACTCCTGAGAGAACGCGAGCGAGCCATCAATGCCAGTGAACAACGTTTAAAAGACTTTCTCTCCGCCATACAGGCTTCCCCAAATGGCGTGGTACTTTTGGATGAGAATTTTCAAATTGAATGGTGCAATCAAACGGCTGCCATTCAATTGGGCATTCAACCTGAGCGCGATTTGGCGCAGCGTATTGGTAACTTGGTACGCGACCCGATTTTTTCTGCGTACATGACAAGCACAGACGTGGCTGAGCCGATTGTGATTGAGGGTCGGGGCAAGAACCCCAACATCCCATTACGCATATCGATACAACGCCATCCTTATGGCGAAGGCAAGCAGTTGCTCATCACACGTGACGTCACGGTAGTGGAGCAAGCGGATGCTATGCGACGCGATTTCGTAGCCAATGTGTCGCATGAAATCAGGACGCCACTAACAGTTCTTGCTGGATTTGTGGAAACCCTTCAGACTTTAAAACTGACGGACCAAGAACAAGATAAATATCTCGCGCTCATGGCCAGCCAAGCGCATCGGATGCAAAGCTTGGTCGACGATTTACTTACTTTGTCGCGTCTGGAAGGTAGTCCAATTCCTGGTTTCACCAACTCCACCGTACTTTCACACTTGGTGGAAGCATGTCAGAGCGAGGCGCAACAACTTTCAAAGTTGTTATTTCAAGAAAAAATTGCCCAAGTCATTGTTTTTGAAACAGACCCCGTGATTCAAAACTACCTTCTACTGGGTGAGCCGCGTGAATTACAAAGCGCGCTTTCCAACTTGGTTAGCAATGCAGTGCGCTATACCCCGCAAGGTGGACGCATTGACGTGCATACATTTTTATCAGCGGATGGAAATTTGAATCTGCAAGTCAAAGATACTGGCCCAGGCATTGCGCCCGAACATTTGCCACGTTTAACAGAACGTTTTTACCGTGTCGATCGGAGTCGCTCGCGTGAATCGGGAGGCACTGGGCTAGGCTTAGCCATTGTGAAACACGTGATGCAACGCCATGGTGGGCAGTTACAAATTACCAGTATTGCAGGGCAAGGCTCTTGTTTTAACCTGGTTTTTCCACCCACGCGTTGGAAACAAGGTGCAACTCTCTAGCGCACTTTGCGATAAGCATGAATCCAGAGTACTGGAAACAGTGCCACTGCAGTCAGCACCAAGGCCAATGTGCTGGTTTGCCAAAACGTGATGGGCGAATGTGTTTGTAGCCAGGCTAAGTTGTCAAACTGAATAAAACCGTAGGACACAGCATAGCCACCAGCCAATCCAATTCCCCATAAGGTGACGGCGTAGGTAAGAAGTGGAAAGAGGGTAATGCGGTAACTGCGCAGTGCAAATACGCAAAAAACCTGCATGGCGTCCGCAAGTTGGTAACACGCTAACCAATACAGTAACTCGGCTGCCAACTCTGCCACCGCAGGTGACTGCGTGTAGAAAAGCACCACCTCTTTTTGAAACACAACCAAGAAAAGACTCAAAAGAGATCCGAAGAGGATTACCAGTGTCAAACCATCACGCAAGGCTTTTCTGGCATGTTGAAACTGGTTTGCACCCAACCAATAACTCACCCGCGCGCTGCAAGCAATAGAGAGCGAGAGTGGCACCATGTAGAGCAATGCCGCCATCGAAGCCGTGATTTGGTGGCTAGCGGATGCCACGACGCCAAGACGGGCAATAAACAAAGCCATTAAGGTGAAAGAAGTGACTTCCACGCCTATGGCAAGACCACTGGGAATACCTAGTTTTAAGAATTGCCAGAGCACTGAGAAGTCAGGCGCTTCCATGCGTTGCCAAAAAGCGTAAGGCTTGTAATAGTCTTGTACGCGTAACAAGACCAACGCAAACACCACCATTGCAATATTCACCACAAGCGTTGCCCAAGCGCATCCCACCAAACCCATGGGTTCAAAAATACCTGGCACGCCTAAGACCAGCAAAATTGACAAAGGTATTTTGCATACCAAGCCAGCTACTTGAACCAAAGTGACAGCGCGCGGACTGCCCAAACCTTGGTTCAAGGTGCCAAACAATCTAAATAAAAGCGATGCCGGTAAGCCAAAGGCAATGACAGTCAAATAGTCATGCACCTCCAACTGCAAATGCGCGGGTACTTGCGCCCAATTTAGTAATGGTGTGGGATGCAAGAGCACCGCCATTCCAAGCGTCGAGGTCAGCAGCACAACATACAAAGCTTGGCGCACAGATTGGCCGACTGCTGCATATTTTTTGGCGCCTTGCAATTCAGCCCAAACAGGCAGCAGCGCTTGCACGATACCCATCAGCGCGACGTGCACTGAAATGTAAGTTGCTGACCCCACCGACAAAGAGGCTAGGGCTGTGTCTGCATAACGCGCAGCCACGATGGTGTCGGTAATTCCAAACGCCATGACCGCTACCTGACCAACCAAGATCGTTCCTGCATGGCGCAGGATATGTACGCGCTCAGTCATTTTTTTATTTATCTCGCCGTACGTACAGGGTGACGTTTTCATTTTTATTGGCAGGGCGCTTGATGGTTTCTATACGTCGCCATTCTTTGATAAGTGCTACTTGCGCCAATTCAGGACGTGAATCGTTGTCTACCAGTAACCAAGGGCACGACGCATTTTGTGGCGATTGGGCGTCGTCCAAGGGCTTGATTGCAAAGCCGCCGTGGTAGTGAAAAGCGGTCATTTGTCCAACATTGAGACCGTACGTCATCAGGCAACCAGACGTTGCAGCACTTTGGGTTTTCATCGTCTGTTGAATTTGTTGTATCCAAGGAACATAGCTGCGGGCAAAGTCCAAAAGCGGCAACCACAAGCTCATCAGCAGCAACCAACACAAGGCTGCACCGCCTGCGGGTAGGACCAAACTTTTCCACATGGCTTGGCGGTGCCTGCCCACGCGCCACCGCACCAACCATGCCCAAATTGCTGTGGCAATCAGCGCAAAAATAAAAGCCAAAACACTGAAGGTTGGCGTAAATCCTGGAGCCAGACGTGCTACGTTGGCGGCAGGTTGTGGCGGCCATCCCGTTTGCATCGCAATCCAAATTACCCAAATGATGAAGGCACAGCCTGTAAAAAAGATAAGCGTGAACCAATCAATAAATGCAGAAAAGCTACGTCTAAATGTGGGCAGTGCAAAAGCAGCGAGGGTCGCCATGGGTGGCAAAGCCAGCAAGAGCGTTTGGTCTTCGGTGCGGGTCAACATCGCTACGCACATGGCAAGTGCCATAAACCACAAAGGCAGAACCAAATGCCGGCTCCAGTTTTTTGTTAGCCATTGCCTCCGCCACTGCCATAGTGTCCACAATACCAACGGCCATGCAGGCCACATGAACCACACAAGCAAATCAAACAAGCCACGCCAATCGTTCCAATTTCTGTCTTTGGTGGATAAGCGCCAATGAAATAGCTCAAAGTAATTGGCCATAGTTGCAATGCCCATGGCGCAACCGAATAAAGCGCATGCATACATGCGCATCGGTAAATCGCTTTCATTTTCTTTGTCGAAAAAAATGATCAAACCAACGCCACCAGCCAATACAACAGACAGAGTTGGAGCACCACTCAAACTCAAGCCCATCAAAGCCACTACTAAAGCGAAGGAGCTTTTGATAGGGTGGTAGGCAAGGGCAGAAGCACCAAAAAATGCACAACCAAAAAAAGACAATTGCATCAACATGGGCGTCGCTTCGTGCGATAGCAAGGCCAAGCCTAAGCAGGCAATTAAAGCAAGTGTGGCGCTGTCGGCAATGGTTCTTGCATAGTCTTTGGGTTTTGCTTCGCCACCAAAAGCAAAGGCGACAGGTTGTGCCCGTGCGCCAAGTCCTAAGTGATAGGCCCCATACCAAGTGCTAATCAATGTCAGGGCGAGCAACAGTGCGAATGGAATGCGTGCAGCAGAACCTGCTGGCAACCAACTCGGCGCCAAGCCAATCGCCCAAGCGCCCATCCAATAAGCCAGTGGTGCATCCAAAGGCAGTGTTTGGCCCCACACAGTGGGGTGCAGCCAATCGCTGTGGCCTTGCGCCAAGGCCAACATTTGCCCAAAGACTTGGAGCTCTTCACCTTTCCAAGGCTCTCTGCCTACTAAGCCTGGAACCAAATAAGCCAAGCAAAACAGCCACAGCGCAATTCGTGGCAAAGGCCGCACAGCACTTTGCGCAACGATGGCGGGTGTGGGATCGTGTGACTGTGACAAAGTAGTGGGTGTTTAAAAACTAAAGGCTATAAACAAAAAAGGCAGCGCCGAAAACGGGCTGCCCTTTGAGTAGGAGGCGAAAGGGCTTATTTGGCAGCCGTTTTGCCGTATTTGTTGCGGAAGCGTTCCACACGTCCACCCATGTTGTCCACAGATTTCTGTGTACCGGTGTAGAAGGGGTGCGACTCACTGGTGGTGTCCAACTTGTAGAGGGGTAACTCGCGGCCATCGTCCATTTTGACGGTTTCTTTGGTGTTGGCGCATGAGCGCGTCACAAACTTAAAACCGTTTGACATGTCCACAAAGCACACTTCGCGGTAGTTTGGGTGAATTCCATCTTTCATGATCTGTTCCTTTTCAACTGCGCTAGCCTCATTGAACAATCTCAATGCACTTGGCCACAAAACCCATCATTATGCCATAAACAGCCTTGTTTACTGCAAAACACCCAAGGCAAACCACAAGCTGAAGACCCCCAAAAGGGTAGAAAGCGTTACCAAACCAGCCACCATAGACCCGTCATAGCCCATTCGGTTAGCCAAAACATAGCAACTTGAAGCGGTAGGCAGCGCAGAAAATGCCAGCAAAACGCTGGTTTGCAGAGCGTCTAAGCCGAGCAACTGGGCCAGCATCCAAGCCAAGATAGGCGTTAAAAAGTGGCGAATAAGTAATACGGAAGCGCCCAATACCTTGGCTTTTTGCAAACGCCCCAATTCCATACCAGCCCCGGCGGCCATCAAACCTAGGCTGACCGAAGACGATCCCACGCGCTGCAGGGTGGGGACGGCCCATTCTGGAATATGCAAGCCAATTAAATTGGCGATGAGCCCAGACACAGTTGCCAAAATTAGGGGGTTGCGTATGAGTTCGGCTACAAAACCTTTTTCACCATGTTTGGCCATGGGCCATACCGATGCAATATTGAAAATAGGAACGCACACACCTATCAACACCGCCATCAGAACAAGGGCTGGAGGCCCGCCCATTCGTTCTGTGACTGCAAGCGCAATATAAGAATTGAATCTAAACGCAATTTGCGTGCTGCATGCATGCATACGCGTATCGATGTGACGTCCTAAAAACGGCAAATAAGGCAGGGCATAAGCCATGGCGATGCCACACAAGCCCATCAGCACACCAGCTTGCAGAAAATGCGTCAGGCTTTGCATATCCAAATTCGTGCGAGCGATGGTGGTGAACAACAAAACAGGAAACAGAAAGTAATACACCAGGCTTTCAACTTGTGACCACATCGTGCGGTTCAATGCAGTGAAGCGACATAACAAGTAGCCGCACAAGATGAGTGAAAAATCAGGTGCCAGAAGCGGTAAATAATCCATACCTAAGAATACCGCGACTTTTGTTGCGTCTACGCAATGCGTTTACAGTTATGTTTTGTTGCACTTATTGCGCAAAGTTTTGATTTAGGAGTTTTGAAATGAAAAGACGTTTGCTACTACCCCTTGTTTTTTGTGCTGCAAGCTCTGCTGCCATTGCGCAGGGTTATCCCAATAAAGTCATTCAATTGCAAGTACCTTTTGCGCCGGGGGGTACGACAGACATCATTGCGCGAACCATCGCAGAACCATTAGGCAAAGCTCTAGGCCAAACGGTAGTGGTTGTGAACAAAGCAGGTGGTGGTGGCGTCATTGGCGCCAATGAAACGGCTAAAGCCATTCCCGATGGCTACTCGCTTGGTGTGGCAACGGTTTCTACAACAGCTGCCAATCCTGCTATCAACACCAAAATTCCATATAACCCGCTGACTGATTTTTCACCCATCATCAACATCGCGGCGACACCCAACATCATTGCGGTGCATCCATCGTTTCCCGCCAAAGACTACAAAGGTTTTGTGGCGGAAGTGAAACGCTCGCCGGGTCGTTATTCCTATTCATCTTCGGGCACGGGCGGTATCGGCCACTTGCAAATGGAGTTGTACAAAAGCTTGAGCGCCACTTTCATCACGCACATTCCTTATCGCGGTGCCGGCCCTGCATTGAACGACACTGTTGCGGGCCAAGTGCCGATGATTTTTGACAACTTGCCTTCGGCTTTGCCTTTCATCAAAGACAACCGTTTGGTACCTATCGTGGTGGCTGCGCCTCAACGTTTGGCCGTATTGCCTAATGTGCCGACCTTCAAAGAAGTGGGCTTAGAGCCAGTCAACCGCATGGCTTATTACGGTATTTACGGCCCTAAAGGCTTGCCGAAGGAAGTGATTGATAAGGTCAATGCGGGAGTGCGTAAGGCCTTGGAAGATCCTGCTGTTCGCAAGCGCATTGAAGACACGGGCTCCCTCATCATTGCCAATACGCCAGAGCAATTTGCGGCGCAAATTAAAGCTGAATATGAGGTGTACAAAAAAGTGGTGACCGAGCAGAAACTCACGCTGGATTGAGACAACTTTCAAATCTCTGTGGCTACTTCACAAGCTTTCGATCCGAGCATAGACACGTTTATCGATGCGCTTTGGCTAGAAGAAGGCCTAGCAAAGAACTCATTAGCCGCATACAGGCGTGACCTGCAACTCTTCGGTGCTTGGCTCACGCAACGAACCGCTGGATCTTCTAGTCCGCATTCAGGGCAGTTGTTATCAGCAAAAGAAGCAGACTTGCATGAATACTTTGCCAGTCGACACGCAACTACCAAAGCAACATCTGCCAATCGCCGCTTGACGGTATTGAAGCGGTTTTACCGATGGGCATTGCGCGAGCGCATGCGCAGTGATGACCCCACGCTCAAAATGTTGGCAGCCAAGCAAGCGATACGGGTGCCCAAAACATTGACTGAGACGCAAATAGAAAACTTGCTCCTTGCACCCAATATAGAAACACCCTTAGGTGTGCGAGACCGCACCATGCTGGAATTGATGTACGCCAGTGGTCTTCGGGTGAGCGAGTTGGTGAACCTCAAAGTTTTCCACGTCAGCCTTAACGAGGGCGTATTGCGCGTCATGGGCAAAGGAAGTAAAGAGCGGTTGGTGCCCTTTGGTCAAGTGGCTGCGCAATGGTTGGAGCAATACTTAAGTCAATCGCGCCCAGCTCTGTTGGGTCAACATCAAAGCGAAGATTTATTCATCACCGTGCGTGGCAAGCACGTCGGAGAGGCAATGACACGGGTGATGTTTTGGCAATTGATCAAACGCTATGCGCTAGTTGCCGATATCAAAGTGCCGATATCGCCGCATACCTTGCGGCATGCCTTTGCGACACATTTGTTGAACCATGGCGCTGATTTACGTGCCGTGCAAATGTTGCTCGGGCATGCTGATATTTCAACAACGACCATCTACACGCATATTGCGCGTGAGCGGTTGAAGACTTTGCATGGTATGCACCATCCGCGTGGGTAACCGTTTTCGCTGAACTCATTGATCGGGGCGGATTAACCCAAAAGATAACTCAGTTCCGCTTCCGTAAAACCAGCTTGCAGACGTGCTTCAAGATTAAACGGTGGCTTGAGTCTGGGTGCGTCATATCGTTGCACCAACTCGCCATACAAGGTGACTGGGTCAAGCCCCCGTTGCGCGCATAACCACCTATACCAATGGTTACCAATAGCAACATGGCCCACTTCGTCGCGCAAGATGGTATCCAGAATCTCTACTGCACGCGTGGCAGCTGGTGAAGCTACTTTGCGTAGCTTGGTCTGGATAAGGGGCGTTGCATCCAACCCTCTGGCCTCCAAGGTGCGCGGAACCAAGGCCATGCGGGCCAGCACATCGTCAGACGTTCTCTCGCACATTTGCCACAAGCCATCATGCGCATCAAAGTCGCCATAGCAATAGCCCAAGCTTTTTAAATGCGTATGGAGCAATTCGAAATGCTGCGATTCCTCATGGGCAACACTTAGCCAGTCGGTGTAATAGGCATAAGGCATATCGTTGAAGCGCCATACAGCGTCTAAAGCCAAATTGATGGCATTGAATTCAATATGGCACACCGCATGTATGAGTGACGCTAAACCTTCAGGCGTAAAAGGTGTGCGGGCAGGAACTTGTTTAGCGGGAATCAGTCGTGGAAGCGCTGGGTGTCCCGGAACTTCTATACCCATTGGCGGTTCAAGATGTTCGTTGGGCAGAACAACCATTTGGGTATGCGTGGCCCACAAAGCCTGTACGGCTTGTACTTTTTCTGTGGGATCTGCAATCAACCATGCAGTTAGCGATGCGGCGGTTATGCTCATCTTTACAATTGTATGGATACCCAATAAACAGGAGATAGCGATGGCTGTTTTTCAACTCGACACACATGTTCCTCAGATCGCAGATACAGCATGGATTGCAGATAACGCCCAAGTGATGGGCGAAGTGCAAATGGATGCGCACTCTAGCGTCTGGTTTTGTAGCGTGGTGCGGGGTGATTCTGACAAGATCACGATTGGCGAGGGCAGCAATATCCAAGACGGTAGCGTGTTGCACGCCGATGTGGGCATGCCTTTGAACATCGGTAAACATGTCACGGTGGGGCATATGGTGCAACTCCATGGCTGCACCATCGGCGATGAATCGTTGATTGGCATCGGTGCCATTGTGTTGAACGGCGCCAAGATTGGCAAAAATTGCTTGGTAGGTGCAGGCGCTTTGGTAACTGAGGGTAAAGAGTTCCCCGACGGGTCCATGATTTTGGGGAGCCCCGCCAAGGTGGTGCGTGATTTAACGCCAGAACAAATTGCAGGTTTGCGTAAAAGTGCGCAGCACTATGTGGACAACGCCAAACGTTTTAGAACTGGATTGAAGAAACTGTCTTGATGTCGCATCTGCATAAATTTTTATTCGAGGGTGTGCCTGTTCGTGGCATGTTGGTGCAACTCACCGATGTGTGGCAAGAAATATTAAAGCGCCGTGCTGCCAATCTTGATACCGGCGCGTATCCTGAGCCCGTTCGCCATTTGCTAGGCGAAATGACAGCGGCTGCTGTCTTGATGCAATCGAATATCAAGTTCAATGGCGCCTTGGTCATGCAAATATTTGGAGATGGTCCACTGAAGTTGGCAGTTGTCGAGGTGCAACCTAATTTAAGCGTTCGTGCTACAGCCAAAGTGGTGGGTGCGCTTGACGGGGCACAAACTTTGTCCGCCATGGTCAATGTGAAAAATGAAGGGCGTTGCGCCATCACGCTGGACCCATTGAACAAACTCCCTGGACAGCAACCCTATCAAGGTGTGGTGCCGTTATTTGATGACCATCGCAACAAGATAGACAAGTTCAGCGATGTCTTGCAACACTATATGTTGCAAAGCGAACAACTCGACACCACCTTGGTGTTGGCGGCGGACGACAAGACAGCCGCTGGCTTGTTGATCCAACGCTTACCTATCAAGGGCGAAGGTAACTTGGCCGCAAAAGCCAGCATGGCGGATGAAGACGAAATCGGTCGAAACGAAGACTACAACCGCATTTCCATTTTGGCGGCTAGTTTGAAAAGCGAAGAGCTGTTGCAGTTGGACGCCAACACGATTTTGCGCCGTCTGTTTTGGGAAGAAAAATTAATACGCCTAGAGACATTGGCGCCAAGTTTTGCGTGTTCTTGCAGCCGCGATCGTGTCAGTAACATGATTCGCAGTTTAGGCGCAGATGAGGTGGAAAGTATTTTGTCTGAGCGCAATGATGTCGAGGTAGGTTGTGACTTTTGCGGTATGCAATACCGATTCGATGCGGTGGACGCTGCGCAAATATTTACCAGCGTAGACAAGCAAGTGCCTGGTAGCTCGGCGATTCAGTAAATTATTTTTTGTTAGAAACCAGTTGGGTAAATAACTGGTGTTCGCAAAGTCCATCACCACATGTCTCGCACGGGCCTGTCCAGCGCACCGGAATGTCGCTGCGTCTAAGTGCATGTGCCCATTGCGGTAACTGGGTAGCTAAGCAGAACAATGCATTTTGTAAACGCTGAGCGTCCTGTCCATAAACAACCTGAAACCCTATGCCTTGCGTGTGCAGACTAGCGCGAATTGCATGGTCCGCAACGGATTGCGTTTCGTTGGAAGGCGACAGGTCAAGCCCACACAGCAAGGCCGCATCTTCTTGCGCCAATGTTTGAATGTCGGGACTGTCTAAAACTTCTAAAGGAATATGGTAGCTTTGGAAGAAGCTCTTTAGCGCAAGGGAGAGTTCTGTTTTACCCGAAGCGGGCGCGCCGAGTAGGGCGACTCTCATACCTTGAACCCGTTAATGGGGGCCTGCAACTGGTTGTTGCGTTTTTGCATGCACTAAAAAATTAACGTGCAATCTGCACAAAAATTTCGTTGGGTTTGACCATGCCAATCTCAGCTCTGGCACGTTCCTCCACCATCTCTAAACCGTCTTTGAGGTCATGCAATTCAGCACCTAAGCGCTCATTCGCCAGTTGGGCTGCCTGGTTATGTTGCTTTTGCTCTTTGAGTTGTTGGTGCAGTCGCATCACATCGGGCAAACTTCCACGCCCAAACCACAACTGGGCTTGCAACACTACAAGAAGTGCTATCAAGACCATGTGGATGGGACGCAGGATGGTGAGCATGTAAACAGTGAAAGTCGATGGAGTGGAAGTTTAAAGCCAATAAGCCTTTACCTTTTTTTAGCCTTTGAGGTTGTAAAAGGCGGAACGGCCTGGATACACCGCCACATCGCCTAAGTCTTCCTCAATACGCAAAAGTTGGTTGTATTTCGCCATACGGTCTGATCGGCTCATCGAGCCTGTTTTGATCTGACCTGCGTTTAAACCCACTGCAATGTCTGCGATGGTCGAGTCTTCGGTCTCACCAGAGCGGTGGCTGATCACAGCCGTATAACCCGCACGCTTAGCCATCTCAATGGCGGCAAAAGTTTCGGTCAAAGTACCGATTTGGTTGATCTTGATAAGGATGGAATTTGCGATACCTTTGTCAATACCTTCTTGAAAAATCTTGGTATTGGTCACGAATAAATCGTCACCCACAATTTGTATTTTTTCCGCTAAACGGTCCGTCAGAATTTTCCAACCGTCCCAATCGCCTTCGGCCATGGCATCTTCAATGCTGATGATGGGGTATTTGTCGCACCAAGTGGCCAGCATGTCGGTCCATTGTTGGGCGGTGAGTTGCAAGCCTTCGCCTTCTAAGTGGTATTTACCATCTTTGTAAAACTCACTGGCAGCGCAATCTAAGCCGATGGCGATTTGCTCGCCTGCGGTGTAGCCGGCCGCAGCGATAGCGTCCAAGATCATTTGGATGGCAGCTTCATGATTCGTGACATTCGGTGCGAAGCCACCTTCGTCGCCCACTGCAATGCTCATACCTTTGTCATGGATGATTTTCTTCAAAGCATGAAATACTTCAGCGCCATAACGCACGGCTTCTCTGAAGCTAGGAGCACCGACTGGGATGATCATGAACTCTTGCAAGTCCAAGTTGTTGTTGGCGTGTGCGCCACCGTTAATCACGTTCATCATTGGAACGGGCAGTTGGTTCGCGTGCATGCCACCAAAGTAGCGATAGAGAGGCAAGCCAGATTCTTCAGCTGCTGCACGTGCGACGGCCATTGACACGGCCAAGATGGCATTCGCACCTAAGCGGCTTTTGTTGTCTGTGCCGTCTAAGTCGATCAAAGTTTTATCGAGAAAAGCCTGTTCAGAAGCATCTAAACCTAAAACGGCTTCTGAGATTTCAGTATTGATGTGCTCAACTGCTTTCAATACGCCTTTGCCAAGGTAACGGTTTTTGTCACCATCGCGCAACTCAATAGCTTCGCGGCTACCAGTTGATGCACCAGATGGAACAGCAGCGCGTCCCATCGTTCCTGACTCTAGTAACACGTCACATTCCACGGTGGGGTTGCCACGACTGTCCAAAATTTCTCTTGCGACAATGTCTACGATTGCACTCATTGTTTATCTCTCAGAACTAAAGTTAAAAATTAAATACCAAAATTGTTTTCAAGGAAGGCGTGTTTTTTGGTCACGCGGTCAATATCTTGCAGGGTTTCGAGCAGTGCACGCATGTGTTTCAAGGGCACTGCATTGGGGCCATCGCTCATCGCCACTGCAGGGTTGGGGTGGGTTTCCATGAAGAGTCCTGCGACACCCACGGCAACAGCAGCGCGCGCTAAGACAGGCACCATTTCGCGTTGGCCACCAGAGCTTGTGCCTTGTCCTCCTGGCAACTGCACCGAGTGGGTCGCGTCAAACACCACCGGCGCATTGGTTTCGCGCATGATGCTCAAGCTTCTCATGTCAGAGACAAGGTTGTTGTAACCAAAACTCGCACCGCGTTCGCAGGCCATGAAGTTGTTGTCGTTCAGGCCAGCCTCACGAGCAGCGGCGCGCGCTTTATCAATGACGTTTTTCATGTCATGGGGCGCGAGGAACTGGCCTTTTTTGATGTTGACAGGTTTGCCTGAGCGCGCAACAGCATGGATGAAATCTGTTTGACGGCACAAAAATGCAGGGGTTTGCAATACGTCGACTAGTTGAGCCACATGCGCAATTTCTGATTCGCTGTGCACATCGGTGAGGATGGGCAGTTGGAGTTCACGGCGAACTTTTGCCAAGATCTCCAAGCCTTTTTCCATACCAGGGCCACGAAAGGTCGTTCCACTGGAGCGGTTGGCTTTGTCGTAGCTCGACTTGAAAATGAACGGTATACCCAATGCAGAGGTAATTTCTTTCAAAGTACCCGCCGTGTCCATTTGGAGTTGTTCAGACTCCACCACACAAGGGCCCGCGATCAGAAAAAACGGATGCTCTAAGCCCGCATCAAAGCCACACAGCTTCATGCTCATGCGACAGCTTTCAAATTGGTGCGTTGTGATTGGTGGTCAAGCGAAGCCTTGATATAGGCATTGAAAAGCGGGTGGCCATCCCAGGGGGTGGACTTGAACTCAGGGTGAAATTGCACGCCCATAAACCATGGGTGAACAGATTGCGGCAATTCGACAATTTCTGTGAGGTGTTCCCGTTGGGTCAGTGCAGAAATGACTAAGCCGGCTTTACGCAAAGTATTCAGGTAGTGCACATTGGCCTCATAGCGGTGGCGATGGCGCTCAGTCACCACATCACCGTAAATTTTGTACGCCAAGGTGCCAGGTGTGACGTTGGAACTTTGTGCGCCGAGACGCATGGTGCCGCCTAAATTGGACTGGGCGTTGCGAGTTTGTATGGTGCCGTCAGCGTCTTTCCATTCATCGATCAAGGCGATGACGGGGTTCGGTGTGTCGGGTTCAAATTCGGTGCTGTTGGCGTTTTCGAGGCCAGCAACATGGCGCGCATATTCGATGGTGGCGACTTGCATACCTAGGCAGATGCCAAGATAGGGTATTTTTTTCTCGCGGGCAAAACGCGCTGCTGCAATTTTTCCTTCAATGCCGCGTTTGCCAAAACCACCGGGTACCAAAACACCGTCGAACTTGGTGAGTTGCGCAACGCTATCGGCGGTGATGGTTTCGGAATCGATGTAATGGATGTTGACGCGTGCATGGTTTTGCATGCCAGCGTGGCGCAAGGCTTCGTTCAAAGATTTGTAGCTGTCTGACAAATCTACGTATTTGCCGACCATGGCGATAGTGATTTCTTGTTGGGGGTGCTCGACTTCGTGGACCAAAGCATCCCAACGGCTGAGGTCGGCTGGTGGTGTGTTGATATGCAGTTTTTCGCAAATCAAACGATCCAGCCCTTGCTCGTGCAGCATGCGGGGGACTTTGTAAATCGTGTCGACGTCCCACATCGAGATAACGCCCCATTCAGGCACGTTGGAGAACAAGCTGATTTTTTCTTTTTCTTCGGCAGGAATCGGGCGATCTGCGCGGCACAGCAAACAGTCGGCTTGGATACCGATTTCACGCAGTTTTTGGGCAGTGTGCTGGGTCGGTTTGGTTTTGAGTTCGCCCGCTGCAGCTATCCAAGGTACATAACTCAAATGCACAAAAGCCGTTTGGTGGGGACCGAGTTTTAAACTCATTTGGCGCACAGCTTCTAGGAAAGGAAGTGACTCAATGTCGCCGACGGTGCCGCCGATTTCTACGATGGCCACGTCGACCGCCTCAGGCGTACCAAAACCCGCACCACGCTTGATAAATTCTTGGATTTCGTTGGTGATGTGGGGGATGACTTGGACGGTTTTACCGAGGTAGTCGCCACGGCGTTCTTTTTCTAAAACGCTCTGGTAAATCTGGCCGGTGGTGAAGTTGTTAGCCTTTTTCATCCGGGTGTTGATGAAGCGCTCGTAGTGGCCTAAATCGAGGTCGGTTTCTGCGCCGTCTTCGGTCACATACACCTCGCCATGTTGGAACGGCGACATGGTTCCGGGGTCTACATTGATGTAGGGATCGAGCTTAATGAGGGTGACTGAGAGGCCGCGCGACTCAAGGATCGCGGCAAGTGATGCGGAGGCTATGCCTTTGCCCAGTGAGGACACCACGCCGCCGGTGACAATTACAAATTGAGTCATGCCAAATCGGGAGGCTTATCTCCCGGTAGGTGGAAATGGAAATTATAGGCGCTCTGCTACATTGCGAACCATGTTGGATCTGCAAAACAAACACATCGTCTTAGGGCTTACGGGTGGTATTGCTTGTTACAAGGCTGCTGAACTTTGTCGCGCCCTTATTAAACAAGGCGCCAGCGTGCAAGTTGTGATGACCGAATCTGCCACGCAGTTCATCACTGCGGTGACGATGCAAGCTTTGTCCAACCGTGCCGTCTATCTATCGCAGTGGGACGCACGCGAACCCAACAATATGGCGCATATCAACTTGAGTCGCGAGGCCGACGCGATTTTGGTGGCACCTGCGAGTGCAGATTTCATGGCCAAACTTTTGCACGGCCGTGCAGACGATTTGCTGAGCCTCATGTGCTTGGCCAGACCGGTGAGCGAAGTGCCCCTGATTTTGGCCCCGGCCATGAACCGCGAAATGTGGGTCAACCCCGCCACCCAACGCAATGTGACGCAACTCACACAAGATGGCGCTTTGGTGCTCGATGTTGGTCAAGGCGACCAAGCCTGTGGCGAAACAGGCGATGGACGCATGTTGGAGCCTGATGAAATCGTGCAAGACCTGATAGCTGCATTCCAACCTAAATTGTTGGCTGGCTGCAAAGTGTTGGTGACCGCCGGTCCTACTTATGAGGCAATCGATCCCGTGCGTGGCATCACCAATTTATCGAGTGGAAAAATGGGCTTTGCCATCGCCCGCGCGGCGCATGAAGCAGGCGCTGAAGTGACGGTGATTGCTGGGCCAGTGCATTTGCCTACGCCTCGCGGTGTGACGCGCATTGATGTGCAGTCCGCTGCTGATATGCATGGCGCTGTTTTGTCGTGTGTCGGTGATGCGTCTGTCTTTGTTGCCACGGCTGCAGTTGCAGACTGGCGGGTTGCACAAGTCGCTGAACAAAAAATCAAAAAGACTGCACAGGGTGATACGCCTGATTTGCAATTCACCGAGAACCCAGATATTTTGGCTGAGGTGGCCAAGTCGGCGAGGGCGCAAAACGGCGCCTTGTTTTGCGTAGGCTTTGCGGCTGAGAGCCACGATTTACAAAAAAACGCCCAGGCTAAGCGCGAGAAAAAAGCCGTTCCATTGCTTGTCGGCAATATCGGTCCAGCCACCTTTGGCTCCGACGAAAACGCTTTGCTGCTTGTAGACGCCAACGGCAGCCAAGAAGTCCCACAAGCCAGCAAGTTGGCTTTGGCGCGCAAGTTGGTGGCAGAAATTGCGCAAAGGATGAAACATTGAAATGAAAGTTGACCTCAAAATTCTCGATCCCCGCATGGCTGATCAACTCCCCAAGTACGCAACACCTGGAAGTGCCGGCCTCGATTTACGTGCCTGTTTGGACGCAGCCATCACCTTGGAGCCCAACGCGTGGCAACTCGTTCCCACTGGCATTGCCATCCACTTGGACGATCCCGCCTATGCCGCGCTGATCTTGCCGCGCTCAGGTTTGGGCCACAAACACGGCATCGTCTTGGGTAATTTGGTGGGCTTGATCGACAGTGACTACCAAGGCCAGTTGATGGTGAGCGCTTGGAACAGAAGTCCCACACCATTTACCTTGGAGCCTATGGAGCGCTTGGCCCAACTGGTCATCGTGCCAGTAGTACAAGCACAATTTAATGTGGTGCAAGAGTTTGCAGCTAAGAGCGAGCGCGGCGAGGGCGGTTACGGCTCTACGGGCAAGAAATAAGAATCGTGCCTAAATTAGGCTTAGTGCAACAGCGAACCACCAGGCGCTTGGGGTTCGATTTTGAAAAAGCCAGTGCCCGCAGAACCCTTGCTCGATTCCTCATCCGTTGGTTCGCGCACTGATGCAACTTCTAAATGGATGCGGATAGCGATACCCGCCAGCGGGTGATTTCCGTCAAAAACCACATGTTCTGGGTAGAGTTCGGTCACGGTGTAGAGCACATCAAGTGGCGCTTCAGGGTTACAACCTTCGGGCAAGGCGTGGCCTTCGATGGTGTGGCCTTCTTCTATTTCTTTGGGAAATAGTTCTCGGCTTTCTAAGAACACCAGGTTTTCGTTGTAGTCGCCAAAGGCTTCTTCAGGCTCTAGGTGCAAGTCGATTTGCGCGCCGACACCATGGCCTTGCAGTGCCTCTTCAATTTTTTTAAAGAGGTCGTGGCCGCCGACTACAAATTCCACGGGGTCTTCTAAGGTGTCGAGTACCTCGCCCAGAGTGTCTTTGAGTGTCCAAGTTAGGCCGACAACGCAGTGTGATGTGATTTCCATAGGGCAAAATTGTCGCACGATGCACATCCAACACCCCCTCACTCTGCTTGGCGGCATCAGTCCCGCTGAATTCATGCAACGTTACTGGCAGCGCAAGCCTTTGTTAGTGCGCCAAGCCATTCCCGAATGCAAGCCGCTGGTGGATCGTGCGTCTTTGTTTGCCATGGCCGCTGACAGCGAGGTGGAGTCGCGGTTGGTGGTTAAACCTTTCAAGGTGCAACACGGGCCTTTTCCTCGCAACAAATTACCCAAACTCAGCCAAAAAGATTGGACCCTGCTTGTGCAGGGCGTGGACTTACACAACGACAAGGTAGCCGACCTGATGCACCAATTTCGCTTCGTCCCCGACGCGCGCTTGGACGATGTGATGATCAGTTTTGCCACCGACGGTGGCGGCGTCGGCCCGCACTTTGACAGTTACGACGTGTTTTTGCTCCAAACCCATGGCCAAAGAAAATGGCGTATCGGCAAGCAAAAAGACTTGTCCTTGGTTGAAGGTGTCGATCTGAAAGTGCTCGCTAATTTCGACCCCTCGCATGAATACGTATTGAACCCTGGCGATATGCTGTACCTGCCGCCGCGCTATGCGCACGACGGCATCGCCGTGGGCGAGTGCATGACCTACTCGATCGGCTTTAGGGCGCCTGCGCAAAACGACTTAGCGCGTGAACTGCTCATGCGCTTGAGCGATGAAACAGAAAACCTCGACGCCTTGCTCTACCAAGATCCACAACAAGAGGCGGTAAAGCGGGCAGGCGCGATACCCAAATCCTTGCAAATCTTTGCGCAAGTCACCTTGGACAAAGTCTTGAAAGACCCTCAAGCGTTCGCGCGGGTGTTAGGGGAGTTTTTGACCGAGCCCAAAGCCAATGTGTGGTTCGAGGAATGTAAAGTGTCAAAACTGCCTAAGGAGCTGCGACTCGACCGACGTAGCCGCATGATGTATGACGACAAACATATCTTTTTGAATGGAGAAAGTTGGCGCGCGAGCGGCGCAGACGCTAGCCTGATGCGCCATTTGGCAGACCAACGTGCTTTGACAAAGGCGCAACTCCAAACTGCCAGCCAAGGGGCAAAAGACTTGTTGCTAAATTGGTGCAGTTTGGGTTGGATGAAAGCCAACTAAGCCCAAAACTTAGTGCGAAATGCACAAAATGACGCCAAACTGACAATTCCATCATTTTCTGGTGGGAATTACCCTATAATTTGTGGTTGGACTTTAGGGTCGACTCCTAAAGCCCAGTCATGGTGCAAACCATGACAATTTCTAGAAATTGTTTCATCCATTTAAGGAAAATTGACATGACAAAATCGCTCCTGTTGGCGACCATCTTGGCTGCTGCCGCTCTTGCCGCTTGCGGTAAAAAAGAAGAACCAGCTCCTGCTCCAGCACCTGCTCCAGCAGCTGCTCCAGCTGCTGACGCATCTGCACCAATGGCACCTGCCTCTGACGCATCTGCTCCAGCTGCTGCTAAGTAATCAGTTTTTGACTGAAACAAAAAAGCCACCTTCGGGTGGCTTTTTTGTTGCTGGCTTGTAGTTGGCAGTTTGTTTGTGGCTTACTTCAGGTCGTCGACCAGTAGTTTCATGATGCGTTGGGTCGAGGCGCTGTTTTCAGACTGACCGTTGGCATTTTGGATACTCACCAAAGTTTTGGTCTCGACCCCTAAGATTTTGAGGCGATATTTGACTGGACCGGCCTCAGCTTTGGATTTGCTGAACATGCGGGTAAAGAAGCCGCGTTCATCAGGCGAGGTATCTACAAAGCGCACGAAATAAGTGCCCTGCAGGCGGTCTCGGTCTTCCACGGTAAAGCCGGTGCGGTCTAGGGCCAAGCCAATGCGACGCCAAGCGACATCGAAGCTGTCGGATATAGCGATGGTGGGCACGCTATCGACTGCGACGATGACAGCTTTTGCAGCATTGATCGTGACGGGTGCGGCTTGCGCCGTCTCTATCTTCATGGAAGCGCCGAGTTTGACCATCAAGCGGTTCATGAATTCGATTTCGAGTTCGGGCTCAAAGGGACGCGGTTTCCAAGCGGTGCGGGCTTTCAGGGCGTCGGTGTATTCCTCGCTCAAACCGCGATGGGAGATATAGATCTCCACCTCCCCCTTGCTATTACGTTCTAAGCGGGTGCGGAATTTGTCACGCAATCCGGTGTCAGACAAGCTGTTGATGACCTTACCGAGGTACTTACGCATAAAGTCTTGCGGCAACTTGGCGCGGTTTTCAGCCCATTCGGTTTCCAAAATACCCAGTTCTTGTTGGTCTAGTGTGTAGGTGAATCCGTTATCGATCCAAAAGCTATGGACGATGGGCCAAATTTCTTCCGCGGGACGCTTGATAACAATCCAACGCTGCTGACCATCGCGCTCGATACGGGCATCGTTAAGTTGCTGGGCGGCAGTCGGGACCGCTGCTGTTGATTTAGTTCCCATGCTGCTGGCTGTCACTGAACCGCCGGGAACGCTGAAGCGCGTATCGCGATTCAATTGTGTAAGGTCTGGCGGGATGTCGAGTGGAACAGCTTTCGCAGTACTTTCGGTTTTGTAGTTGATCTTGTCGCTGTTAGTAATAGAGCTGCAAGCACTCAAGCCTAAAGCTAGTGATATCAGCCAAACATTTTGCAAAGGAGAAGCGATAAATTTCACGTAAGAAACCTTTAAAGGACTCACAGCAAGCCCGAAGAGCGCAGCGCGCTCTCAACGACAGGCTCAAGGGTTGGTGTCAGAGGGGTCATGGGCAGGCGCATGGTAGGGCCACACAAGCCCATGCGAGCCATAGCCCATTTCAATGGAATGGGATTTGCTTCGACAAATAGATTCTTGTGCACAGGCATGAGTTTGAGTTGGATCTCCATGGCTTTGCGGACATCGCCAGCCATGGCGGCCACGCACAGTTCATGCATCTGGCGTGGAGCAATATTGGCGGTCACGCTGACATTGCCTTGACCACCGCAGAGCATCAAAGCAACAGCGGTGGGGTCGTCGCCTGAATAGACAGCAAAGTTTTTCGGCACATCGCGGATCAACCACTGGGCGCGTTCGATATTGCCGGTGGCTTCTTTGATGCCAACAATGCCTGGCACTTGGGCCAAACGCAAAACCGTGTCGTGCGCCATATCGGCCACCGTACGCCCGGGGACGTTGTAGAGCACCATGGGCAAGTCGACCGCTTCAGCAATCGCTTTGAAATGCTGGAACTGGCCTTCTTGGGTGGGCTTGTTGTAATAGGGAACGACTTGCAATTGGCAATCTGCGCCGACGCCTTTGGCGAACTTAGCCAGTTCGATGGCTTCTGCTGTGGAGTTGGCGCCGCAGCCAGCCATGATCGGCACATGGCGGTTTTTGTGGGCGGCGGCTTGCTCGACTGAGACGCGAATGATTTCGCAATGCTCTTCCACGTTCACCGTGGGGGATTCGCCCGTTGTACCCACCACGCCGATGCAGTCGGTGCCTTCAGCGATGTGCCAATCGATCAACTTACGCAACGTCGGGTAGTCAACGCTACCGTCTTGGTGCATGGGAGTGACGAGTGCGACGATGCTGCCGGTGATGGGTTTCATAGACGTATGAGGCGTTTAGGGGAATCGCGTATTCTACTGAGGGCGGCAGGTTCCAAACCACTAGGTACACGTATAGCCACAACCCGCTGGATAAGCCTGTCGGGCGAGGGCATAAAACCCTCTTCGAAAGCCACAATTCGCAAGCCTGAGCAAAGTTGTAAAAGCTCACCCGGTTGAAGTAAAAACTCTGGGCGAGAGGGTTTTCCGAAGGCCTGGTTACCTTGTGAGAAGGTTTCATAGATTAAAACCCCGCCTTCGGCCACGCTTTTCGAAATCTGGGGGAAAAGATCGCGCCAGAGGTAGTTGGTGACCACCACGCCTTTGAAGGATCGCCCCTCTAGTGGCCATGCTGCATTTTCTATGTCAGCTTGCATAGTCTCGCCCCATTGCAAGGCCGACTTGAGCGCTTCGGCATTGCGGTCGACCCCGAGCACCCTATGGCCCAAGCCCGCTAAAAACTGCATATGCCTGCCATGGCCGCAGGCCAAGTCCAGAATTTGCACTGATTCGTGTGCCAACACGTTTTCATTCGAAGGCAACAAATGCGCCCAACGTTTTACCCAAGCAGAAGGTGGCTCTAGACCATGTTGTATGGAATTAGTAGAAGTCACTATTTAAAAACAAGCCCAAACCTGGGAGGCCAAAGTCACCAAAAAAGTGGGTTGCAGATACAAAGACAACACGCCAGTTAACACGGTTGACGCAACACCCCATCCCAGTAACCACATCCAACCAAATTGGACAGGGCGGGTTGTGTTGTCAGTGGATGCAGTTTGTGGTTCGTCACTCATGACTTATGCAGCGGCCATCTTGGGCTGGCGCTCAATGGCGTTCTCTTTCACAGGTAAATTTACAAACGCCGCAAACAGTCCAAGCGCGATGGATATGTACCAAACGATGTCGTAGCTACCGGTCTTGTCATACAAATAACCGCCGAGCCAGACGCCCATGAAACTGCCAATTTGGTGGCTGAAGAAAACAAATCCACCAAGCATAGAGAAATGGGCAATGCCAAAAATTTGGGCAATCACGGCATTGGTCGGCGGCACGGTGGATAGCCACAAAAGCCCCATCACGCTGGCAAAGATATAGACCGTCCAAGGCGTCAGAGGGGCGAGTAGGAACAAGGCGATCGCAACCGAACGGCTGAAATAAATAAACGCCAAAATTTTGCGCTTCGCCAAGCGCTGGCCCAAACTGCCGGCGATATAGGTGCCAAACACATTGAACAAGCCTATCAAGGCCAGTGAAATACTGGCGACTTCAGGTGATAAGCCTTTGTCCTTGAGGTAACTGGGCATATGCACGGCGATAAACACGACTTGAAATCCGCAAACAAAAAAACCTGCCATGAGCAGCTGAAAGCTGGGGTAAGCAAATGCTTCGCGCAAGGCTTGGAAAATAGACTGCTCACGCACAGCAGGTTTGCCACTGGCAAAACTGGGTTCGCGAAGACCTAGTGCCAGAGGCACGGCCACGAGCAAAGCCAAAGTGAGCCAAACCAAGGCTTCTTGCCAGCCATAGTTGGCAATCAAAAATCCCTCAACCGGCACCATCAAAAACTGACCAAACGACCCAGCGGCGGCGGCAACTCCCATCGCCCAAGAGCGCTTTTCGGCGCTCACATTACGGCCAATCACGCCATAAATAACGGAGTAGGTTGTGCCGGCTTGGGCGGCGCCAATCAAAATGCCAGCCGTCAGCGTGAAAGTCAAGGTGGTGGAGGAGTAGGCCATGCCCGCCAATCCAAGCGCATACAGCACTGCCCCTACCAAAATGACTTTAAAAGCGCCAAATTTGTCAGCCACCATGCCCGAGAAAATGCTGAAAAAGCCCCAAGTCAGGTTCTGAATCGCCATGGCAAAGGCAAAGTTCTCGCGGGTCCAGTTTTGGGCTTGGGTGATGGGTTGCAGCCACAAACCAAAGCCGTGGCGCACCCCCATAGACAGCGTGACGATAGCGGCTCCACATAGGAGAACTTGCCACAGGGGCAGCGTTTTATTCGGTTGGTTCATGGGGGTGACTTTAACGAATCCCTACAATTCCCGCCCATGGCATCTAAGCAACCAACCCCCACACCCCAGTATTCCGAAGGGTCGATCCGCGTTCTCAAAGGGCTCGAACCGGTTAAACAGCGTCCGGGCATGTACACCCGCACCGACAATCCTCTCCACGTTATTCAAGAGGTTTTAGACAACGCAGCTGACGAGTCCTTAGCTGGTCACGGCAAAAAAATAGCCGTGATCCTCCACACCGATGGCTCGGTCAGCATCGAAGACGACGGCCGTGGCATTCCCTTTGGCATGCACCCAGAGGAAAAAGTTCCCGTCATTGAGATCGTTTTCACCCGCTTGCACGCTGGTGGCAAATTCGACAAAGGCCAGGGTGGCGCCTACAGCTTCTCCGGCGGCTTGCACGGCGTGGGCGTCAGCGTTACTAACGCGCTGGCCAAACGCATGGAAGTCACTTCCTACCGCGAAGGCCAAGTCGCCCATTTGGTATTTGCTGGCGGCGATGTGGTCGAGAAACTCAAAATCCGCAAACAAGACGCGAGCGACCGCAAACAAGGCACAACCGTGCGCGTTTGGCCCGACGGCAAATACTTCGAGACCTCCAACTTGCCGATGAACGAGTTGGTGCATCTGTTGCGCAGCAAAGCTGTTTTGATGCCTGGCGTGGGCGTGTGGCTCAACAACGAAAAAACCAAAGACACCCAAAACTGGCTCTATAAAGGCGGTTTGCGCGACTACTTGATGCAAACGCTCCATGGCGATCCCGTCATTCCTTTGTTCGAGGGCAAAGGTTACGCAGACATCAACCACGACAGCTTTGCCGAAGGCGAGGGCGCCGAATGGGCGGTCGCCTTCACCGAAGACGGCCAACCCGTGCGCGAGAGCTATGTCAACCTGATTCCCACCACTGCAGGCGGAACCCACGATTCAGGTTTACGCGACGGTTTGTTCACCGCCGTGAAAAGCTTTATCGAGTTACATGCCTTGTTGCCCAAGGGCGTCAAACTCATGCCCGAAGACGTCTTTGCCCGCGCCAGCTTTGTGCTGAGCGCCAAAGTGTTGGACCCGCAATTCCAAGGACAGATCAAAGAACGCTTGAACTCGCGCGATGCTGTCCGTTTGGTTTCCAGTTTTGTGCGACCCACCTTAGAACTCTGGCTCAACCAGCACGTCGAATACGGCAAAAAATTAGCTGAACTCGCCATCAAAGCCGCTCAAACCCGCCAAAAAGCGGGGCAGAAAGTCGAGAAACGTAAAGGCTCCGGCGTGGCTGTTTTGCCAGGTAAGTTAACTGACTGCGAAAGCAAAGACACAGCCGATAACGAAGTCTTCTTGGTCGAAGGCGACTCCGCCGGCGGCAGCGCCAAAATGGGCCGTAACAAACAAAACCAAGCCATATTGCCCTTGCGCGGCAAAGTGCTCAACACCTGGGAAGTCGAGCGCGACCGCTTGTTTGCCAACAACGAAATCCACGATATCTCTGTCGCTATCGGTATCGACCCTCACGGGCCCAATGACACGCCAGATTTAAGCGGCTTGCGTTACGGAAAGATTTGTATCTTGAGCGATGCGGATGTGGACGGTTCGCACATCCAAGTTTTGTTGTTGACGCTGTTCTTTAGACACTTCCCTAAGCTAATTGAATCAGGCAATGTGTTTGTGGCACGACCACCGTTGTTCCGAGTAGACGCGCCCGCCCGTGGCAAAAAACCTGCCTCTAAGGTCTATGCCTTAGACGAGGGAGAACTCACTGCCATCCTTGACAAACTCCGTAAAGACGGCGTTAGAGAAGGCGCTTGGAGCATCAGCCGATTCAAGGGCTTAGGGGAGATGAGTGCTGAGCAGTTATGGGACACGACGCTGAACCCTGACACACGCAGACTCATGCCAGTCCAACTAGGACAGCTCGACTTTCTACAAACAGAAGGATTGATAACCCAGCTAATGGGCAAGGGCGAAGCCTCTGCACGTAGGGATCTAATGGAGTTACACGGCGACAGTATTGAAATAGATGTGTAAGTAGAAAAATATGTCAGACATCACAACAATTGATTTACCCACCGCCGACAACGACGACGGCATAGCCCTAGGCCACTACGCCCAACGTGCCTACTTGGAATACGCCCTGAGCGTAGTCAAAGGCCGTGCCTTGCCCGACGTCTGTGACGGCCAAAAACCCGTCCAGCGACGCATCTTGTATTCCATGTCCCGCATGGGCTTGGGCTTTAGCGGCAACACCGGCGCCAAACCCGTCAAAAGCGCACGCGTAGTCGGCGACGTACTCGGCCGCTACCACCCCCACGGCGACAGCGCAGCGTATGAAGCACTGGTGCGCATGGCGCAAGACTTCGCGCAGCGCTATCCACTCATCGACGGACAAGGCAACTTCGGCTCGCGCGACGGCGACGGTGCGGCGGCCATGCGTTACACAGAAGCGCGCTTGGCCAAGATCACCACTTTGTTGCTCGACGAGATTGACGAAGGCACGGTTGACTTCCAACCTAACTACGACGGCTCCACCGAAGAACCCAAACAGTTACCTGCGCGTTTGCCGTTTGCTTTGCTCAATGGCGCTAGCGGTATCGCGGTGGGTATGGCCACAGAAATCCCAAGCCACAACCTCCGTGAAGTGGCTGACGCCTGCATGGCCTTAATCAAAACCCCCAAACTCAGCGAAGCAGAGTTGCTGGCGCTGTTGCCCGCACCCGACTACCCAGGTGGCGGACAAATCATCAGCAGCGCAACAGACATTGCGGACGCCTACCGCACTGGACGAGGTTCCCTCAAAGTACGTGCACGTTGGGTGATTGAAGATCTCGCACGCAGCCAGTGGCAGTTAGTGGTCAATGAACTCCCGCCAGGCGTGAGTAGCCAGCGTGTGCTCGAAGAAATTGAAGAGCTCACCAACCCCAAAGTCAAAGCCGGCAAAAAAGCCCTCAGCCCCGAGCAAAACCAGCTCAAAGCCACGGTTTTGTCCGTGCTCGATGTCGTTCGCGACGAGTCCAGCAAAGACGCTGCGGTGCGTTTGGTGTTTGAGCCCAAAACCCGCACTATCGAGCAACAAGAACTCATCACCACTTTACTGGCGCACACCAGTTTGGAAACATCGTCGTCGATCAACCTCACCATGGTGGGTATCGATGGGCGTCCCGTGCAAAAGTCCATGCGTGAGATGCTCACCGAATGGATCGAGTTCCGACAAGCCACCGTCTTGCGTCGTTCGCAACACCGTTTGAACAAGGTGCTCGACCGAATCCATATTTTGGAAGGCCGCCAACTGGTGTTGCTCAATATTGACGAGGTGATTGCCATCATCCGTCAAAGCGACGAGCCCAAAGCTGCATTGATTCAGCGTTTCAAACTGAGCGATCGTCAGGCCGAAGACATCTTAGAAATTCGCCTGCGCCAATTGGCGCGTTTGGAGGCGATCAAGATCAAGCAAGAGCTCAAAGAGCTAGGCGAAGAAAAAGCCAAGCTGGAAGAGATCGTTGGCAACGCCACCGCTTTGCGCCGCTTGATCGTCAAAGAAATCGAGACGGACGCCAAAACTTTTGCCGATCCTCGCCGCACGCTGATACAAGAGGAGAAAAAAGCTGTCGCCGAAGTCAAAGTGGTCGACGAACCCGTGACCGTTGTGGTTTCCGAAAAAGGCTGGGTGCGTGCGCGTAACGGCCATAGCCACGACCCTAGCAGTTTCGCGTTCAAAGCGGGCGATGGTTTGTATGGCACTTTTGAATGCCGGACGGTGGATACCTTTATCGCTTTTGGCTCAAACGGCCGTATTTACTCGGTACCCGTTTCCTCACTGCCAGGCGCGCGTGGCGATGGTCAACCTGTGACTACCTTGATGGACCTTGAAGCGGGCACCCAACTCTTGCATTACGTCGCTGGCCCTGCTAATGCGACTTACTTGCTTAGCAGTTCAGGCGGTTATGGTTTCTTAGCCAATATTGAACACATGATTTCGCGCAATAAGAGCGGCAAAGCGTTTGTGACCGTCAACGAGGGCGAAACCATGTGCCGCCCTTCGCCTGTCAGCGGCGGATCGGGTGAGACGCCATGGCCGGTTGCCGTCAACGTGGCTTGTGCTTCCACAGGCGGACGCTTCTTAACTTTCGCCATCGGTGAGCTCAAAACCATGGAAAAAGGCGGTCGCGGTTTGATGTTGATCGACCTCGAAGCCAAGGACAGCCTCGCTGGCGCTGCCGCCTACACCCGCAGTGTGCGCATCGACGGCATAGGCCGAGGTGGCAAAGCCCGCGAAGAAATCTTAGAAATTCGCAGCCTCAACAACGCCAAAGCGGCACGCGCTAAGAAGGGCAAAGTGGCTGATTTCGGCTTTAAACCCAGTGGCGTTATTCGTATGGAGTGATCGAATAGTCACTGCGCAATTTGCGCAGCCGCATTCAATTCAAGGGAAAAGCAACTTTGAATCGGACAACAAAAAAGCGGCTTAGCCGCTTTTTTGTTGTTTGGGGGGATGTTTTAAGCCTTGGCTTTGGTAGCCGCGGCGGCAGGCGCTGCTGGGGCAGCGTCCTTCTTGGGAGGGCTGCAATCAAAGCAGACAAACATGGAAGAGCCCAAGATACGCTTGAAAGAGCCGTTGTTTCTGGGTTTGTGTACGCCGCACTTGATGCAGCTCATGGTGTCGCCGGTTCTGCCAAGTCCCTCGAAAGGCGAGCCGCCTTTTTTGGATTTGTAGCGCAAACCGTCGTTGGAGATTTCTGTTTTTTCTGGGCGTGACATCGTTTTTGTAGATCTGGACAAAAGCGTATTTTCGCAAATTTATCGGCTGACTTCCTCCAAGTGGCGAAAAAAGCCCTCAAAACGATGAAAAATCTTCCTAAATAGAGCCCAAACCTATGCTTTTGCTTCGAGACCTGGCCTCTGCGTCATGGGCTTGGGTCAAGGGCTTGGGTCAAGCGCTGTGACCATCAACTTAACCTGTAACCCATCAATTGCACGACAATGTTGAGAAGTTAAAAGGAGATGCACCGTGATTCACTCCAAAAAAATTCGCGCTTTGGGCGTTTGCCTCACGCTTGCTCTAGGGGTTACCTTGGCGCAGGCCCATGGCCCAAGGGGCTATGTTGGCGTGCACTATGGGTGGGGCGGCTACTACGACCCTTGGTTGGCGCCTGCCATCGTTGGATCAGCCATTGTTGGAACGTCTATTTATATGTCTCGCCCTTATGGCGTGGTGCAACCCAGCACGTTCTATATCAATACACCGCCGCCAGCGGTGATCGTCACGAACCCACCCCCTTCGGTGCAATGGGTGGGTGCTGCACCAATTGCCCCAGTTTCTGAGGCTTATTACTGCCGCGAAACAGGGCAATATTTCCCCGTCGCCCAAACCTGTATCAGCCCTTGGTTAGTGGTTTACCAGCGCTAACAAATAAAGACAGTCGCACTGTCATCCCCCTAGTGAATGCGCGCGTTGTAGATAAGACCGTTTGGTCTTTGATATGAGAACAAGGAGTTCTTGATGAAACGTCTTTCTAAACTCTTCGCCAGTCTTTTAATTGGCGCACTAGCGGTTCCAGCAATGGCGCATGGGGGCTTTGGCCATGGTGGGCACGGCGGCTATGGCCATGGTGGTTATGGC
>JBBAOY010000032.1:0-28151 GCA_040401095.1 Limnohabitans sp.
GCAGCTGACAATGGCGTTATTCACGTCATTGACTCTGTAATCATGCCTAAGTAAGTGTAAAAGTTTACAAAACTTTTAGTGATCCAATTGGCGGTGGAGAACTTGGTTCTCCACCTCCTTGAATGAATAAATCGAATAAACCAATAGCTGAGTAAAAATGTTCTTAACAAGAAAAGTAATAGTTCTGCCTTTTTTGCTGTTTTGTTTGCAGACTTATGCTGTCGAACTTTCAATGGATTTGCAGAAAGCTTGTGCTAACGAGCAGCTCAGTCGACACAAAGGAGTTAAAGGCCGCGCATTAGAGGCTAATGACTTTAATGAATATTGCAAGTGTGAAGCGGACTACATACTGAAAAAAGCAACTGAAGAACAGTTAAATCTAATCTCTAAAAATCAGACTATAAAACCTAAATGGCTACAGCAAATTAAGTCTAACGCTCTTAAAAGCTGTTTAGAACAAGAAAAGAAAATAACTACTTGAGAAAATCAGCATATCCAAAATATTTGCGAGAGCGCAGTTCACCAAATTATTTCAACAAGGAATTTATGTTTGCAGTTTTTAAGCTTTTACATTTTTTATTTAACAAAGGACAAAGTGTCCTAAACCCAAACCTTAACCCCTTACGACATGCACCGTCGCACATTAGGTATTTCGCCACCGTACTTTTGGCCTGTTTCTGGTGTTTGGCATTTGGACTCTACTTTAAAGACTTTGAATTAATTGGGTACAACATGCTTGGCCACCTAGCAGTAATTAGCATGGCATTTATAACTTGGACAGTGTTTAAGCAATTTGATCGAATTTATAGCCCAAGGGCAGGTACACAGGAATGGCTTCGCATGCCAGATCGAGGTAGTCGTTGTGATGAGATGACTGACGAGCAAAGAGCTTCAAAGATTAAAGACCTAAGTAAGTAGCACATTGTTTATGTCTGCCTTAAATCTAATTTTAGGTAGTCACAAAATATTAAACTAATCTTTTATTTCTGCTGCGTCTCGTTTGCAGGTTGAGGTCATTTGGTTTTTGTCTAACCCAGCTGATAAACCTTGCTATTTCTGAATTTGCTTGCAACGCTTCAATACTTGGGTATTGCCTTGCCAGCTCGGTTTCGGTAAACAAAGCATGAATTTGTTTGTGGCATGCACGATGCATCATGACAGTGGCGACACCGCCTTTAGATTTTGGAATCAAATGGTGGGCATCACGCAGCGCTGGTGGAATTTCTCGATTACATAAAGCGCATATAGAGAGTTCCGAAACAATGACTTGTTTCTCTTCTATAAGAGTTGCTGACCTTAATCGTTTAATGCGTCCCTGAGCCACCAACGTTATCCAAGTAATTGATAAGCTTCAACCTACAGCTCGACTCAACACCACACCTGCCGTGATGATGTGGCCAAGAGTCAGAACAACGGAGAAGCCGTGTAACCAAATAAAACGTGTTTTATTGCCTGAATCAGTAGCTTGATTGATTGCAGGCATCAAAATTTGCCGTGCAAACACTGTGGACGACATCACGCCAGCCATGAGCGCTGCATTGAAAGAATCAGAACCCCAAAATAACAATAACGTTAAACCAGATGTAAAGATCACAAACAAATAAAAGGGCGGGAATACTTTTCTGAGCAGCATACGAACATCAGCAGGAGGCAAGTACTTAAATAGGAAAGCTGCAAAACCTACAGAAAAAAGTAGCATTCCACCAAATAGCCATGCTGTTAACAAAAGAGCTGCAATAGGCATATATGTATCGAGCATTAGGTATCCTTTAAATTAAAAATCTTGTGCATTCATAGACAAAGCTGTTTGAGGGTTACGTAATCAAGTGCTTGCTCGTGGGTACTTTCGAGGACAGCTTTAGGAGCTACTGCGGCTTCAAATGCTTCTCTCCATCGCAATGCACACAAACACCAACGATCACCGGCTTTTAAACCCTTGAATCGATATTCTGGTCGTGGGGTGACTAGGTCATTGCCCTGTTGAAGTGAAAAGTCTAAGAAAGCTTGCGTGACTTTTACACAGATGACATGACTGCCTTGATCATTAAGGTCAGTGTTGCAACACCCGTCCCTGAAATAACCAGTCAAAGGGTCATATGAACATGGGATAAGAGTTGTTCCAAGTACGTTAAGTGCTTCTTTACTCATCGGCTAATTCTCTTGTATGTCCCCGCAGAGTCGATCTCAAGATTTTCTAAAAGATTGTGCTCACTTGCCTTTTTTCGAAAAGCGCCTTCGGCAGTTGGACTTCTGCATATGTTTCCCATACAAACAAAAAGAATTTTTAGTTTAGTTTTTTTCATTAGTTACTTTCGCTTAGATTTATACCCTCGTGGTTTGCTATTACTTCCAGTGCGGATTCGAAGATAGCGCGTGCAGAACCGGATATCGAACTAAGGTAGGGACGCCGCTAAGGCTGGAGATAGCCCCAATTTTCTGGACTGGGGTGTCTGGAAGGTTTGTATCGCTCATTTTACCTTTTGCATAAATTATGAATAGATTATTGAATTAAATTACCCTCATTGTATAGATTAAATACATTTATCTGCTAAATTACTCACTCAATTTACTTGAAAAGTTGCTGAATGTTAAACACCCGTACCGTCCACGGTCTTAAGTTGATAGCCTATGTTGCTGCGGATCCCCATTACCTCCCAGTGACAGTCGCCAAACTATCTAGCCAACTAGGCTTGTCTGTTTCATATACCGAGCGTTTGGTCAAGGAGCTCAACGATCAAGGTCTACTGTCGGCACACCGTGGACCTGGTGGAGGCTACATGCTCCAGGTATGCGTAGATGCGTTGTCAGTTTGGGACGTTGCTAAGTGTTTTAAGGACAACGAAGCGAAAAGTGAGAACAAACCCCCAAGCCCAGAAAGTAGTGGCTTTGCATTGTTCAAGGAAGAGTTTGAAGAAATCAAACAACATTTTTTGCAAAACTTCCCCCTGACGGAAATTACAAAACTAGTGCCTAAGAATATCTTCGCTACTGAAACTGATTTTTTAGCTAAACATTTCAAGCCGCTACTCAAGAACGTATTGCCAAAAGCCCCAAATTCAGTTTTTGATCTTGCCAATTTCATGCAACTTCGCGCCGCTTAATTTTTTTAAACACCATCAGCACCAAAGGAGAATATAAATGTTAATCCAAAGAATGCCAACAAGCCTCAGTTTGAAAAACTACTGGCGACAGTTACCAGACTTAAGTCTCAGTCATATTCTTTTGAGAATCCCTTTATCTTTGTTATTCATCAATCAGGGACTAAGCAAATTCCCCTTTGACCCAGCCGTTGGCCAAGGTATGGGTATTCCGGCGTTAGTTTGGTGGGTTGTCTGTTACGGAGAAATTGCGGCCGGTCTAGGGCTACTAGCTGGTGGCTTAGCAACTTTGCCAAAAATAAGAGACATCGCTTTTTTAGCAGTATTTGGTGATCTGGTTACTCGCTTCAGCGGCATCGTTATGTGCTGCGTTGTAACAGGAATAATTTGGACTGTTATAAAGCCCGAGAGTTTGATCACATTCATCATGACAGATTACATGCATTTTTCCCTTTGGGCAGGCGGCCTTTATTTCGGTTTGAGGGGAAACTGGGCCGTGGCGATTGACAAAAAACCATAATTAATTAAACGCATGTCTAATCTCAGCACTATTGGCATTGAAGAAAATAATAGATATTTGGTGAGAGAACTTCGTTCCGATCATGCTGGTGAAACGGGTGCTGTTTACATTTACAAAGGTATTGCAGCAATTGCAAAAATTACGAATGACTCAGAACTCCTAAATCTTGCAAGAAGTCATGGAGCAACTGAGTCAGAGCATCTGGAACTGATTGAGTCAGTCTTAGCAAAAAATCTCCAAAGCCGACTGCTTGTACTTTGGCGAATAGCGGGTTGGCTAATCGGCGCCATACCCACATTATTTGGGCGTGGTGCTGTGTATGCAACGATTGCAGCTGTTGAGACATTTGTGGAGCAACACTACCAGGCTCAAATTGACTATTTACGTATAAATGGCTCGTCTGACGGTTTGTTGGAGTTGCTGATGAGATGCCAAGCAGATGAAATAGCTCACCAAAAAGAAGCTAAATCCAAGATTTCCGAGGCCTTACCTCCAGTACTTCGTGCTTGGTGCGCAATAGTTCAATGGGGTTCATCTACTGCAGTAGTAGTTGCCAGAAGCTTTTAATGTGAGCTGTAACTTTATATTGTTAGCGTTCTCTGTTCGTTTTATGAAATCTAGCTGGTACTGAAATGAAACAAATAACTTTCTTGCACAGCATCTGTTTATTACTATCAATTAATTTCTGCATCGTTATTTCGCCGTTTTAAGCCTCTAGCTAAGGATTCAAAGAAACTAGGCCGAAATAATGACACAACCACAAACACTCTCTGGCATCGTTTACTGGTTCAGAAGCGACCTGCGCCTGCATGACAACCCCGCCTTGCAACAAGCTATCGCGCTGACTGAGAAGCACCGAACTTGGCTGCTGCCGGTGTATGTGCATGACAACGCACTGCAACTCACTAGCCCTTGGGGCTTTGTGCGTACCAGCGCGCACCGCTTGGCTTGGACGGCGATGGCCGCGCAGGATGTCTCCGAACAGCTGATTGCACTGGGTAGCCAACTGCTGCGTCTCACCGGCGAGCCTAGCGAGGTGTTGGCCAAACTGATGACGCGCCTAGGTGCCAGTACCTTGATGTGCGAGGACATTGCGGCCCCTTATGAAGAGGTTCACATTCAAGCCTTGCAGCAGCGTGGAATCGACGTTCAAACCTTGTGGCAATCCACCCTAATGGCTCCCGACCAACTGCCGTTTGAGCCGCACGATGTGCCTGACGAGTTTTCTAGTTTCCGGCGTTCGGTCGAGCGCCAAACGTTTGCTCCTGCGCAACCGGTGGCCACGGTTACGAAAATGCCCGCGTTGCCGGATCAAGCTGCTATGGATTCAGTGCTTGAGATGCAACATGCCATTGAACACACTACAGAACCACTTGCAATCTTGAATGACCCACGTTCGTCGTTTCCTTGGCAACAGCCTGAGTTTCATGGGGGTGAACGTGCAGCCCTGTTGCATCTGGCCCAATACTGCAGCCGTGATTTACCGCACACATACAAGTCCACACGCAACGGGCTGGTGGGTGCCGATTACTCCACCAAGTGGTCGCCTTGGTTGGCCACCGGCGCATTGTCTGCACGTCAGGCGTGGGCTGCCATCCGCAGTTTCGAGGCACAACACGGAGCCACTGACAGCACGTATTGGATTGGCTTCGAATTACTGTGGCGCGACCACTTTCGTTGGCTTCACCTCAAATACGGTGAGCGTATGTATTGGAAGCGCGGCCTATCCGACGCGCCACTGCCAACGCGCACCCACAACGCACGCGGCTTTGAGCATTGGCGTACAGGCCGCACCGGTCACGCCTTCATTGACGCGGGCATGCGCGAACTCAACGCCACGGGCTATTCGTCCAACCGCATGCGACAAAACCTGGCTAGTTTTTTGATCCACGATTTGCGCTGCGATTGGCGCGCCGGTGCCGCTTGGTTTGAATCGCAACTGATTGACTTTGACGTTTACAACAACCAAGGCAACTGGTTGTATTTGAGTGGACGGGGGACAGATCCCAGAGGATCCAGGCGCTTCAACCCTGACAAGCAGGCTAAAGATTACGACCCCGACGGCGCTTACCGCAAGCTCTGGATGTAATCCTCCCTAGTGCGGGTGTAAAAAACGGCGGCAACCTCAGGCCGTGCGTTTTAGATTGAAACTTAAACTGACGCAGACTCCTGGGATGCAAAAATTAATAAAAATTTACTCAAACGGTGATCGGCTTGTTATCTGCCGCAGATTGTTTATACTGTGCAAAAACACAGTATATGGAAATGAGCCCAGCACTTCAAACCGTCAGTAAGGCTGTTCATTCAGTTCCCGCAGGCTCCCCTGAGGCAGCTAATGAAAATAGCCATGAGCAGGTAAGCCTTGACAGCTACCTTGTGTCAAACCCTGCCAACACGGTGCTATTTAGAGTTAGGGGCGAGTCTATGACTGGAGCTGGGATCTTTGATGGTGACTTGCTAGTGGTGGACAGGTCGATTGAGCCTGTGCACGGGCAAGTTGTTGTAGCAGCTATCAACAACGACATGACGGTCAAGCGCTTACATAAAAAGGCTGGTGATGTAAAGCTACAAGCTGCCAACCCGCAATTTCATGACATTACTTTTATTGAGTCTGATGAAATGTCAGTATGGGGTGTGGTGACGTTTAGTCTAAGGCGCTTGAATTAACTTCAGCGCAGTTACAGGTCTAATTTTTTATGTACTTTTTGATAGCTTGTGCTTGTCTGCTGGAACTTCAGCAAAAAGTGCTGGGTAAAGAACTTTGAAGATATGAAAGACTCTTTACAGTCCGGGCGTGAGGAGTGGTCTTTCGTATATCGGTTGGCAAGTATTAGAGAACTGACCGATGAAGTGTAAAGATAACAAATTACCTGATCTAGCGTTTGTAGACATCGAGACGACTGGCTCCAACTTTGAACGAGATCGAATTACTGAAATTGGCATTAAAACCTTGACCAATGGCGAAGTGCTGGAATGGGAAAGTCTTCTTGATCCACAAACCTTTATTCCACAAAATATTCAAAGATTGACCGGAATTTCACCAGGCATGGTTGCTGGGCAGCCTACATTTGAAGAGCTTGCGCTGCAAGTCAAGGAAGAGTTAGGGGGGAAGATTTTTGTTGCCCACAATGCAAGGTTTGACTACGGCTTCATCAAAGCCTCGTTCAAAAGGCTAGGCATGGATTTCCGCCCTAAGGTACTTTGCACAGTCAAGCTGTCACGATTGCTGTTTCCCAATCAACCTAGACACAATTTAGACACCCTTATCGCTGCGCACCATCTAGAGGTTAGTGCTAGGCACAGAGCCATGGGAGATGCAGATCTGTTACTGCAGTTTTGGCGCGTGTGTGAAGAGAAAGTTGGCAAAGAACGCTTGCTAGAAGCAGTCAACCAGTTGACTTCGAGTATCAGCCTTCCACCCAATATCAATCAGTCCGTGATTGATGCCATTCCCGATGCACCGGGTTGCTATATTTTTTATGGCGAGCACAACGCGCCACTCTACATTGGTAAAAGCATAGCCATGCGTACGCGTGTGATGAGTCACTTTCAGAGCGCTCTTTCAGTCCGTAAAGAAATGAAGCTATCACTACAGGTGTTTCACATAGAGTGGATCAAGACCAGTGGAGAACTTACAGCTCTTATCCTTGAGTCCAGGCTCATTAAAGAGCGTATGCCGAGCATGAATATCAAGCTGCGCAAGTCAAAAGATTTATGCGCATGGCAATTAATCACAGACAGCGCTGGCGTGCAAAAGCCAACACTTGTGACGCATACGCAGCTGCAGCCTGGTCTTCAAGATAACTTATATGGGCTTTTTTACAGTAAAAAAGAAGCGAATGGTTATCTGGCTGCAGTTGCTAAAAAATACCAACTTTGTGAGGCTTTACTGGGCTTGGAAAAAGCCGTAGCTGGCAAACCTTGCTTTGGTTATCAAGTCAAACAATGCCAAGGCGCTTGTATTGGTAAGGTGTCTTTGGACGCGCACCATTTGAAATTACTAACTGCACTTAACTTTTATAAAGTACAGGTTTGGCCCTTTGAAGGAGCTATTGCTATCAGGGACGGCGAGAGCATGGTGGTTATCGACAAGTGGTGTTACCTTGGAATAGCCAATGACCACGATGAGCTTTACAGCTTGGCGGAATTTGGTAGGGCGGAGTTCGATCTAGATATTTACAAGATCGTCAAAAAGTCTATTACTGGATCGCATAAACAACACGTTATTCAACTAAAAAAATAGTATTCACTTTCTCAGTTTAAATCGTGTTCTGATGCAGCCCGTGAAAGGCAGGTGGCTTACGTGAGACGAACTGCAAAAATTTTGAACTTATGCCAAGATTATCTAGCTCTTTAAAACATTCCTATCAGCAAAAAAGTATGACCAGTGTAAAAACATGCTTAGCGCAAAAGCCGCAACCCCTAGTCACGATAAGTGTGAATTCCGATCAAAAGGTCATCGAGGCCTTACAGCTCATGCGAGACAACCGCGTCCGCGCTATCCTTGTCATCGACAATGGCAATCTAACGGGCATCCTCACACAGGGCGACTGCGCTATCAAAGTGCTGTTACCTGGTCTTGATGCCAAGCAAGTACAAGTCAAGGAAGTAATGACTATCAACCCCATCACGGTAAAGCTAGATGACCCAATCGAAGCATGTACCGGTTTAATGGCTGCTCGTAACTTTCGTCATCTGCCGGTCCTTGAAGGAGGTGTTGTCGTGGGCGTGATCTCGATCGGCGACGTCGTGAAGGACAGCATTCGCCAAATGGGACAGCAAATCGGATTTTTAGAAACATACATCAAAGGGCACGGTGCTTAGGCTACTCCGATTATTTGATCCAAGTTGAAGGACTTTATTATGCAAACTGAACGAGCAGTTCTGGCAGGTGGATGTTTTTGGGGTATGCAGGATCTCATCCGAAAAATGCCCGGTGTGCAAAGCACTCGAGTTGGATACACCGGGGGCGATATTCAAAACGCTACGTATCGCAACCACGGCACACATGCAGAAGGTATAGAAATTTACTTTGATCCAGGCGTGATCAGCTATCGACGCATTTTGGAGTTTTTCTTTCAAATTCATGATCCAACTACACCAAATCGCCAAGGTAATGATCGCGGAATGTCCTATCGCTCAGCCATTTATTTCGTTAGTGAAATTCAGCGTTTAGAGGCTTTGAAAACCATAGCCGATATCAACTCTTCCGGCCTCTGGCCGGGTAAGGTTGTGACTGAGTTGGATCCAGCGGGCGATTTTTGGGTGGCTGAGCCAGAGCACCAAGACTATCTATTAAAGAAACCTGATGGTTATACCTGCCACTTTGTTAGGGAAAACTGGGCATTGCTTTCTAAGACCGATTAGATTGCCCCCTCACCATGCTCAATCCACTAACAAGTGAAGTCTATACGCACCTGTTAAAAGACGCATTGACATTCAAGCTAAGCATATTGGTTGCCGATATCAGAGTTGGAGGTAACTATGTTTTTTAAAAAGTCAATCGTATTCAATTTATCTTTTTTATTGAGTAAGTCCTTGCTCGTCATATTTATTGGCTTTTTTGTGCTGACTGCAGCGCATGCGCAAATAAGTGAAGAAAAGGCTTTCGCGGTTAAAAAAACAGTACAAAGCCAGTTAGCTGCTTTTGCCGCTGATGATGCAAAGCTCGCATTTTCCTTCGCTGCACCAGGTATACAAAAATTATTCAAGACTCCTGATAATTTCATGAGCATGGTTCAGCAGGCGTACCCAGTTATTTATCGGCCAGCAAATATTTTGTTTTTAAAAGCCAAAGTTCTGGATTCAGTGGCGGTACAGCCAGTTCGTTTGTGGGACCAAGTGGGCGACGTTTGGTTGGCTACCTACGACCTCGAGCGCCAGGCCGACGGTAGCTGGCTCATAACCGCATGTGTTCTCATGCGGGATAGGTCGGCTGTAGATTTAACTACTAATTAAATAAATTCTTTTTAAGTAAATTAATTAAATAACAGTCATACTTAAGTGAACGAACAAAGGCTTTTGTATAACTTCATTAAGTCAGTCAAGCTTCATTTTGAAAGTTTTTCAGGGCACTAACCAATCCCACGAATCGTGACTGATCTTGGCGCGGCGATGTCCAGATCTTGCTAACTCAAGCCAATCCATATCAACAATTTCAGCATTCACAAGTGCAAAGTGTGATGAATTAGATTGATCTTGCTCGCCAGTCTGATAATCAGATGTAACGCTTGTTCCAGGTGCAAAGCTACTAAGGTAATCTTTTGCAGAGGCTGTTTGTTTTACTTGTGCCCACGTTTGTTGAATTTGCGGACCACTGGTAACTAAAGTTGCTTTAACTTGAACCTTTAGCTGCCAATTTAGTTTGCTACTCCAAAAAACAAAAATAGCTTGTTGTTGAATTACGATTTCAGAAGCTTTACTGCTTCGAGCGTCTGTATAAATTTGTAATTTATTCGCTTTACTGTCAACTGCTCTCAATACTACTGTTCTTGCGTTTACAGCACTTGATAGTCCTGATGTAGCGAAAACCGGCGTTCTCCATTCATGATGACGATCTTGTGTAGCGCGTCTTAGTTCTTTCCAGATTTGATCGCGAATTTCTTGGGGTGTAATCAATTGATCTTTCATACTTTGTCTATCAATCGTCTAGATTTGAATCTAAATTTTCTTTGGGTAGATGCTGCGTGAGTGCGTTTCTTATAAACTGCTTTTCGTAGTGTCGATTGCGTCTATTTTTTTTAGCAGAGGAGCGCTGGCCATTTCGCTTATCAATAACTATTCTGTCAAGAGCATTGAGGTCATCTAGCCCTTTTATTGAGTTGGGTGTGTTCCTGCGTGGCATCTGTTCCTTACCGACTTATGCTTTTCTTGTTGGTACGTGAAATTGGCTATGCGAAAGGTTTAATTGCGTTCTCAATGTTCATAAAGATGGGCCTTCCATCTGGCGTGCTAAGAGGGATAATTTTTTCTTGTTCCTTGCCATCGGCTGGTATCAATGCACATAGGGTAGGGCTTATTCGAAGCTCCCCATTCAATTCCACTTCAATCTGGGCAATCACAAGATTTACGTCTAATAGTATTTCTTTAACTTTCATATGGTCTTTGCTGAATGTATTCTGGGTTTTGATAAACCCTGTAGGGTGAGAATAATCTTGCCATTGCTCTGCTGTTACATGTGGCAATATCGTAATTGCTGATTTTAGTTTGATCGAAAAAGAGGATTTTTAATGATTAACCTTCCTGCACATATGTTGACGATGACAGTGTTGATGACACCTGACACAGCCAACTTTTCTGGCAACGTCCACGGGGGTACTATTCTTAAGGTATTGGATGAAGTCGCATATACATGTGCAAGTCGGTATGCAGGTAGCTACGTTGTAACCATGAGCGTGGACCAAGTGACATTTAGGCAACCTGTGCATGTTGGCGAAATCGTTCACTTCCTAGCATCTGTTAACTACACAGGCAGGTCTTCAATGGAGGTTGGTATAAAGGTGATAGCCGAGAACATTCGGACGCAGGTAGTACGGCATGTAAATAGTTGTTTCTTCACTATGGTAGCTGTTGACGATAGTTTCAAACCCGTACCAGTGCGAGCCTTAGTTCCGTCAACGTCAGATGAGTTGAGGCGCCACAAAATGGCTCAAAAACGTAAGCAGGCGAGATTGAGTGCCCTCTCATAAAGTACTCGATTTGGCATTCCCCCAATTCTGTAAACATTCAATAATGTCAAAACTGAACTGGAGAGAAAGCCATTAAAAGAATGAAATATACGTCTGAATTTAAAAAAGAAAAATTTAAGCAAGTTATAAATAAAGGGCACCCGGTCCCCGATGTTGCTTAAAGAATAGGTGAGATTCTGCGCTTTGAGCTTCATGCGTCCAGCCCATAATTACAATTTTCTACGGGTAAATTCGCCGTTCACCAAGGCAATCACGATCTGACCATTAGCCTTATTGATCGCCGCACCGATAAGGACAACTGCACCATCTAAGATGCTTGCATCGCGCATGGATTCACCACGTACGCGCGGCATTAACGTCGCCTGTGGGTGCTTGTTCAACTCAAGCATCAGACCAATTTGCTGCACCGGTGGTTTTCGGCAGACGAGAAGAATTCGGCCTGAACGCTGGTTGAAAACGTGTTGAAGAGCCAGGGCAGGGGAGTTTTGGTACCAAGTGCAATAAGGCATATGAACTAGATCTAAAAGCCCAGATTTAGGCTATCAAAATTGAGGTGACGCCAAGCTTCTGTAGAAGTTAAGTAAAAAATCGGGTTAACCCTAATATAATATGAGACATTAAATCAACTTTCTTACTTATTACATGGATCCCTCCAAGACCAAAGCAGACGACAAATCGCATGATGAACAACAAGACTTAGTCGAAGCCATAGTCCCTTATATGCATATCTTGCTTCCGATTGTTGGTGGAGTTTTGATTTTCATGCTCGCCTTTATTGCCGTATTCTTAGCCTGAACTGGGCTTTACACACAATTTATATATGGTGAATTGAAGTTCGAAGCGCAACGCGTTTGAGTGATTGACGAAACACCTCTGTCATATGTCGTGCAATTGGTAGCTAGAACACAAAGATCGAATTGCGTTTGAGTAAGTTAGAGCTAAGGCCGTGGCACTTGTTGCAATGGCCGCACCTGTTCCATTCCATGGGCCGTGCGGTAACCACCCATTCGTTTCACATAAGCCAATAAGTCCTTGAAAAACGGATTGCTACAAAGCGTTAAAGAGTCACCGACCAGTAACAATTTGCGCCGAGCGCGGGTCATACCCACGTTCATGCGGCGTATGTCGGAAAGAAAGCCGATCTCGCCTTGAGGGTTACTGCGTGTCAATGAAATGGCAATGATGTCTCGCTCCTGGCCCTGAAACGAATCGACTGTGCCCACGCTGAGCATGCGGTGTATTAGTAAATTATTCAGAACTTCGTTGTCCTCAATGGCGTCCTTCAAATAGTTGATTTGAGCGCGGTATGGTGCAATAACGCCAATAGTGAGCGGTCTATGTTCGTATTCGGCTGGGTCGTAGGGTGCAAGCAACTCGGCGAGGCGTTCCAGCAACAAGTTGGCTTCTCCTAGGTTGGCCGTTGAACGGCTTTCGGGAATGGTGACCTCTAGAAACCCATAGCCGGCCGTATCGATAAATTCCACAGGAAAATCAGGTGCAAAACGTTGGTCATAAGCCTCCAAGCTAGCGTGACGCACGCTCTGGTGCGGCACCAATTGGTCTTCGTAAAACTTCTTTGAGCTGAACCCCATGATGTGCGCGTGCATGCGGTACTGCACTGTCAGCATGCGAGCCGTCTCGGGCTGTCGCTGGATGCACTTCTCGAAAAGGGTTTCGCGCAGGCCTCCACTAGCTGCTTTTTCGCTTTTCACCGTTGGCGGTAGCTGGTGGTGATCACCCGCCAGAACAACGCGCTGGCCCTTGGCAATGGGAATCCAGCATCCCGGCTCCAAAGCCTGGGCCGCCTCGTCAATAAAGACGGTCTCGAAACTCAGGTGGCGAATATTTCGGTTACTGGCACCCACTAGCGTGCAAGTTATGACTTGCACCGAGTCGAGCACATCTTCGGTCATGAAGCGCTCTAACTCGTCGGCGGCTTGACGCAGTGTCCGCGCTTCTTCCCTCAGCCATTGGCGATGCTGATGCTCCTCGAAGCCGAAATGGCGAACAGTCTCGTTGAAAGTTTCACGATGATGCTGAGCGGTTTGGCGCATCGCGTGCATCTTGCTGTAGCTCGGGTGGGCCATCACACTGGCATCAAGGGTGTGCTGGAGCAGCAAATCCGACACGCGGCTGGGGTTACCCAAGCGGATCACATTGACACCACGTTCGGCCAACTTTTCGGTAAGCAGGTCTACGGCTGTGTTGGAAGGTGCACACACCAGCACACGCCGCTCACGCCGAATGGTCTCAAGAATCACCTGCACTAGCGTAGTGGTTTTACCCGTGCCGGGCGGGCCATGGATGATGGCTACATCTCTGGCCGAAATCACATGGCGCACAGCCACTAGCTGCGAGTCGTTGAGGGCACTGGGATAAAACAGGTCATCGGCTTTGTGCTCGCGAAAGCTGGCCTTTCTTGCGCCAAGCAACACGTCACGTAGCTCGGCCAAGCGGTTACCGTGTGCGCCGGTAACTTGGCCCAGGGCCTGGTTCATCTCGCGGTAGCTCACCTCATCAAAGGTGAGATCAATGCCCAGCGTGCAGCCGTCCAAAACCCAGTCAGGAAGCTCCTCTTTTATGGTGGCAAACAACAGCTTGTTGCGTCGTACGCTTGTCACGACGCCGCTCAGCGCAGGCCGGTCAGATGCTGAGTGGGTTACCGAGCCTGGTGAATCGCCGCAGAACAAGGAGGCATTCTTGCCCACCTGAAACAAATGGAGTTCTTGCAGATGAGCAGGGCGCTCCAGCTCCAGCACCACCTTGCCACCAAAACCGATGTTTTCTTGAGTGATGGTGACGGGGTACCAGGTCAAGCCGCGCCGTCGCCGTTCCTTGATACTTGCACTGGCATTTTTGAGTTTGAATTGCGCTTGGTCTTCTTTTTGCTCAAGTAGCATGAGCGCACGCACATGTTGTAACTCATTTTGAACGGAATAAGAAGCGGTGGGTAACAGGTCTTGGTCAGTCAAAGGTACAGGCAATTCACCACTCTTGATTTCAATCATTGACATGACTCTAATTCAACAGGACGTTGGTTCCTGAATGAGGGAAATAGCTAAGGCTAGGGTTGATATTGAGCGTCAATCAGTGTCGCTTGTTAGCCTTCCATGTGCCGCCATAGAGATAACAAGGAACACCTTCAACTTTAACCCGACATTCTTGACAGATCAGGGCCCAAACAGCTGTCTCGTCTTGCACAACACGATATAGGGTTGAACTCACTGCTTTGCATGTTGAGCAAGCTTTAATGCGGGATCGAACAGGTTTAGTCATATTGATAAAGGTCACCTCATTGCGTAGCTCGAGGCCGTCGTTTTGGAGAATACTTTATAACTTTATAACTTTCGTTTTGTAAAAACCAGTTAGGGACTTTTGTTCGATAGCACATACGGTAGCCTTTGATACTTTGAGCAGCCTAAGAATTGAAAATCGTAAAATACCACTTGTAATCGGTTTGCAGCGTGTATTTACTTCCTAAACCATCTATCTCAAACCATAGTTATGAACAAACATTTGTATCAAACTACCAGGTCTTAAACAAAAGCTTGAGTAAACTTACGTACGTGATGTTTGGTTTGGCAATGGCCAACTGATATTGGAAAAGATGTTTCTGAATCGCACTCTAATGCGTGAAATTGCCCGTCATGAAAGATCAACAAAAGAAAATCAAAGCAATTCGCGATCAAAGATTGAAAGAATTAGATGGCCTGTATCGATAAGTACCTTACTCTTACACTTATTTCAATAATTTTTACCTTTGCAATGCCACTTGCAAAGGCCCAAACGGTTCGCGCTGAAGTAGTGGCCTCAAATCTGCAAAACCCCTGGGCTGTGGCGTTTTTACCTGAGGGCCGATTTTTAGTCACCGAGCGACCCGGGCGATTACGAGTAATTGAGCCAAATGGTGAGGTGGGTGAGCCTGTTCTTGGCCTCCCTAGTATGGCGGCGCAAGGTCAAGGCGGTTTGCTCGACGTGCTGCTAGACACTGATTTTGTGAATAACAGTACCTTGTACTTTTGCTTTTCTGAGCCCGGCCAAGGTGGCAACAGCACTGCGCTTGCGAAGGCTCGCCTATCGCCTGACCGTTTGCGGCTAGAAGACCTAAAGGTTATTTTCAGCCAAAAGCCAAAGGTGGTCAGTAGCGCACATTTCGGATGTCGAATAGTTGAAAGCCAGACCAACGGCAAGTCTGATGGAATGCTTTACTTAACCTTAGGCGACCGATACAGCCAGATGGATGACGCGCAAACTCTAAACAATCATCAAGGCAAGATTGTCAGAATTTACAAAGATGGCCGCGTGCCCGATAACAACCCATTCGTAAAGCGTTTTGGATCATTACCGGAAATATGGTCTTATGGTCACCGAAACCTGCAGGGTGCTGTCTTGTCGACCGATGGCAGCCTATGGACTCATGAACACGGCCCGCAAGGGGGTGATGAGATCAACCTAGTTTTACCTGGACGTAACTACGGCTGGCCGGTGATCACATATGGAGAAAACTACGGTGGAGGAAAAATCGGTCTGGGTCTAACCTCTCAAAAAGGAATGGAGCAGCCTTTGCACTACTGGGTCCCGTCCATTGCGCCATCGGGCATGGTCTTTTTGAGCAGCGAACGCTACGGCCGTGCTTGGGTAGGTAACCTCTTTGTTGGTTCCCTCAAATTTGCTTACCTCAATCGGGTAGAACTCAGTCAACCGTTTGGCGGTAAGGTCATCAAAGAACACAAACTTCTTGAAGATCTAGGGCAGCGAATTCGCGATGTTCGACAGGGGCCCGATGGTTGGTTATATGTGCTCACTGACAACACGCGTGGTCAGTTGATTAGATTGGTACTGAAATAAAGTATCAACTTAATCAGCTTAGCTGCTTCTTGTTGTGGCACCTACATTTTTGATCTGAAATTAAAGGTTTGAGAAATGACTTCCTCTTTCACCGATTCAATACAAGCCCTTGATCAACAACTTATTCAATTGGTGTATCGAAGCCGTTCGCTGATAGAGGGTGCTGAATACGACAAACTAATGGCTACATGCCTACGCAATAATCCTGCCCGTGAAATTACGGGAGTGCTAATTTCGCATTCAGGCTGGTTTCTGCAAGTGCTTGAAGGCTCAGCAGCCAATGTCAGTTCACTTTTTAAAGTCATTGAAAGTGATCCCCGACATTCTGATTTCCTTCTTTTAAGATTCAATGCTGTTGTGGCCCGGGACTTCAGTGATTGGTCGATGGCTTCAATAGAAGTTGATGAGCAGCGTTTTATAAACATAGCTAATCAAGCTTTGCAAGCTGAAGGCGAAGCTATGGCTGCAGTCAGGGATTTCCTGTGCTACGGTAAATGGATAGACTGAATTCAAGTGAACCCACACCAATCGGGATTCGTAATAAATTGAACACGGTTTCGATTGAAAAAATTAGCGCACAGTAGCAAAGTAAATTGCGTTTAAAACTATTTGACGAGTACATAGGCTTTGTGAAAACTAGCAGGATTTTCGATTTGCTTTATACAAAAGTCTGCTACATCTGAGCGAGCAATAATGCCATTGCGCCAATCATTTGGTTGGTCAAAAGCTTGATATTTTCCCGCACATAAGTTGCCAGTCAAGACACCTGGACGAACAATGGTCCAGTCTAGTTCACTAGACTTAATGAGCTGCTCTTGAATTGTCTTGTCTGCATATGCGCGACCAAATACTGCTTCAAAGGGTAAACGCTGCAGCGCGCTGATGCTCCGACTGCTGTCACCCGCTCCAAATCCTGTGATGCAAATTAGGCGCTTTACGCCTCTATTTTTCATGGCGGACAACAACAACTTGCTTGCCTCAGAAAACAAACTAACTGGGGCGAATAATTCTCTGAAGCCTACGCCCAATGTCTGCACAACAACATCAACGTCCGTTAAAGCTTTGTCTACATCATCGTGATTGAGAGCGTTACCGCGAAATCTTTCTAGTTCTGGGTGATCAATGCGAATTTCATATGCAGATCTTGCGAAAGCTCGAACGAGATACCTGGAGTTAATCGCTTTTCGGACAGTTTCCAGACCGATGCCTTTGCTCGCTCCCATAACCAATATACGTGCCATGATAAAAACCACTTGTAAAAATTTTTGTTGTTTGCTGTGTTGATCAATATATTGAAAGTAATTTTTGTGAAATTTCTCGGACAACCTTGATATCAACAGGCTATTCAAACCCCAATCTAATATGTGTGAGTCTTCCCAAGCTAACAAGGCGATAAATCTCCATGCGTACAAATGGTTATTTCGCGCACTAACTTAAAACTCAACATTCAATAGTTGGGAGTTTTGGGTGTTTCCGCTGATGTCGGTAACCTGAACACGCGATCAAAGACCCATGCAAGCACTAAGATTAAATAAAAAATTTATGCCTAATTTGACTGCCGATGACAGCAAGTGTGAAACAAATAGGGGTACTTGCTTAAATGAGGGTTTTGGTTCATCTATCAACCTAAGGAGTGAAGATGAAATTCAAATTTAATCCGCCTTAGGACGTGTACTGGTAGGTAAGGGGGAATGTCATCTCGTACTCAAATGACTCTCAAGATTTTGATTTCACTATAAAAGGGTACACACTAGTGGCATCAGCTATCGCGCACTAACGGCTAGTGGTGCCACTGATGTAAGTCACGGATAGTAAAGGGAATTGATGGGCTCGCAACCTTCTGACTTTCGATTCGTGGCTTATTTGACGGAAAATACAAGAAATTCAACACTATCAATCATGACCTATCCCAATACCCAACTTTTCATCAATGGCCAATGGTGTGATGCCGCAGCTGGCGAATCTCTGGCTGTTTTTAACCCCGCCACCGGCAAAGAAATTGGACGTGTCGCGCATGCCCGCGCCCCTGACCTAGACCGCGCATTGCAAGCTACGCAAAAGGGTTTCGAAACATGGCGAGACATGCTCCCCGTAGAGCGCAACAAAATCATGCGCAAGGCTGCAGCTTTGATGCGCGAGCGAGCAACTGATATTGCTGCCATCCTGACCCAAGAACAAGGCAAGCCACTGATGGAAGCCAAGGGAGAAGCGATAGCCGCTGCCGACATCATTGAATGGTTTGCTGACGAAGGCATGCGTGTTTACGGCCGCATCGTGCCATCGCGCTTTAACCTGTCAGCGCGCCAAATGGTGATCAAGGATCCGGTAGGGCCGGTGGCGGCCTTCACGCCTTGGAACTTTCCAATCAACCAAGTGGTTCGCAAAATGGCTGCCGCTTTGGCGTCAGGCTGTTCGATGATTGTCAAAGCACCCGAAGAAACTCCGGCAGCCCCTGCAGCCCTCATCCGCGCCTTTGCCGATGCAGGCCTGCCTCCGGGTGTTTTGGGCTTGGTTTACGGCACGCCAGCTGAGATATCCAACTATCTCATTCCTCACCCGATCATCCGCAAAATCACTTTCACTGGCTCAACGCCCGTTGGTAAGCAACTGGCTGGATTGGCCGGTCAGCATATGAAGCGTGTAACGATGGAATTGGGTGGACACGCTCCCGTGATCGTTGCCGAAGACGCAGACATCGCCCTTGCAGTGAAGTCAGCTGGGGCAGCCAAGTTTCGCAACGCTGGACAAGTGTGCATTGCCCCTACGCGCTTTTTAGTGCATGAGAGCATCAAAAAAGAATTCGCCGCCGAAATGGTCAAGTACACGCAAGGACTGAAGGTGGGCAACGGTGCCACAGAAGGCACAACCATGGGCCCGCTGGCCAATCCGCGCCGCCTGACAGCTATGGCCGAATTCACCGCTGACGCCATCAAGCACGGAGCCCATCTCGAATTGGGAGGGGAGCGAATCGGAAGCGAAGGTAACTTCTGGCAGCCCACCATCTTGACCGATGTACCACTGCATGCCAAGGTGTTCAATGACGAGCCATTTGGACCGATGGCAGCAATCCGTAGTTTTAACACTCTGGATGAGGCAATCAATGAAGCCAATCGTTTGGCCTTTGGCCTTGCAGGCTATGCATTCACGAAGTCTTTGAAAAATGCTGATTTATTGGCTCGCCGAGTGGAAGTGGGTATGCTTTGGATGAACATGCCAGCCATGCCGTCTGCTGAAATGCCTTTCGGTGGCATTAAAGATTCTGGTTACGGTTCAGAAGGTGGGCCAGAAGCTATGGACGCCTATTTGAATTCCCGTTCGGTGACTATTATGAACGCCTAAGTAATAAACACAACCCCTGGCCAAGGACAGTACGCAACATGAAAAAAGCGTGTCTCGATTAAAGGAAGCTTCACCTTTGACCAATTGGCAATAACAAAAAATTGTTACACCCGCTCCAAAGGCATAACCTTTTTCGTTTGTGTGCCTTACCTTTTTTGGTATCTTAGAAGTTCGGTAGTTAGATCACGTTTGCCGTGCAGCTGCAAATAAAACCGATAACTTCTTAAGGGTTTAACAGGTGGAATTTTTATTTAATTACCTTGAATTTTTGGCCAAAGCCGCCACCGTGGCTGTTGCTATTGTTGTTGTTTTCGGTGGACTGTCTGCGATAAGCCGAAGAAGCCGTCAGTCGGTTGGACAACTAAGGGTTAGAAAGTTGAACGATTTTTTCCTAAAGCTCCAAAGACAACTGCAGTTCGCAGTACTCGAAAAAACCCAGTTCAAGAAATTTGACAAGGAAAGGTTAAAGACCCAAAAACTCGACAAGCTAAACGGTTCGACAAAACCGCGAGTCTTTGTTTTGGACTTTGACGGTGACATAAAAGCATCCGCAACTGACAATTTGCGAAATGAAATAACAGCGTTACTGAGTATGGCTACAAAAAATGACGAAGTGCTGCTCAGGCTTGAAAGTGGCGGCGGCATGGTCAATAGTTATGGTCTCGCAGCATCACAACTTGTTCGCATTCGTCAGTCCGGCATACCGTTCACGGTCTGTATTGACAAAGTCGCTGCAAGTGGTGGCTACATGATGGCTTGCATCGGTAACAAAATCATTAGTTCTCCCTTTGCTGTTTTAGGCTCAATTGGTGTCGTTGCTCAGCTGCCAAACCTTCACAGACTTTTGAAGAAATACGGCGTTGACTTTGAAGTATTGACTTCTGGGGAGTACAAGCGTACTCTGACCGTGTTTGGTGAAAACACCGATAAAGGACGGGACAAGTTCCAGCAAGATTTAGAAGTAACGCACGAGCTTTTCAAAAATTTTGTTGCGAGCTATCGACCAATAATAGACATCAATAAGGTCTCAACGGGTGAAGTTTGGCTGGGCATAAATGGCCTAGAAAACAAGCTTGTGGATGAACTGAAGACCAGTGATGAATATTTGGTTTCTCGAGCGAAAGACGCTGACCTTTATCATTTGCAGTTTGTAAACAAAAGAACATTCCGTGAGCGGGTTGGAATGACTGTTGGCGCAAGTCTCGATCGATTTTTTCTAAATTGGATCAGTCGATTGACTCAACAGCGGTTTTGAATTTTCAGTAGCTTGTTAGCTAACAAATGCAATACATAGCAACACCACGTAGGCGCGTGATTCAAAGTTTCACAGGACTAGCGCTTTATTTCGGTCTAGGCTCAGCTGCTATTTTTACAAGTCGAAAATCACTTGCCCAGTCAGCCCTTACACCCAGCTGTGGCTCTAAAACTCCTGCCCAGTTGGAGGGCCCCTTTTTCACACCAAATTCGCCTGAACGCAGTAACTTAATCAGTGCAAAAGATAAAGCCCCCAAAATTCAGCTTTTGGGGGAAGTTTTAGATCAATTTTGTCGACCTGTGCAAAGTGCCATGCTCGACTTTTGGCAATCCGATGAGAGGGGAGATTACAACAACCGAAGTGACAGATTGCGGGGCCATCAGTTTGCTGATAGCAAAGGGGGTTATTCTCTTTTGTCGCTTATGCCGGGTGAGTACACAGGGCGTACACCACATTTGCACGTTAAAGTGCAAAGAAGAAACGGCCCTGTGCTGACAACTCAGCTTTACTTTCCAAATCATCCAGGTAACAGGCGTGATTTTCTTTTTGATCAGCGCTTGGTTTTAGAGTCGCGGGGTTCGGATCTTTTTTTCAGGTTTATTTTGCCCTGATAGCATAAATTGACTTTCAGCTTTAAGCGATTGCGCTTGCACACTTTGGGCAAATACAGGCTCGACCTTTTGTATCGTCTGGTGGAAGTGCCATGACGTTGGCAGAAAAATCTGCGTCAAAGCACCAACAACGTTCAGGCTCAATACCAGTCGAACGGGCAGTTTTTACAGCACAAGAGTTGGGTTCCTCGCAAATTGGGCAGCAGCTAGGGTTGAGGGTCTTCATATTGAAAAACTGACAGCTTGTGTGTTTATGTTTAATCTTTCAATCTAGTATTGATCAAATTCGATTAAGTGGAACATGCTTCTGCTATAGCCGTATTGTGATTATTTATGGCAGGACGCTATATCGATCTTTTCTCAGTTCAAGATAAGGCATATTCATCGCCTCCAAACCATTTAGAGTCGAAGCATAAGGTTCCGCAGGTAAACTAATAAATCACCTTACGCACCGCGTCCACCACAACCTCCACCCTTCAAGACCATCATGCATCGTGTAAGACATTTAATTTTGGTTCTGGGCGACCAGCTCGATTTGGAAGCAGCTGCTTTCGATGGGTTTGACGCCGCACAAGACGCTGTTTGGATGGCCGAATCCCATGAAGAGTCAACCCATGTTTGGTCTAGCAAGCAGCGAATTGCTTTATTTTTGAGCGCCATGCGCCACTTTGCACAGGCACTAAGCGACGCGGGCCGACCTTTGCACTACCACCGGCTTGACGACACTGACGCTGCCGCTGATCTGAAGAGCCTTGGTGCCAAACTCCAAGCCGATCTGAAAACGTTGGCGCCAAAGCGCGTAGTAATGACCGCGCCGGGTGATTGGCGCGTATTTCAGCAACTCAAGGTCGTAGTGGAGGCCACAGGTCTGAAGCTGGAAGTCTGCGAAGACCGGCATTTCTTCACCACAATTAATGATTTTGCAGCTCATGCTGATGGGCGCAAGTCCTTGCGGCTGGAGTACTTTTATCGCGAACTTCGCCAACGGCACAACATCCTTATGGATGATGGCAAGCCCGCTGGTGGTCAATGGAATTTTGACGCCGACAACCGTGAAGCCTTTGGACCGCAAGGCCCCGGCCAAATACCCCCCCGCGCGGCCTTTGAGCCAGATGCCCTTACGCAAGAGGTCATTGGGCTGGTTAACAGCCACTTTGCAGGTCATCCCGGCACGCTCGAGAGTTTTGCCTGGCCGGTTACCCGTCCCCAGGCCTTGCAAGCGCTGCAGCGTTTTGTGAATGAGCGTCTGCCGCTATTCGGCCGCTATGAAGATGCCTTATGGCCTGGCGAGCCCTGGCTTTACCACTCGCACTTGTCCTCGGCCATGAACCTGAAACTGCTGAGTGCGCGTGAAGTGGTTCAAGCGGTAGAAGCGGCATACCGGGCCGGCCACGTTCCGCTTCAAAGTGCTGAGGGTTTTATTCGCCAGATCCTGGGATGGCGTGAATATGTGCGTGGCATTTACTGGACGCAAATGCCCAGCTACTTAGAGCGTAATGCCCTCAGTGCTAAGGAAAAATTACCCGCCTGGTTTTGGACCAGCCACACGGATATGGCTTGTTTGCGCGATGCCATTTCGCAGACCCTGGAGCACGGCTACGCGCACCATATTCAACGTTTAATGGTGACGGGCCTTTATGCACTGCTGCTGGGCGTTCGGCCGCAGGAAGTGCACGCTTGGTACCTGTCGGTTTATGTAGACGCGGTCGAGTGGGTGGAATTGCCCAACACTTTAGGGATGAGCCAATATGGCGACGGCGGTCTCATGGCAAGTAAGCCATACGTTGCCACAGGAAAGTACATCCAGCGTATGGGTGGGCCTTGCAAAGGGTGCCGTTACGACCCGGCGCTACGTGAGGGTGAGCGTGCCTGTCCTTACACCACGCTGTACTGGGATTTTTTAATGAGACACGAAAAATTACTTGCTAAAAACGCACGCATGGCTTTGCAGGTCAAAAACTTGGCGCGCATGACGGACAGCCAAAAACAAGCCGTAACGCTTCGTGCCGACGCGATCCGTCGCGGTGAAGTTGGAGTGGCCCAATGACAGAATCCATTGTTCTCATAACCGGCGCCAGCGGCGGCATCGGTAGAGCCCTTGCTCATAAGCTCCATGGCCAAGGTCTGCAAGTTGTCGCAGTCGGGCGAGACGCCAACCGTTTGGCAGACGTTGATGCGTCCTTGCGCATCGCTGCCGATACCACCACGCCGGAAGGCGCAGGACTTGCTTTAGCAAAATGCAAGGAGTCATTGGGCGCAGCGCCCTCACTGTTGGCGCATTGCGTGGGCAGCACTTTGATTACGCCCTTGCATCGCACCAATGCCCAAGCTTACCGAGAGGTGATGCGAGTCAACCTGGACAGCGCAATATTTATGCTACAGGCTTGGATTGCATCACTTGAAGGCGGCTCCGGCGCTGCCGTGATGGCTAGCTCCGTAGTGGCGCGCATAGGTGTGGCAAACCATGAAGCTATTGCAGCTGCGAAGGGAGGTGTGGAAGCCTTAGTGCGCAGCGCCGCTGCCACCTATGCTGCTCAAGGTCTGCGCATCAACGCAGTAGCACCCGGCCTGACTGAGACACCCATGACTGCCAATATGCTCAAGATGGCGGCTATGCGCGAAGGTGCAGCACGCCAATACCCTTTGGGCGGTATTCAGTCTGCAGAGCAGGTCGCTGATGTGATGGCATTTTTACTAGGAGACGGCGCTGCCCGACTGACGGGTCAAGTCATTGCGGTGGATGGAGGGTTCACAACTGTCAGGCCCCTAGTCCGATGACACTGCAAAGGGTTACAGAATTACTGAGCGGAGAAAATTTTGATATTGCAGCCTTTTTTACTAGAAATCAAGAATGCTAGCTTTCCTCCTTGTCGGTCTTTATATATTTTTAACAAACACTATTTTTAGTATCCAAAATCATTCAAAGGCAATATCACTAATTTATGAAACGCCGCATATTAATTAGTTCTTCTTTAGGCCTATGCATTGGTTTGGCGCTCTTAGCGTTAGCTGGAACAGCAGCAAGATCGTATGCCTCGGCAATGCGGGGCCATCGTGTTTTAGATTTCGATATGTTCGATGTCAACCGCCGGCGGTTAGTCCCTTCACGTCTCTACATGCCCGAAGGAGCGAGTGCTGAGCAGCCAGTTCCGTTAATTGTCTTTTCTCACGGGCTTGGAGGTTCTCGCAGGGGGTACAGCTATCTTGGAAGGCATTGGGCAGACGAAGGAATCGCTAGTCTGCATCCGCAACATGTAGGCAGCGATAACGCCCTGTGGCAGGGTAATCCCTTTGAATTGCTGTCTCGATTGAGGGCGGCGGTGCGTGATGGAGAAGCTTTGGCGCGCGTGCATGACCTTCGCTTTTCTCTTGATCAGGTTCTTGCATCCGAACATGGTCCTTCAATCGACGTGTCGAAGATTGGAGTTGCTGGTCATTCTTACGGCGCAAATACCGCAATGCTTATTTCGGGCGCAAAGGTTATTGCGCTGGATCCAAATCCGGTTGTTGAGCGGGATCCTCGCATCCAATCAGCTCTTTTGATTTCAGCCCCACCGCTGATAGCCCAGGGGCCAATGAAAGAAGCTCTTGGCTCGATCAGTGTCCCAACCCTACATGTCACGAGTCTGCAGGATACGATCAATTTACCTGGATACCAGAGCACTGTAAAAGATCGCATTGCAATTTTTGACGCAATGGGAGCTTCACAAAAAACCTTAGCAGTATTTACTGCAGGAAGTCACAGCATCTTTACCGATCGCATAACTGGAAGTGGACCTGAAACTAGCTTACGCATCAAAAATGCTACCCAAGAACTGAGTACGATATTTTTTAAGCAGACACTGAAACATAGGGTGGCTCTTCGAAGTTCTTATAACCCGGCTGCGCAGCAGTTTCAGGGCAAAGACTCTGGTTCTCCACCAAGCGTGCTTGAGGGGGATCTGGGTATGAGGCAATGGCTTCTTAGGCATCAATATTTGCTAGACACCTTCGTCGAGCTTGATGTAGGTGAGAGCAACTCGCCTACCCGCAGTAAAGTTCAATGATCGGTTTATGGTTAGATAGAGAAATGAAGTTACTAACTAAACCATATCTAATGCTTGAGATAAATCAGCCATGATGTCGTCTATGTGTTCAATGCCAACACACAAACGAACCGTATCCTCTGTAATGCCCGATTTTTCAAGCTCTTGTGGTGAAAGCTGACGATGAGTTGTGGAGGCTGGGTGGGTGGCTAGTGATTTGGCGTCTCCGATGTTCACAAGTCGAGTAAATAAATTTAGCGCGTCCAAAAATCTTGCTCCTGCTTCTCGACCATTACCAGAACTTGACTTGACACCAAATGTCATTAACCCAGATGCTTTGCCATTCATGTACTGTTGCGCAAGTTTGTGGTATTGGTTATTTGGTAATCCGGCATAGTTGACCCAGGCTACTTTTGGATGTTTTTCTAAAAACTTTGCAACTATCAACGTATTTTCATTAACGCGATCCATACGCAGACCTAATGTTTCTATACCTTGCAAAATTTGAAATGCGTTAAAGGGTGATAGAGCAGCTCCCATATTCCTAAGAGGCACAACGCGCGCTCGACCAATATATGCAGCAGGACCAAATGCTTCTGTGTAGACAACACCGTGATAACTGACATCGGGAGTATTAAGCCTGTGAAAACGTTCTTTATGTTCAGCCCAAGGAAACTTACCCGAATCAACAATAGCCCCAGCTAATGTGGTTCCATGCCCGCCCATGTATTTGCTCAGTGAGTGGACAACAATATCTGCACCGTGTTCAAAAGGACGAAGTAGATAAGGGGTTGCGACAGTGTTGTCAACTATTAGTGGTATGCCGTGACGATGAGCTACAGCAGCGACAGCTGCAATATCAGTGACATTGCCTTGCGGGTTGCCCAAAGACTCCACAAAAATAGCTTTTGTATTTGCATCAATGAGCGGTTCAAAACTTGAAGGGTTACCGTGATCAGCAAAGCGAGTTGTAATGCCAAATTGAGGCAGCGTATGAGCAAAAAGATTAAATGTTCCACCGTACAAAGCAGTTGATGCAATGATGTTGTCGCCAGCCTCAGTAATGGTTTGAATCGCATAGGTAACAGCCGCTTGTCCAGATGAGACGACCAATGCTCCTATGCCACCCTCTAAAGCTGCAACACGCTTTTCGAGTACATCATTGGTTGGATTCATGATGCGTGTATAAATATTGCCCGCAACCTTTAAATCGAATAAGTCTGCACCATGCTGAGCGCTGTCAAAGGCAAAAGCGACAGTTTGGTAAATAGGTACGGCAACCGATTTAGTGGTGGGGTCAGGTGTGTAGCCCGCATGAACTGATTTAGTTTCAAATTTCCAGTTGTCAGACATTTTTGCTCCTAGATTGGGTGGTGATGGTGGTTTAATTTCAAGAAAAGTTTACATCCAAATACTAATTCTCTACAAGGGAATGAAAGTGTGAATGACCTCGTATTTATTAGGTTTTTATGTAAAAAGGTTTGATACTGACTTTTTTCTTAAGAATCGTCACGCGTATCTTTCCGTCGTTCTGCATACCAGAACTCCATGCCCTTGCGTTGCTTTACCGCCTTTGTTCCTCGCCAGGCGATTCCATAGGTTAGCGACAGGATTTCTTTTAATGAATATGTCCGCAGCTTTCTAGCGGATGTGGTCACGGACTGCCTTAATATTAAGAATTTCCCATGCTGTTTTAGAGCACGGCTGATAACTAATTCCTCGGCACCAAAGTAGGCCTTGTCAAATCCACCAACCGCATCAAAGGCGCTTCGCGTACAAAACAAGAAACAACCAGCTGCAAGGCCTGTAGATCGAAAGAAACGAACTACCAGGCTCAGCAAAAGTCGTGCATAAAGTGGTGAAGGTTCGTCAAATCGCATTCCAGAACCGCCACCTACAGCACCATCGCGCATCGCCTTCACAGAGGCAAGAACCACTGATTCATTCACCAATGTGTCTGCATCAACAAAGATAAACAAGTCACCACGTGCTTCTTTTGCCCCTGAGTTACGAGTAGCGGCGATTTGCCTATGTGCAACGCTAACAAGCACGGCATTATTTTGCAGCGCGATTTCAGCCGTGCGGTCTGTAGATGCGTCGTCTGCCACAACGATTTCGTAAGCTTGACCTGTAGCGCGGCCAGCAGCGTGTAAGGCTTCAAGAGTTGCCGCTAAGCAGAGCTCCTCGTTGTAAGCGGGAACAATGAAGGAAATCACTATGACTGTTACTTCCTTATAAAGAAAACTAGCTTACAAACATACAGTTTATCCAGTTCGGCACGAGCTGTCCGTCTTCAAATAGTTTGAGACAGGTGGGCTAATTTCTTAAAGGAGAGATTGGTTCACAGGTCTTAATGTCATGCCTTTGATGCGGCAGGGGAGTGGATCGACGTTAGTCAAGTGGGCGCCAGAAACTTATTTCAACCCTCATAGGCATTATGGTGGTGAAGAAATCTTTGTTGTTGATGGCGTATTTGAAGCTGAAAACGGGCGCTATCCAACTGGATCGTGAATCAGAAGTCCTCACATGAGCATGCATAAACCTTTTAGTAAAGAGGGCTGCATCATCTTTGTGAAGACTGGGCATCTAATGGGCTAGTTCTGCTGGTGCCATACGCGGGGCTCGAACCAGTTGGGGCCGAAGTTCGGATCTACACGCGGGGCTCGAACTTGATGATTTGAACAGCATCGGAATTGCAAACCGTGTCATACCTCGTGCGATTGGTTTGTAGTTTGTAGGCTGGTGGTTGGCTATGTTTTATCGATAT
>JBBAOY010000033.1:0-27323 GCA_040401095.1 Limnohabitans sp.
CCCATGCGATGTTTGATCTTGAAATATTGCAATGGTCGACAAAAGTCAGAACTGGACCAGCTCAATGGTTTGCGGAAGCTGTCGCTACTTGCGGCTTACTGTTCGTTATCTTGCGTTCACCAGAAGGAAAGGCATCTTCCATAGTTGCTTGCTACATAGGCGCGGCATATTGGTTCACCGCCAGCACATCTTTTGCAAATCCTGCTGCTGCCTTTGGGCGCATGTTTAGCAATACGTTTGCGGGTATCGCACCAGCAAACGTTCCAGCTTTTATTGCTGCGCAAATTATTGGAGGATTCTTAGGGTTGATGCTGCACGCGCTTTTTACTAAAAAAAGTGGTGAAGTCGGCATCAATGAAAAGGGTAAGCGTGTCTAAGGTTATGGATACATTGCCCCATTTTGATGCGGATTGCTTCAAGATTCCGCAGCAGGCCTTGCTAAAAGCGCAGCAGGTTTCAAACCACCCACCAAGAATATTAATGTTGTATGGTTCTTTGCGTGAACGTTCTTACAGCAAGTTATTGACGCTAGAAGCAGCTAGATTACTTGAAGCTATGGGCGCAGAGGTGAAAATTTTTGATCCTTTGGACCTACCGCAACCTGACGCTGCACCCGATTCACATCCCAGAGTGAAAGAATTGCGCGACTTGGCCGCTTGGTCTGAAGGTATGGTGTGGTGTTCACCAGAACGCCATGGTGCTATGACTGGAATCATGAAGAGTCAGATCGACTGGATTCCCTTGTCTTTAGGAGCCGCTCGCCCCACACAAGGTAAAACGCTGGCTGTGATGCAAGTATGCGGAGGCTCGCAATCATTTAATGCCGTCAACCAAATGCGAATTCTTGGGCGGTGGATGCGGATGCTCACAATCCCAAACCAAAGCTCTGTTGCTAAAGCTTTTCTTGAGTTTGAGGAAGATGGCCGTATGAAACCATCGGCTTATTACGACAGGGTAGTTGACGTGATGGAGGAATTGGTGAAGTTCACGCTCCTCACGCGTGATATCTCGCCTTACCTAGTCGATCGCTATAGCGAGCGTAAAGAGTCTGCTGAGGAACTGTCTAAAAGAGTTAATCAGAAATCAATTTAAAAGATTCATTGGCTCCAAGATTTAACGGAAAGTTACTAGCCTTGGTCGTTTGATTTGTCCCAGAACCGCTGTGATGGTGTTTCCAAATGCCCTGGGCTTCGGAAAAACCGTGTAACCAGATGAAGCTTTTTTACACCCCAAATAATGGACATTTTGAATAAATATTGAATAATATTTTTAGTATCTTTTTACAGATTTGCAAAAAAAATATGTATTCAATTAAACTCAACTACGCGCTAGCCCACTTAATCCCCGCTAATTTCGAAAGACGCCTGGCTGCGTTACAACTACCACTAACCGTTCGCTGGATTTTTAATTTATGGTGGTTTTGAGTTTACTTTCCGTAGGGCATGCTTATTCGCCTGACGACTGGCTTTTCCAAGGTCTTGACTTTGAGTTAGCGCTAGGCGAACGAGTTGCGATTCAAGGTACGTCTGGCTGCGGCAAGACCACCTTGCTCAACATCATGGCTGGCTTGGAAGTGCCATCCGATGGCGAGGTCTTTTGGTCTAACCAACCCACCTCTGCTTGGTCTGTTGAGCGTCGGCGTTCTTGCCGTCAAACAGAAATGGGTTTTATTTTTCAAGCGTTTCATTTATTGCCGCACTTGTCAGCGCTGCAAAACGTCATGGTGCCGTGTTTGTTGGGTGGGCAATCTGGTCAGACTTGTGCAGTTGCTGCCCGAGAACTGCTTTGCGACCTTGGAATGCAAAAACGTTTGGATGCCAAGCCTTCCAGCTTGTCGGGAGGCGAGCAACAACGCGTGGCCTTGGCTCGTGCCTTGGTACACCAACCCAAAGTAGTTTTTGCGGACGAACCAACTGGCAACTTGGACACCACAACTGCAGCTAACACTTTGGCTTTATTGATCGACTTGTGTTCAGCAAGACAAACCAGTTTGGTTGTGGTTACCCACTCAGATGAAGCTGCGCGATCTATCGGCAGAACCTTACGTTTGACATCCCAAGGCCTGGTTTGCTGAATTTAAATGGCTCCCAACTTCTATTTGTATGGATGCTCAAAGGCGCCTCTGTGCAAGCGTGGGTGAGATGGTCTGTCGCACTCACCATGGTGGCTATCGGAGTCATGTTGGCAGTTGCCATCCACACAGTGAATCACTCTGCATTGGCGTCGTTTGGTCAGGCTTTGGATACGCTCAATGGTCAAGCTTCTGCGCAACTGGTAGCGCCTCTGGGTGACATAGACGATCGGCAAATCGATGTCTGGGATAGTCGTCGTGCGGCATTGGGCATAAAAACTGTAAGTCCGGTGTTGGTTGTACGAACCAACCGTTTGACCCTACTCGGGCTTGATTTTTTTAAGGCGGCTTCTGTCTCTTCCTCCTTAATGCCAAGCCTGACTGATAGCACCACAGATTTGTTTGATGGCAAAGCTTTATTTTTATCTGCTGCTGCTTTAAATGCTTTGAATGTACGCGTGGGTGACCCTATTGTTTTGCAGCATGGGGCTGATTCAGTTTCTTTGGTGGTGGCGGGTGAAGTGCCAGGCGCTTCCTCACAGATCTTAGGCGTGATGGATATTGGCAGTGCGCAATGGGCATTTAGCCGACTGGGCGTAGTGTCGCGATTAGACCTTCGCCTTGAAGATTGGCAAACCCCGGCAGGTTTAAGAGAGGCATTGCAAGCACAGTCCGAAACGCTTCAGTTGGTGGCTACGCAAGACCGCGACCGACGCATGTCCTTGCTCTCGCGGGCTTACCGTGTCAATCTTTCGGTGTTGGCCATGGTAGCTTTGTTGACGGGGGGATTTTTGGTCTCTACAGCAGTCAATCTGTCTATTGTTCGTCAGCGTTCAGAGCTTGCTTTGCTAGGCGTATTGGGTGCTAGCGAGACCTGGCTTCGTCGATTTGTCTGGGCGCAGGGTGGCTTGATCGGCACCTTGGGTGGCATTGTGGGCGTTTTGATGGGCCTGTTGCTCGCGTCAGTTTTGATGCACTGGTTTGGTGGCGACTTAGGGGGCAATTACTTTGCAAATACCAAGCCGCCGATGGTGATTGACTGGTTGTCCATTGTTGTTTTGGGTCTGACTGCAACGCTGATGGGGCTGGTCTCAGCGTGGTTACCTTTGTTACAGATAAATTGGCGTCAACCCATGACTGTTTTGCGGGCGGGCCAGGCTGAAACATTGGTATTTAATCCACCCACATTGAAATGGAGCTTGCTGGCAGTGAGCGTATCGGCCGGCTTGCTGCTGCTCCCCACTTTTGACGAATTACCTTGGGCCGCTTATGCATCGATTGCCGCGCTCTTGTGTGCAGGATTACTGGCTATGCCCTGGTTGTTAGCCAAACTTTGGGGTGGACTGGCTCTTACTTTGGTTCGCTCTCGTGTCCCTGCTGTGTTTAGACTGGCCGTTTGGCGGCTTGCGCAAGCACCAGCAGCAGCTACGCCGTTGATCACTGGAACGGTTGCAGCGTTTTCGTTGACCGTTGCGATGATGGTTATGGTGAGCAGCTTTCGTATTTCAGTTTCAGATTGGTTGGGCATTGTGTTGCCGGCCGATATGTACACAACCAGCCAAGCTCCAACAGATCAGCCTGGATTTAATGCAAGTGTTCAGGAAGTGATCGCCGCTTCGCCTCAAGTCCAGAGGGTGGAGACCATGCGTCTAAAAAGTATGCGCTTGGCATATGACCGTCCTGAAGTGATGTTGATAGCTAAGCCTGTAAATTTGCAGGATCCCAAGCAGTCTGTGGCTTTAGTGGGGGAATCAAAGTTACCACCGAGCGATGGTCAGAGTAGGTTAGTGGTTTTTGGCTCTGAGGCAATGGCAGATTTGTATGGTTGGAGTGCAGGGCAAGAGGCTTTATTGCCTTTGACGCTTGAGGGCCAACAAAAGGTTTGGGTTGGGGGTCTGTTCAGAGATTACGGCCGACAACATGGCACGGTGGTGATGTCTACACCCGACTACGAGCGATTGACTGGCGACCGCTCACGATCCAATGTTTCGTTGTGGCTGGCCAACGGTGCGGATCCTGCCAAAGTCATGGAACACATTCAAGCGCAATTGCCTGAGTTGGCACATTTGCAATGGGTTACCTCTAGCGATGTAAAGCAACTTTCACTCAAAATTTTTGACCGAAGTTTTGCAATGACGTACGCGCTTGAAGCCGCGGCATTATTTGTTGCACTTTTTTCGGTTGCTGCTGGGGTTACGGGTCAGCTGATTTTGCGTAGGCGTGAATTTGGTGTGCTTGCGCATTTGGGTATGTCGGAGTCGGACCGTTGGCGCTTGGTGTCTTTGGAGGTGGGTTTGTTATTGCTGGTCGCGGTGGTGTGGGCCAGCTTACTAGGGGGCTTAATTAGCCAGATTTTGATTCACAAAGTTAACCCTGAATCTTTTCACTGGACCATGAACACCCATCTTGCGCTAGATCAGTGGGCGCTGATCAGCGGTTTGTTGTTGTTGATTGGCGTGCTGACTGCACGGTGGGCGGCACGTCAAGGTCTCGATCCCAGGCGCTTGGCCGACAGCCTGCGCGCAGATTGGTAAAGCCTATGACACCCCGCCGCGACCTTATAAAAAAGGCAGCCCTTTGGTTGGCAGGTCTCTCTTATTGGCAGCCTAGCCTAACGGCAGAGAAAACTGACTTTTATCCGCAAGCCAAGCTACGACGCTTGGTATTTCCTAGGGACTATGGAGCACATCCTGATTACCGCACTGAGTGGTGGTATCTCACGGGTTGGTTGGGGCAAGGACCTTCGGCTATGGGGTTTCAGTTAACTTTTTTTCGTAGCCGAACCCAACATGCAATTGAAAATCCCAGCCGACTGGCACCACAGCAATTACTGTTTGCGCATGCTGCGTTAGCAGTTGCAAAGCAAGATATCTTCTTGCATGCTAACCGTGCCGGACGTCTAAGCGGGACAACTCTGCGTGCTGAAAATACAGATACCAACTTACAGTTTGAGGATTGGCATTTACGCCGCACGCAACGCGCAGAGACAGACGTCTATGAAGGGCGCTTTGCAGGAGATGGCTTTGCAGTGTCATTTCAAGCCAGCACGCAGCAACCTGTCCTCTTGCGGGGAGAGGAGGGTTTATCAAAAAAAGGCCCCCAAGCCAAACAAGCCAGTTACTACTACAGTCGCGCCCCTTTGCATGTGAATGCCAGCGTGGTGCTTGGCAAACAAACCCAGATACTCCAAGGTAAAGCGTGGCTAGACCACGAATGGTCCAGTCAATTGTTAATGCCTGGTGCTGTTGGCTGGGACTGGTTAGGTATCAATTTATTAGATGGCGGCACGCTCATGGCGTTTCAAATCCGCGATAAAAAATCTGAATCTCTCTACACACATGTCGATGCACGTGATCACGGGGGAGTGCCTGTTTCAGGTTGGGGTGGGCTGAAGTGGCAGCCTCGTGGAAGCTGGCGTTCCAAGTCTTTAATCGACTATCCGATACATATGGACTTGGTAGTAAAAGGCCAAACTTTTCGCCTTGTTCCGCTCATACTTTCGCAAGAGGTAGACGCGCGTAGCAGCACGGGCGGGTTTTACTGGGAAGGGGCTGTCAGCTTGATGAAAGAGGAGCATTTGCTGGGGCATGGATATTTAGAATTAACCGGATACGGAGCGCCTTTGCGTATTTGATGATGAAACAAAAAAATAGTGATGCAGGTGTCTTTCAATGGCTTGACCCTGAGAACCACTCAAAAACACAAGTAGTCCTAAACTAAACCGAGTTTTCCAATCCTGACAACAGATCACACACGTGCAACACACTGTTCCTCTCTTTCCCCTCTCACACGGCATATTTCCAGATGGAATGCTGTCCCTCCAAATTTTCGAGGTGCGCTACCTCGATCTCATGAAACGATGCCAACAACAGCAAATACCTTTTGGTATTGCGTGGATAAAACAAGGCAGCGAAGTTCAGGTCCCCGGCGAAGTACCTACTTTGCACAGTGTGGGATGCATGGCGCACATCAGAGAATTTGAACAAGTGCAAGCTAATTACTTTCGGGTCTTATGCCAAGGAGGCTTGCGTTTTCAATTGCATGATGTGCAACCTGGCCCATATGGGGTATGGCAAGGTGGCGTGAGTTATTTAGCGCAGGACCCAGAGGTTGAAGTCCCACCTAAGCTGCAGGCCCATGCAGATAGGCTCGGTAAGGTCATCGCGTCTGCCCAACGGCAAGGTGTTATTGATCAGCTACCCATTTTTGCCCCTTACCAATTAGACCAATGTGGTTGGTTAGCTAACCGCTATGCGGAGGCTATTGCCCTGAGCGCCGATCTAAAGTTGCAACTTCTTAGTGAAATAGATCCTTTGGCGCGATTGGAATCTGTAATTCAATTGATGCCAGAATCTTGAAATTACTCAACTAGGAATAAAAGCTATTTCACCCCTTATTGAAATTGTGACCCCTGCGCCTCCCGGGAGTTTGCATGGAAACCGCATGACTGCCCTGCGTTGGGAGCAGTTTCTTAAAAAATTAGGGTTTTCAATTCGAATAACTGAATCGTGGTCCGGAAATAAAGCTGACATGCTTATCGCTTTGCATGCATTAAGAAGCCATCAGTCCATCAACTTATTTAAAGAAGCCTTTCCTGAAAAACCAATTATTTTGATAGTAACGGGAACAGATTTATACCGCGATATGGAGACGCATTCTGAAGTACATAGATCTATGGAAATTGCGGATGCAATAGTGGTGCTGCAATCAGCTGCCGTGCATTCCATTCCTAAAGACCAGCAATTTAAAACCCATGTGATTTATCAATCCATTAAATCTATCAAACGCAAAGCATTGTTGCGTAAAAGTTTTTTAGTGAGTGTCATAGGCCACCTTAGGCCAGAGAAAGATCCGTTTTGTTCTGCGCGCGCCCTTGGTTTGCTTCCTGACGAGAGCCATATCCGCGTTATTCACTTAGGCAAAGCCATGAGCGAGGAAATGCGTGAACAAGCCGTCACTTATAGCGCAAAACTAAAACGCTATGAGTGGCTTGATGAATGCAGCCATAAGGAGACCCTAAATCAACTATCGCGTTGCCACCTGATGGTGATATCTAGTTTCATGGAAGGTGGGGCGCATGTGGTCTCTGAGGCGATCGCAATAGGTATTCCGGTAATTGCATCGGACATTGCTGGCAACCGTGGACTTCTTGGAGACGATTACCCTGGGTATTTTCCAGTTGGTAATGAAATTGAACTAGCTAAGTTGTTACTACAAGCAGAGACAAATCCTGACTTTTATAAGTCCTTAGAGCGACATATTCAAGCGCGAAAAAAATACGTCTTGCCAGAGTTTGAAATGCACTCTATCCACACGCTAGTCAATAGTTTATTGAAATAAGGTTTTTCAAGCAATTGCACTTGCGTAGCAGACTAAGAAATATGTATTCGCGTCTGTCCAAGTGTGTATGTTTTTAAAACCCGCGTCGCGCAACATTTCAGTAAAAGATGCTTGGGTGTATTTGTAGCTGTTTTCTGTATGTATCAAGTCGCCAGCTTTGTAGCGTTGCATTCCATTTGGCCAAATGATGTCTTCATCTTGTAGAGCTCTGAGATACATTTCTATACGTGATTGGGCTTTATTGAATATGGCGTAATGCTGCCAGTTTGAAGCATTAAAGTTGCTACCAATGACACGATTGATATGGCGTAAAACATTCAAGTTGAACGCAGCAGTAACACCAAGTGAATCGTCATATGCATTGTTGAGAATTTTGTCGTCTTTCTCTAGATCAACTCCAATCAATAGACCACCATTTCCGTTGCATAGCGAGGCGATATTTTTTAAAAAATTGCTGGCTTTGTGCGGGTCAAAATTACCAATAGAAGAACCAGGATAGAAAAATAGTTTTTTCTCACCCGCTAAATCTGGAAGTTCGAGTTGCTCGCTTAAATCGCATATTTGCGAATCCATAGCAATTTTTGGAAAGCGTTTTTGCAAATCAGCTAAGGCTAATTCAAGAAATTCTTTAGAAATATCAATAGCCCTGTACTTTGTGGGCTTGACCGTGTCAAACAATTCGCTGGCCTTAGCGCAATTACCCGCACCTAAATCTATCAATGCATCACAACCACCTACAGAATTTGCAATCTCTTGTGCATACAACTGCATAATAGATTTCTCAACACGGGTTGGATAGTACTCATCAAGTAATGTGATGGCTTCGAAAAGTTTGGAGCCTAGTTCGTCGTAAAAAAACTTTGGGGATATAAAAGGCGGGGAAGATTGGAGGCCGACTAGAACCTCTTGCATTAATGACGATTGCATTTATTTATTCTGAGATAGTTGTTGTGTCTTGCTAGCCCATGCTGTGTAACTGGGCTGCTCTGAGTTTGTTGCTGATGGCATCTACAACCATCACCAAAAGAAGCATCGCAATAATAACGGTCGAGGCTTTTGGCTCACGTAGAAGTGAAAGCTCGTAGAACAACATTTGTCCAAGTCCGCCGGCGCCAACAAAACCAAGAATGGTTGCCATGCGAATATTCATCTCCCAACGATAAAGACTGTAAGAAAGCAGTTGTGGATAAATGCCTGGCAGTGTTCCGTATAAAAATGCGGCAACTCTTCCTGAACCTGAATTAACCAAGGCGGTGTTATTTGCTGTCGGATGGTTTTCTAGTGTTTCGCCAAATAGTCGACCCAGCACACCGGCGGTATGAAGTGTCAAAGCAAGGGTTCCAGCGAAAGGTCCAAGTCCTACTGCTAAAACCATGATAGTTGCCCAAACAAGTTCAGGAACAGATCGTAAAAAATTGCAAAGAAACCTGGTGATGGATTTGGCAGTGGGTCCAAACCTACCAGCAGTAGGGAGTGCCAAACCTATACTGATGATGGATGCCAGCAATGTCGCAATTGCAGATATTGAAAGTGTTTCAAGAATTCCGTTTCCAATTCTCAGTAAATAAGGAGTGCTTAAATCAGGGGAGAAGAAACGTGCAATGAAGGGAGCAATATTTGAATCCGCAAAAAATGAAAAAAATCGTATTGGGTTAAGTCCAAGGAAGGTAAAACTCCAAATTGTCAAACCAATGATGGTGAAAAAAATAACAAGGCACTTTATACAAAACTGCCGCGCTATTTTTAAATCCGTTAACGTACTCATTCCAACTGCTTTCTTATCAGCAGGCTAATATTGTCTGCAAGTAGCACCAGTATAAAAAATACAACCAATACGGTTGAAACCTCTCCACCGTTGAGCATTTTCATAGACTGGTCCATGAGTTGACCAAGACCGCCGGCCCCTACAAAACCTGCAACCACTGACGCTCTAACCGCACACTCCCAGCGATAAACGGTGTAAGAGGCTAGTTCTTGCGCTGTGCTGGGTAATAGGCCATAAAGAAAAGCTGCAAGGCGCCCACTTCCTGCGACCAATAAAGCTCTTGCGGGCAGAGTGTTACCTGACTCTAAAATTTCGCTGTACACCTTAGAGAGCATTCCGCCATATGTAATAGCAATTGCCAATACACCTGCAGTTGGGCCTAGTCCGAATATTCTTACAAGCAATAAAGCCCATACGATTTCTGGAATCCCTCGTAAAAATAGCATTAAAAAGCGTGCAATGTATCGGACAAATTTTGATAATAAATAGTTTGATCCTGGGCCTATTCTTGAAATTGATAAGCTGTGAGAAATGGTCAACCCCAATGGCACAGCTATCAATATGGCCAAAGCAATTCCTGCAGTAGCCATCGCCAATGTTTCAATAGTGGCGACCAAGACGATTCGCAAGAAGTCGGCTTCTGTATTGGGCGGAATAAATTGAACTAAAAAATTGCCTAATACTTCAATATTTTCTGGGTTGAGTAATAGCCATGGCTGGAACTGTGACAACTCCAGCATGGGCCATAAGATAATCAAAGAAACCGCAAATAACGTCAGGCGACTAGATGCTGCAGGATCAGAAATATACGTTCTACCAGAGCTTGAATGGTGTTTCATAACTTAGCAAACTAAACGGCCCTATTTGATTGCATGGGCAAGTTATCCATTTCTGATGCGTACAGTTCTTTGAGCATACTTTCTGTGACTGCCGCTGGTGGCAAATCAAATGCAATCTCACCATTTTTAATACCTATGATGCGCGGAAACCAAAGAAGTGCGATGTCTACAGCATGTAAGCTGGCGATTAAGGTGGCGTTACGCGAGGCGGTTTCATGTATTAGTTGACTGATCACTAAATCAGAGAGAACAGGATCCATCGCCGAAACAGGTTCATCCGCTAATAACAATTGCGGCGCTTGGTAAAGAACGCGGGCAACACCCACGCGCTGAAGTTGACCACCAGACAAGCGGTCGCAGCGTTCGAATAGCCGATCTCCCAGCTGTAAACGCTCTAAGCAAGTATGTGGGCCCAAAATATCCAAGGGATAAATTAAGGATATTACGGATTTCAAGAGTGACCATTGCCCTAAACGCCCAGCCAAAATTGCCGTCACAACCCGCTGTTGCGATGGAATAGGGGGTGATTGATGCACCGTACCTATCGTTGCGCGAATTTGTTTCAAAGCCTTTTTCGAAACAAGCCATGGATTGCTACCGTTATGTTCAATAAAGCCTGTTGTTGGTTTTAAAGCGGTGGAGAGCAAATTCAATAATGTGGTTTTACCTGAGCCGGAAGCACCAATGATGGCAATACTTTCACCAGAATTTACTGACAAAGAAATATTTTTTAGTGCTTTATTACCGTTGGCGTGGTTAAAACTAATATTTTGAACAATACAACCCATACGAACTAGTTAATCAGTCCTGCTGAGCGTGCTGCTTTTTCTATATCGTCATAGTTAGATGGCTTGGTCGTGATGAATTTGCTTGCCCGTTGAAGGTCCATCAATTCTTTATAAGCTGGGTTGTTGGCATCTAATTTCAAGAAAGCATCTGTAATTTTCTTGATCAGTGCTGGCTCAAGTTCGCCGCGAACAGTCCAGTTGTAATCAAAGTAGGGTGGTGTTATCGAGAGAACCTTAGATTTCAATGCATTTGGGTTTTTTGATTCGTTGAGTTTTTCCCATACGGAAGCATTTAAAACACCTACTTCTGCTTTGCCACTGGCAACAAATGCAACTGTGGCATCGTGCGCACCAGAAAATGCAACATTCTTGAAATCTTTGTCTACATTAAGTCCAGCTTGCATCAGAAAATATCGGGGCATTAAATGACCAGATGTTGAGGATGGGGAGCCAAACGCAATAGTTTTACCTTTGAGTTCTTTTAAGTCTTTCAGTGAACTAGTTGAAGGAACAATAAAAATACTAGTAAATTTTTCATCTTCTACGCGTTGAATAATTGGAACAACAGACCCATTGGTTCTTATTTTTGCTTGCACATACGTAAAGCCACCAAGCCATGCCATATCAATTTTCTTACTGGCCAGAGCCTCTACAACAGCGGCGTAGTCAGTTACAGGGGTGAACTCTACTTTTAAGCCAGTTTCTTTGGAAAGATAGTCGCCCAGGGGTTTAAATTTGCGTTGTAATTCTGTTGGTGATTCGTCTGGAATAGCAGAAATGCGTAAGGTATTTTGCGCAATCGATTGAAAGCTTATTGCAGCCAACAAACCTGCTGCTAAAAAACAGCGTAATTGAGATTTAAAGTTTATAAATGTATGCATGATGTTTGAAAGAGTTAAGAGTTGTAATGAGATGGGCTTGGTTTAGTAAACCGATAAGCCGGAGCCAGATACAAAGTTGCCAATTTTCTTGGCGTCCATAAATCCGTCCGCTTTCAAAATAGTGAGCACTTCGGCTTCACATTCTGGTGCACAGGAAATAAGAAGTCCGCCACTTGTCTGCGGGTCACTTAAGATGTTTTGATGCCATAACTTCAAATGGCTAGCCAATGTAATTTCATGGCCGTAACCAAGCCAGTTTCGCGTCGAAGCACCCGTGAAGATATCTGCTTGAACCAGCGTAACAGCTTCGCTGATAACTGGAATCGCATCCCACTGCAATTTGGCTTCTAACTTGGCGCCACGAGCTAGCTCAAGTGCATGACCAGCCAAGCCAAAACCTGTCACGTCTGTGAGAGCGTGCACACCTTCTAACTGAGCCAAAAGTGCACCTGGTTTGTTTAGCTTTGTTGTAAGTGCAATCATCTCTTTGTAACCCGCATCCGAGAGTTGATTATTTTTGAGTCCAGCAGACAGAATGCCAACACCCAGCGGCTTGCTCAAAATAATGCTGTCGCCTTCCTTAGCGCCGTTATTTCTTTTGAGTTTCTTTGGGTCAACGATACCAATGGCAACCAAGCCGTAAATTGGCTCGACCGTATCGATGGAATGGCCACCCGCAATCATGATTCCTGCATCGGTACATACGGATTCACCACCAGATGTAATTTTTTGAATGACATCCAATGGCAACACATTGATAGGTACGCCTAAAAGTGCGAGAGCAAATAAAGGCTGGGCACCCATTGCATAAATATCTGAAATTGCGTTGGTGGCTGCAATACGACCAAACTCATAGGGATCATCCACTATGGGCATGAAGAAATCAGTTGTTGCAACAATAGCCTGATGCTCATTGATTTGATAAACAGCAGCATCTTCGTTGTTGTCGGACCCAGCAAGCAATGCAGTGGGTAGATTACGAATTGGGGAGGCTTTAAGGATGTCGCTCAAGATGCCAGGCGCAATTTTGCAACCACAACCGCCACCATGCGAGAGAGACGTAAGACGACCGTTATAGGACATAGAGATTAGTTTAGAAATTATTGTTGCGGTAGTTTAGTCAAGTTCAGACATGCAGGTACGAAACCCGCAAAAAAGGTCGCTGCGGTGTGGGGCATAGAAATTACGAAAGTTTGTTCTCTTTAAGCGTTCTGGTGTGTACATGCTCCAACCCTTTAACACTTGGTAGTTGCCATCAAACCAGGGACTTGAGTAGTCTGAATAAGGGTCTGATACAAACCCAGGAAAGGGTTGAAATACGCTATCCGTCCATTCCCATAAATAAGAAGATTGCCATTGCGAAGGAGATTGTTTTCTTAGAAGAGCCAACTCATGTTCAGTGGGAAGACGTAATTCTCGCCATTGGCAATAGCGCTTTGCATTTAAATAGGAAATATGCCGAACCGGCTCGTTCGGTCGAAAAACTAGCCACGCATTAAAGTAACGCTGATACCAAGTTCCACCATCCTTTTTCCAATGTATTGGGTACGGTATGGGATTGTGATGCGACTGATTAGCAGAGGACTCAATAAACTCTAAATATTGAATGTTTGTTACAGGTTGATTAGAAATCGCAAATGCTGGAAGGCTCACAGCATGCGCCCATTTTTCATTATCAAAAATAAAGCCATTGTTGGGAGCAGCACCAACCATCATTGTTGATTTCTCAAATTGAATAAATGAGGAAGGTAATTGGTTAGAAAAACTCGGATCAGAAAAAGGTTTAAAAGGTTCTGGGTAGCCGAGTGTTTGCCACATATAAGCAAAAGCCTCGTTGTGCATGTCTTGATGAAAAATTGACAACTGCAAGAAATATGCTGTTTGGGCACTTACTTGTTTGGTAAGTAACTCTCGGGTTTTTTCAATTACCTGCGCGTTGTATGCAATCAATACATCAAGCGAAGGAATGTCAACAGACCATCTATTTTCATGCGCGATATCAGAGGAATTGAAAAGGTAGTCTGAGTTGCTCAGAAGCGATGGCAGTGTTGTTTGTCCATGACGATGAACCCAAAACTCATGGAACCATGTGATGTGTCCAAATTCCCAATGGGGAGGGTTCACAATATCTCCAATCGCAATGCGCTCTGAACCTGGCGCTAAATTTTTTAAAATTGCAGTTGTGAGCCCGTTAGTGCTGGTGAGCCAAGCATCCAAAATCCCAGACTCGGGTACTGGTTTGTATTGAAGATAATCAGGCATTGGATTTATTTTTAGAAAACTTTTGCAGCACTACAAAAATATATTGAATCAATAATGCCAACAAAGCGGATGGTATGGCTCCTGCCAGCAACATCGTTGTGTCATTCAGAGCAAGACCTTGCGCGATACGCTCACCGAAACCACCAGCTCCAACAAATGCGGCTAGAGTCGCATTCCCAACCGTTAAAACTGCCGAAACTTTTATGCCACTCAAAATTACATTGAAGGCCAAGGGTAGTTCGATATATCTAAATTGATCATAGCCGCTGAGGCCTAGTGCACAGGCGGCTTGGCGCATAGACTTTGGTACTTCACTCATACCTGCATGGGTGCTTTGAATAATTGGTAACAACCCGTAAAGAAATAATGCTGCAATAGCGGGAATAGTTCCAATAACTCCAAAAAATGAAATTAAAAAAGCCAAAAGTGCCAATGATGGGATTGTTTGAAAAACACCTGTAACCGAGAGTATTGCCTGTCCAATAGTTGGCTTATAAAAACACACAACGCCTAGTGGCAGTCCAATCATTATTGCCATAGTCAGAGATACGAATACTAAATATAGATGCTGGGCCAGCAACTGCAAAAAATTGTTATCAAACGTCTTTCTAATTAACGTAGACACTAAAAATTCAGATGTGTTTAATTCAGTTTGACTACTTTGAGTAGAAGAATATCCATTTTCACCTTGCTGTAAAAAGTGATTGGCAACTTCTTTGAAAGATTTCCCCTTCAATTCTGCAAGAGAGTTGAGCTCTAACATAGTTTTTTGAGGGATTCTATTTTCAAGCGTTGATAACGTCCCCCACATTTTTGGAAAGCTACTGGGCACATTTTTTCGAAACAAGATCAAGGCGTCATACGCAGGAAAAAAATTCTTGTCATCAATTAGTATTTTTAGACCGTACTGAATGATTTTGGAATCAGTAGTGTAGGCATCCATCACGTCGATTTGATTTTTTGAGATGGCCTCATAGGCGATTCCGTGGTCTAAACCGCGAGGGCTGAAATTGCTTAGTCGATACTGATTCGACAGTCCTTTCCATCCATCACTTCTACCAATAAATTCATGCGATAGGCCAAAAACAAGTTCAGGATGTTTTTGCAAGTCTGAAATGCTGCGTATATCTAATTTGTCTGCTAAGTCTTGTTTGATAGCCAAGGCGTAAGAATTGCTAAATCCAAGTAGAACGCCCGCTTCTAAACCTAATGGAGTTAGCCGAAGGTTGATCTCTTCTAGGTTGAGTACGCGATCAGATTTAAGAATTTCTTTTGAAATGGTTCCTGTGTATTCTGGGTACAGATCAATCTCACCACTGGTCAAAGCAGATAACAAAATACCAGTATTACCAAGCCCACTTTTTTGGACGACCGGACCATTGCCTGCTTTAATGATTGCTTGGTTGAAAATTTCACTCAGAATATAAGATTCGGTAAATCTTTTAGACCCAATGACCAATGTCTGAGCAAAAGATAAATTAAGAAAAGTAATTAAAAGCCATAAAGCTATAAAGACCATTCTGTTTCTATTTTTAGCCATGGCCATATTGGGTGTTGCAGTTGCGATAGGGTGACGTAACAAGGCCGTTTATCTGTTTAAGAACGTTTAACGCATCTTTAGTCATAAAAGGTGTGTAAGAGGAATTCTTAATTTGCTAAGACTTGTTTTATTTCAATCTCTAAGGAAGATCTAAGTCTGGCGTGAATATTTTTTCCAAAAAGAATATTTTTTTTACCTTGCGACAGGTTAATTAAATTGTTGTTGTAGCTAGGCAATATTCTTGTGAGACTTTTTAAAAAGTTTTCCTTATAAAAGTTGTTTCCATGCTTTGACTCAAAATAAACATTCTTGCTATCAACTGTTAGGCGCTCGTAATCGGTGGCATGCACGGCGTTGTAAAAATAAGCCAAAGCTAAAGCAAAAACTTCTACGAATGAAAATGGAAGAATTAATGTGGCACCCAAATAGTAAAAAACAATTCCAATAATGACAGAGATGATTGCCAAGAAGATAAAAATGGCCGCTAATTGAAGCGGTGAAATAGAACAATTTCGTTTTAGATAAAACTCATATCCGTATTCAGTCTTGACTCCGATTGGTTTGTTCACTTTAAACGGCCTTTTGTAAGTAGTGCAAGGTGGATGAAGAGAAATTGTGATGGTGTGATTAATTTACTTCGCCAGTATTGGATGGGAACTTGTTAGATGCATAGCGGACAAGCGCATTAGCCAAGGCAAGAATCAATATAGTCGTGCCCAGTAAAAGTATTTCCATGTTGGCTTCATGCTTGTTAACTAAATCAATAATTAGTCTTGTGACTGCTGTAATAGCCACATAAATTAAAAAACGAACAGGCATGTGATTAGTTTTAAAGTAAATCCCCACCATTGCACCAATTTCCAAGTAGATAAAAAGTAATAGTAAATCTTGAATAGTTGCAGTTCCCTTTTGGAAAATCATATGGAAGGTTTCTCCTGAAGACCAGACTGTGGCCGCTCCAATTCCAAAAAGGGTAACCCTGTGAAAGAGCGCAACAAACAGGTTACCAATCAAATCTGTCCAGTTTTCAATGTGGCCTAATATTTTGGTTTTAGTTTCTTCGTTTGTATTTTGAGTAGACATCATGTTTCCTTTTCTGGTTTGAATTAGCCAAACTTATGGGTGTGGTTTCAATTGGTGATGTTGTTAAAAATGTGATCGAACTTCAGGGAAGTCAAATCAAGTTTTTAGAAACCTACATTAAAGGACACGGGGGCTAGAAAATTGGGGCAACAAAAAAATGTCCCAGCGATCAATCAATGGTCTCTAGGATGTTTGAAGTTCTTGTTTTTGAATAAGCTTGTTAAACGTATCTACAGACTTGTATTTTAAAAAATTCTCTCTGTGACGTCTGTAAAAAAGTAAACCCGCTTCAATGCTGCTAACAGAGGCTCCATTGGCCAGCATCATTTCCCAAAGACGCCAATCTTCTTGAGAATGCGAGTTGCTGTCGGGAAACCTTTTTTCATATTTGACGCGTTTTCCTAGGCTAGTTCGGTACATCATCGAGCCATGGTGCTTGTCTTTTCTGTCCCAATAATGGTCACCATTTACTTTGAAAGATTCACCAGGTACGCGTTCGAGTATTTCGTCTTTTAATTCACCTGTAACAACGATGTCGTACGTCACGATGTCAGCTTTTTCTTTTGACAATAGTTCAATGGTGTCAGACCTAATCCAATTGTCAGCACCAATAAACATGACATATTCGGTATCAACTCGCTGCAGCATGTCTTGAAAATTAGCGACAGTCCCCAGATTTTTTTGCCTGTGAATGAACTCTATTTCAGGATAAAGACTTTCTAGATGTAAACAATCATGCGCACCATCATCAACAAATAAGGTTCTTGCTGGTAACACTGTTTGCGAAAGAATTGACTCAATACAGTGAGCCGCCAAATGTCCATAGCCGTAAGATGCTATTACTACTGTGATCATTGTTATTCAGTCTAGGTTTGTGAAGGGGCTAATTGTTAAATTTCGGGGCATATGCTAGCAGAACGATATGAAATATTTGTATGGTTCTGTTAAGAACACAGCTTTGAAATTAATCTGCAGGGTTTTGAAAATGGTTCTCTCGCAGGGTTATGACCAGCGTGTCACGATACCCTTCTTCATTGAATGGTTGGATGGGCGTGCTTTCATGAATTACGCGCCTATCGTCCAAAAATAATAGTGACCAAGATTCATTGAGAGTAAATCTTTCGCCGAGTGGGCCACTGGCTTCAAAGACACGAGTTTCACCTCCCTTAATGCCTTTGCGAGCCACCATAAATACAGCCACAAAATCTACACCGTCCCGATGGGCGCCTTCAGGTGTTGGCCTGCCTATGCCATCCGTAGTGTCTATTCGAAATTGGTGTGCTTCTATGCACCACTTGGCCTTGATATTTCCGTGTAACTCACTTGCAGTGCGGGCTAATGTGCAAATAACTTTATGCCAAGCTGGTTTGCTTGTTGTGGGCTCTAGCACCGGTTCGAATAATCGTTCAATTCCGCCATGCAGCGCGTTGTAATCGAGCGGTTGCCAATGCGCGCGATGCGCTACTTGCGTGAGTGCATTGTTTTCAAAAACAAAACTACTGTGCCTGCGACGGCGGTAATGGCCACCATCTTTGAGGTATTTGTCGCTTGGCAGTGCTGCCCATGTAGTTGACAAATCGTCTAACTCTTCTTTTGAACAGTGGGTCCATTCGATAACCTTTGATGTATTCAATACACAAAACCCTTTCATATTTAGGAGGGTGTTTATGTCGCTGAGTTCGGCGTAATTTGGTAGCAGTTCTTGCATGTTAGTTGTCAATCATGTGGAGAAAATAACCGACAAAGCTACGGAAGTACTAGCTACTGCTGTCAGTATGAATCGCATTGACATCCAATGTTGCAGACCAAATTTAGGATAGATTTTGTAATCCACTGCAAAGCATAGCCAAAGTGTTGCTGCCAGTAGCAATAAACCATTTATTGAGCCCAGCAACAAACTTATCCAACCCAATAGGCTGGGAATTACGCCCCATACCAACAGAAACCGGTTTGGAGTGTTTTGTTGCATTGTCAATCCCCAATGAATGGCACCTAAGAAACTAACAATGGTGACACCATAGGCCAGCAAACTAAAAATAACAATGTCTTTGTAAATCGAATCAGGAAATATCCATAAGAACGCAGACGGCGACACAAATGGAATCAAACCAGCATAACCAAGCAGCCTTGATGTTTGACGGGGTTCTTTAAGATTTGACGCCTTGGTTTTCATTAAGGCTATTTGAACCTTGAAGCAGGCGACGCATCATTGCCCACTGATTTGGCTTCTAGTTCACGAGTTGGTTCTGTACTTGCGCTGTTTAATTTAGGCATACACATTTTCTCGCCATCCCAAACTTGTCCACACCAACAAATTCCTTCAGTATTGATAATGCAAGTGCCTGTGCCGCAACATCTGGGATCGCTATCCATTTGGGTTCCAATCTTTATTGAGTTATGGATTTAACAATTCGCGCGCCGGTGATCAGCGACAGCGTTGTCAGAAAATTTCATTTTGGGTGAACGAAGAGCACGGTGTTTGGTGGTTCTGCCTTTCATCCTCTTACGCCAAAGTTTGAAAGAGTCAGGTTTTAATTCTGAACGCATGATTTTGATGACATCAGACTCACTGATTCCGATTCGTTCATGGATTGTTTCAAAAGTCGTTCTATCTTCCCACGCCATTTGAATAACGGCAGAGATGTCGCCAACCGACAGGTGCATCGCTTTGTTTGCTGATTTTCTAATAGGCATTAAAAATTAAAACCGAGTTGATGCTTAGATACCAATTTAGCTGATTTGCTTTGGGTTGAACGCCGAAGGGGTGTTCTTGAAGCATGTTTATCGACAACTGCAGCGTTCCCGGCGCGCACTGATTGTGTTTTACGCAGCGCGTGGAGTTTACTTTTTGATTCCCGCGTTGCGAGAGCAAGGTCGACAACTGGGGTTGCTATTGAATTGCTCTTTCCTTCAATGGAGGCGGGGCGCAGATGTGGAGGCATTCTCCAAGGTTCAAAAAGCCAAGTATCTGGCACTTCGCGCATGGCTGGCATCCAGTGTCGTACAAATATTCCTTTGGGGTCGTGGTCTTGCGCTTGTTTGATAGGGTTGTAAACCCGAGTGACATTGATGCCGGTGGTTCCAGATTGCATTTGCATCTGACTCCAGTGAATGCCAGGTTCGTAATCTAAAAACTGAGTAGCCAGCCATTCACCTACAGGCCGCCAGTGCAGCCATAGTGGGTAAGCCGCCACTGATACCAACATGGCACGCATGCGAAAGTTAAGCCAACCTGTTTCTCGCAGCATGGTGACGCAAGCGTCCACCATTGGCCAACCTGTTCGGGCGTCCTTTAGTGCGTCAAGGTGCTCTTGATTAAAGTCCTGTTCGCGCAAGTTGTCGTATCCGCGGTGCATATTGCGCCATTCGATTTCAGGCTCGCTCTCTAGTTTTTGAATGAAATGGCAGTGCCAATACAAGCGACTGATAAATGCAGTTAAACCAGATCGATGTCGACTAGCCTGAGGGGGAAGTTGGTCTAAATGTTTACGGGTCGCTTGAACTACTTCGCGCATGCTGATGCAGCCGTAGGTCAGGTAGGTAGAGATGCGTGAACAAGCATCTGGTGCAGAGAGCGGAGACGATATGCCGCCGCGATAGCCAATGCTGCGGGCGTTTAAAAATTGGTGCAAAGTGCGCAGTGCCAGTGAGCGGCCTCCAACTTGTCTTAAAGGTGGGTTGTGTTGTAAATGCTCGGGGGCTGGCATTGCAAAGGGTTCAGGGGATGGTTTTCTCCAAAAGGCCAATGTGTCTATTTCTTGTATGGGTGAGGACATATGCTTCTCCCATTCCCTCTGCCATAGATTGCGATTTTTAAGACCGCGCACAACGCCAAATTGCGCAAACTCTCTCCACGTAACATTATTTGCTTGGCACCAAGATGCCACCTGAAGGTCGCGCGCGTAGGTAAATCCATTACCTGTTTCTTCGTGGGAATAAAGCTCTGAAAAGGGTGATTCACGCCAAAGCTTGGTGAAGACATCTGTGGCTTGGCCAGTATGAATCTCAATACATCCGCCACGGGCGCGTAAATGAGAATCAAGTTCTAACAAAGACTCCCGGATAAATTCAAAATGTTGCAGCGCATAGTCGGGTTGTAGCAGAAGTTCAGGTTCAATTATGTAGATGCAACGAACAGGTTTGTTGGAAGACGCATGTGCCAGCGCCGCGTGATCTCGCCAGCGCAAGTCGCGTTTAAACCAAACTAAACCGTAATTCATGTGTTCTTGCTGGTCGACTTATTTTGACGACAAGCATCAGAACAATAGAGCACTTGGTCCCAGTTTTTAGCCCAGGCCTTTCGCCATGTCATATCGCGTCCACACGCTTTGCATGGTTTACAGGGTAGGCTTTGTTTATTGCCTTTGAAACCAGTTCGATTCATTGTCCGTTTTCGCTCAAGTCAATGCCCTCATGCTTAGCCACCATCTCTAGCGCTGATTCAAACAATGCTCGGGCAGAGCCTGAAACAGAGCTGAGATAGGCGTGAAGGTGAGCATCTTGCGTAGATTTATTGAGACACTCATGGCTGTATTGTTCGAAGCTTATCAACTGGCTAATGATTTCAGCGACATGACGAGGGCACTCGCACAATACATTGGTAGAGATGCCCGCGACACGCATCAAAGTACTGTCACTGTATTTGCGCTGAGGAATAACGGTGCCTGCTGTCAATGTAGTGGTGTTGAGCGTTGTATCAACTAACAAAACAGAATTGATCAAATCGGCTAATTCGGAGTCGGGAATGGGTTCTCTTCTTACTAGCACACCAGAGAGCTTTAACGATTCAATAATTTTTTCCTGGCCAAAGTTGTACAAAACCATAACTTGAAGGGCTTGGCAATTTTGAGCCAATTTGTGAATTTCTACCTGGACCCCAGCATGCAAGGAATTAACCTTCACCATCAAGATTTCTGGTTTTTGTTGAAACTGCGCTCCGAGTGCATCGGAGAGGTCATTGAAAATATCCGTGACGCGAATGGCATTGTTGTTGAAACTAAGCGTGAATTTTTTTGACTCAATACGACCCGCTAGCGTTAATCCGACCACTGCCAACGACACGGTTTGATTTGGAGTTACAAGGCGGGATTTGGTTTGATTTGAAGTTTGTTGTTGTTGCAACAGGCTATTTAAAGCATGAGACGACAACTTGGCGATATTGCTAATGGCATGGCCTTGTTCGGTAAGTCTTTTTAAAAGTGTTGCCTTAAGCACATCGTCGTCCGAGTAAAGGCGGTGCTTACTCAAAGTCTTATGCGGCGTAAAAGTGGCGTAACGGATTTCCCAAATGCGCAGTGTTGGTGTAGGGACGCCGCTAAGGCTAGAGATAGCCCCGATTTTGTGAACAGGCGTGTCAGGTAGGTGTGTGTTGCTCATTTTTCGCCTTTTGTATAAATTGTGAATAGATAAAATGGATAATTTCAGGTGATTGTATAGATAAATTGGGATTTACTGTTAAATTACTTACTCAACGCCATACAAAAGGTACCCAAATGTTAAACACACGATCTATACACGGACTCAAAGTTGTTGCTTACATTGCCGCAGCCCCTTCTTACCAACCCGTTACAACTGCCAAACTCTCTAGGCAACTAGGTTTGTCTGTTTCTTACACAGAGAGCTTGATGAAAGACCTCAAAGATGGTGGTCTTCTGTTGGCCCACCGTGGTCCAGGCGGTGGTTACATGCTTCAAATATGTGTAGACGAATTGTCTGTATGGGATGTCTCAAAATGTTTTGAACATGCCGAAGAAACCTCTGAAACCAATCTGCCCAGCCCTGAAAGTGCTGGTCTGTCGGTTCTTAAAATTGAATTTGACGAGATCAAGCAACACTTCTTACAAAACTACCCATTGACGGAAATTACCAAGCACGTGCCCAAAAACCAACATGCACCGGAGACAGGTTTTTTAGCCAGACATTTCAAGCCATTGCACAAAGACGTATTGCCAAAAGCACCTAACTCTGTGTTTGACCTATCTAATTTCATGCAACAACGTGCTGCTTAAGGAATAGTTCAATGAAAATTTCTTACATGCTGTTAAACAGAACGGGTAAGGGTCGTCGTATTCCTGCTTTTCATGCATGGCAGTGGATACACCATATCGAAGACGAGAAACAAATGAAGGCTGTTTTTACAAGAATCAAAAAGAGAATTCGCGAAGACAGATTGACTCTTGCAAACTTGCACATTGAACAACGCCATACGTCTGACGATTTTTTAGAGATGGCTACCTTTGAATACAAAGGCCCCATCGTTTATGACGAAAGCATCGTTCCTAAAAGAATCATCTTTTTGCACGAAGATTCTGTTGAGGAAGACAAAAATGAAATGGCTTAGAGTTGCAAACTGAAAAAACACCCGCCTCGCAATTGACCGGATCCCTCCCACAATTTTCATCCGGTCAGTTCAAGGCACTAGTCATTGGTGCCAACGGGGCGATTGGTAGCGCGTTTGTTGACGCATTTCGCTCAGACCGCAATTGCACCCATGTTGAGCTCGTATCGCGAGAATCTAGCAGCGGCTTTGATCTACTTGATTCTGAATCTATACGTCTTCAAGCAACACTCTCTGGCTCGTCTGGCCCCTTTGCAATCATCATTGATGCAACAGGTGCACTTGAAATACAAGGTGTAGGGCCAGAAAAGTCGCTCAATAGCCTTAACGCAGAGCAGCTGACGCAGTCCTTTCTTGTCAATGCAATTGGGCCCTCACTGGTACTTCGCCATTTTTCGCCGTTATTAGCAGGCGGGGCGTCCCTATATGCCAAGCTTTCAGCACGTGTGGGGAGTATTTCTGATAACAAAAAGGGCGGATGGTACGGATATCGCGCGTCAAAAGCCGCACTCAATATGATGCTTCAGACGGCTGCGATTGAACTGCAGCGCAAAAATACGAATGTGCGTGTTGTTGCCCTGCAACCTGGAACCGTGAGGTCCAAGCTCTCCAACCCTTTTGCCAGCTCCCAGATGCATTTGCTGGAGCCACATGAATCAGTGCTCGGAATGCTCACGGCTTTAAAAAATCTTCCCGTCAAGTCGGGCGCTCACTTTATCGACTACCAAGGAAATGAAATACCCTGGTAGCTGTTTTGTGCCATTTAGACAAGCTGTCTGTGTTTTTGCGCCTGTATAGAAATTTCCTCTCGCCTCTCATCTGACAAACGGTGGAGGTTTTTAAGTTGCATCACCATCCTAGGATTTTTCGCTAACGTCTCCGAATGCTTGTTCAGATAGTCCCAATACAAAGTAGTGAAAGGGCAAGCCTTGTCGCCCGTTGACTCTGAAGGATTGAACTTACAACCTTTGCAGTGGTTACTCATGCGGTCGATGTACTTGCCGCTGGCGATATAGGGCTTGCTGGCCATCAGGCCGCCATCTGCGTATTGGCTCATGCCGATGGTGTTGGGGACTTCTACCCATTCCACCGCATCTACGTAGACACCCAAATACCAAGCGTGCACCTCTTTAGGAGCGACCCCAAGCAATAAGGTGTACAGACCTGTGACCATCAATCGTTGGATGTGGTGGGCATATCCGTGCTCTAGCGTTAATTCAATAGCGTCTCTCAGGCACGCCATGTCTGTTTTACCAGTCCAGAAAAAATCCGGCAATTTGGCCGTGGCATGCATGGCATTGCGATCGATATATTCCGGCATATACGTCCAGTAAATACCGCGAACATATTCACGCCAGCCCAATATCTGTCGAACAAACCCTTCCACCGCCTCAATCGGCGCATGGCCTCGCACATAAGCATCTTGCGCAAGATCTAGTACTTCTTTGGGATGGAGTAATTTGGTGTTGAGAGCGCAAGACAAATGCGAGTGGTACAACCAAACCTCGCCCTCCCACATAGCGTCTTGGTATTGGCCAAAAAATGGCAGTCTGTGCTCAATAAACTCGTTCAATGCCACTAGGGCTTGTGCCCGCGTGACTGGCCAGCGAAAGGTGCTGATAGAGCCAGGATGGTGCGCAAACTTCTGGTTAACCAGTTGCATGACATCTTGTGTGATCGCGTCTGGCTCGAACTTAGAGGGCTGGGGCAAGTCTTTTGGCCCTTGTTTGCCAAAGCTGCCACGGTTTTCTGAATCAAAGTTCCATTGGTCACCGATAGGGTTTTTTCCGTCCATCAAGAGACCCGTTTTATGGCGCATTTCACGGTAAAAAAACTCTAGACGAATTTGTTTGCGACCAGATATATGTTTCTCAAATGCTTGCATGCTGCAAAGAAAGTGGCTGTCTTCTCTGATGTCTAGAGTTAATTGATGTTTTGCAACCACGGCTTGCAAACTTGTAAGGACACGGGACTCACCTGGCATGACCATGATGAGGTGTTGTGGTTTTTTCAGAAGAATTGTTTTTTCTAACTCACCAGCCAAAGATCCGGCATTCTTAGGAGAATCAAGGGCGGTGTAGAGAACAGGCCACTTCTTTGCTTGCAGTGATTTGGCGAAGTGGCGCATCGCACTTAAAAATAAGGTTGTTCTTTGCTTTGAGGACAACACATGCGTGGATTCTTCCTCTACCTCAGCCATCCAGATGGCGTCCTGCTGTGGATCAAAACCGATAAATGCGGACGAAGACTCGTCTAATTGATCGCCCAAAACAAGCACTAGGTTTCTAAGACTCAAGTTCAATTCCTTCAGTTATGGCTATAGAAAGCCCTTGTTTTTACAAGTGTCAAAGTATAGTGTTGGGTGTCTTAAATTAGTAAAGAAAAACGGGGATTACTAAAAAATGGAAACAAATAAAAACGCCTCAACTGTTCTCTTCGATGGATCTTGCCCACTGTGTACGCTGGAGATCAATCAATACAAAGCCATCACTCCCATTGGCCAGATTAATTGGGTGGACGTTTCCTCGCCCGAATTTATTCCGCCTATCGGGCAAAGCAAAGAGGTCTTGATGCAAAGGTTTCACGTGATCAAGCCTAACGGGGAGTTGATATCTGGCGCCGCTGCATTTGTGCATGTGTGGGAGAAATTGCCCGGTTGGAGAAGACTCGCTGCAATTGCAAAATTGCCTGGAGCGATAAACGTGATGGAATTCGGTTACGTAAAATTTTTAAAAATTCGTCCCAAAGTGCAATCTCTTTTTAAGAAAAGAGTCGCCTAGTTTTTAAACAACTGAAATCTTCTTTGCAGCTGCTCTGGCTCTTTCCAAAGCATTCGGTCCTTTGGCAAGCGCTACAGCCATACGCCTGTAAGGACGCGTCGTTGGTTTCCCAAAAATACGCACATCTGTTCCAGGCTCGCGCATAGCCTCAACAACACCTGTGAATGTTGGAGATGATCCTTCTTTAGTAGCAAGTACAACAGCGCTGGCTCCCTCGACGGTATCAATTTGCGGTATGGGTAGTCCCAAAATAGCGCGCGCGTGCAAATCAAACTCGCTCAAGTTTTGGCTAATGAGAGTGACCATACCTGTATCGTGTGGGCGAGGGCTTAGCTCGCTGAAGATCACCTCGTTTTTGGTAACAAAAAACTCTACACCAAACAGACCTGTACCACCTAAATCAGATGTGACTTTTTCTGCCATTTGTTCAGCGGCTTTCAAGTACGCTGGTTGCATGGCTTGGGGTTGCCAGCTGTATTGGTAGTCACCACGTTCTTGCACATGGCCAATCGGTTGGCAGAAGATCGTTTCTCCGTTGCGCTGACGAATGGTGAGAAGGGTGATTTCAAACTCAAAGTTGATAAATTCTTCAACGATGACTTTTTGACGATCGCCGCGCATACCTTCGCATGCATATGCCCAGCTGGTTTGGATATCTGCTTGCGATTTAGCAACGCTTTGGCCTTTGCCAGAAGAGCTCATCACAGGTTTGATGACAACGGGAAAGCCTATGGTTTGAGATTGGCGCAGTAATTCATCAGCAGACTCTGCGTAGCTGAATTTGGCGGTACGCACGCCAAGGCCAACGGCCACATCGCGAATGCGGTCGCGGTTCATAGTCAGGTTGGCCGCACGGGCGCTGGGTATGACTTCAAAGCCTTCTTTTTCAACCTCGAGCAAAACCTCGGTGCGGATGGCTTCAATTTCTGGAACGATCAGATCGGGTTGGTATTTGGTAATTGCTGCGCGCAGTGCTTTTTCATCCAACATGCTAAAGACGCAAAACTCATCAGCCACTTGCATGGCCGGAGCGCCGGCATAGCTGTCACATGCGACTACATAGCAACCCAAGCGTTTGGCACTGATCACGAATTCTTTGCCGAGCTCACCCGAGCCGAGGAGGAGGATTTTTTTCATAACTTAGAGATTTATATAAAAAGTGTGTGCCGCTAAGCCAATCCAACCTACGACAAATGCCATTCCCCCAAAAGGTATCAACGCCCTAAAGGAGCTGATAACAAACAGTTGGTGTAAAAAAATATTGAAACTAAACAACACGATGCCCATTAGAAAAAATAATCCGCTAACAAATAAAGGCCAACTACTTTTGCCGTCTTTAGACATCCATGCAACCACCAGCAATGCGAGGGCGTGAAATTGCATCATTTGGATAGCGGATTGCAATGAACGTAAAGAGGCTTCTTCTAATCCTGGGATATGGGCGCAATAGGCAGCAACCAATACAGATAGTGCGCCGGTCAAGCAGGCAAAAACAAACATAAATCGATTGAATACGCGCATCACAAAAAATCTCGCTATGAATCGCGCCTAAGCCCTACGCATAAAGGAGAGCGTGACATCACCTAAATGAATGCCTAGTTTGGTCATTCGTGCTTTGTTGAGCATGACCCGGTCGT
>JBBAOY010000034.1:0-13725 GCA_040401095.1 Limnohabitans sp.
GCGATGGAATCATAATCCACAGGTCCGCGGTTCGAATCCGTGAAGCGCCACCAAATTCACTCGGTTACAAACTAAAGACACTAGTTGTATTGCTTAGATCCCTTCAGGATCTAAAAAAGCCCCCACACCATCTTTCGGCTCAAAGCGGCCTTCTATAAAACGCAAACGCGTGGGGCCGAGCATGGCTTTTTCTTTAATCGAATGCTGCGGATCGCCCGGATAACAAATATGGCGCAAGCCATCTGCATCAAATGTCTCAGGCATCACTGCAGAAGGTTTTCTTGCTAGCGCCGCGCGCAATACGCTCGCGCAGTCGCTGTAAGGCAACAAGTTCACCAAAGTCATGATTTGTGGCGGGGCCATGCTGATGCCGCGGTCCCAATACTTGAGCAGTGCCTCGCGCGGGGACAGCCAAATGCTGTCAACCGCTTCTACATCGTCATGGATGGGGGTTTGGTTAGGCGGCAACACGGCTACAAAAAATCGTGTGTCAAAACGCTTGCTGGTGACGGACGGCATACGCGGAGTGATCCACCTGGACCACGGAGCCAAATGTTGCGTGTCTAGTTGTAAATCACCCGACGCCAAAACATCAGCAAAAGTTTCACCTGCATGCAATTTTTTTTGCCATTGCGCGCGTTGCAAGGTGTCGTGCGCCAAGGCTTCGCTGTTGCGGGCGCGTGCATACAACACACCACACTCTTCTAAAGCCTCGCGAATGGCAGCGACATACAGGCCTGCAGCCATATGGGTTTGAATCTCTGGCTCTGCCAACGAGCGGTGCAAATCGAGAGGGTCTTGGTCTAAATGACGTAACACATGTTCACTGCTATCTGCTTCGTCTAATTTGCCACCAGGGAAAACATAGGCGCCGCCCAACACAGCAGAGTCTGTATGGCGGCGCAATAAAAATACTTCTAGCCCTTTTTGTGGGGCATCACGTAACAACACCACCGTGGCCGAAGCACGCGGTGGTGTGGTGATGACTTCGTTGTTGAGTTGCATCAACTAATGCAACCCATACGATTTGGCGATACGTTCAAAATTTACTTGTTCGGATATGCCAAATCAACACGGCGGTTTTGCGCCCATACGACTTCGTCGTGACCTTGCATCGCTGGTTTTTCGCTACCGAAGCTCACGGCTTCGAGTTGCTTCTCGCCAACGCCATAGACTTTCAATGCACGCACCACTGCGTCGGCACGTTTTTGACCCAAGGCCAAGTTGTATTCACGGCCGCCGCGCTCATCGGCATTGCCTTCGACGCGAATGGCCAAGTTTTGCTTGCTGGCTAAATATTTACCTTGGCGCTCGATCATGGGACCGTCGTTGGCTTTGATCACAAATTGGTCAAAGTCGAAAAAGACGCTGCGTTCTTTAGATATCAAGCTGCTCGGATTCAAGTGGTCAGCCACCACAGGGGCCACAGCAGATTGCGCTGGGGCGGGGGTGGTAGGCGCCGCCGCTACCACCGCTTTGCCAGCGACGTCAGCGGTTTCTGCGAGCTTGGTGGTGCTGCATGCTGCAAGCGCCAGAACAGTCATTGCAATAGCAATGCGGGAGATGTGTGTAGAAGACATAGTTATAAGAACTCACAAAATTTAGACATAAAGAGTTTACTCGCGGGTTTTACACACTTTGTGACAGGGTAACCATCCATAAAAGCTGGAAAGTGTTGTTTTTTTTGACACTACTTAAAAAACATTATGAATCAACAACATAGCAAATACTCTTCATTTAGTTTCTTTTTTAAATTATTTGAATACTAATTAACTCTACAAAGTGATATTTTTGTCGGTTTAGACGACTAAATCGCAAAATTAGCGATATTGACGGTTATGTAACTACCCATTAAATTCCACTTCCCGCTTCTTTTTGTTTCTCAGGCGTTGCGTTATTCGAATCTGGAGTTAGTAAATGTCTACTTTCAAAATTTTGGTCACCAGTCAAAAGGGTGGCGTCGGCAAGAGCACCGTGTCAGCCAACTTGGCGGCTTACATGCGCCGTCAAGGCCAAAGCGTGACTTTGGTCGACTTTGACACCCACGGATCCTCCAGCACCTGGTTGAACCGTGCGCCCAATATCGGTATCGTGGTCCAGCACCACATCTTGCCGCTCGACCAAGGTGGTAACCGCCCCATTCTTGACGCACGTTTGCATTTGCGCCGCGCCGCTAGCAGTTCAGATGTGGTGATTTGCGATTTAACGTGGACCGACTCGATTGCAGGCGAGTTGATGTTTGAATACGACTTGGTCATCGTGCCGACTTCGGTGTCAGAGATTGAACTTGCCGCTACCGCAGGCTTTTTGAGTCGCCACCGCTGGGTGTTTGATTCCGCTATCCACACGCCACCCACATTGTTGGTGTGTCCTACGCGCGTCCACAACGAGCAAATGCAAAGCGACACCTTCACCAAGCAGCGCTTTCCTGTTAGCTTTATGTTGTCGCCGCCTGTGCTGGAAGCGCAAAGTGCACGTGAAATGTTTGAGCGCGGCTATTTGATGGACCTGCCAGACGAGTGCGGCTCATCTTTCATTGAATTCGGCAAAGCCGTGTGCACTGCCCGCGAGATGCGCGCCAGCGCGCAAGGCATGCGCCAGACAACAGCATCTACGCGTATCAATGCGCTCAACGGCATTCGCACCACCAACCAATCGAATGCACTGAATGCGCCGGCCAAGAACTTGTTGGCACGCACAAGCACTCTGTCTAACCAATACTCGGTTTTAGGTCGCCATCGTTTGCATAAGGTGGGCGACAGTGCGCCCCCTACTGAAACACCAACGCAAGCCAATATCGCTTCTCGACCCAACCCCGCCGGACAACCTGCAGTGGAAGAAACTACAAGCATTACCTCAATGGGAATTCCTCAGTTCCTTAAACGCATGTCCATGGGCATATTGAGCAAATAAATGAGTACCGAACCACAATTTTTGTCATTCAAAGGCCTCAAGCAGTACTCGCCTGACGACGGCTGGGGACAGGTCAATGCTTTGCTGCAATCGCATGCGCGTGCGGCGGCTGCCCCTGCACCTTCTGAAGCGCCGCCTGCTCCGCAATACAACTATGCACCCGAAAAAGTGCCCACCTTGACTGAGACACAAGAGCCAATGCAGTCGCAAAACACTGCATCACCGCTGTTTGACCCGCTGATCAGTGAATTGTTCGACCAATTACGCGTCGCGCCTTCTGATGAACTCACACAAACATGGCGCACGATTGCAGCTGAAGTCAATTTATTGACACAGCGTATGGCTCTGCAACGCGAGTTGCAAGAGCGCGCACGCAAGTTGGAAGTTGACTTGGTCGATCTTCGCTCGTCCATCATGTCGCATCTCAAAGACGTACAAAACGTGGCCGACCAACAACTCACCTCTGCGCGCCTGCGCTCAGAGGTCTCAGCCTTGGCTCAAACTAAACTAGCGGCGAAACTTAACCAAAGAAGATAATTCTTTCCACCGCCTTAGGAGTTAGACGCATGCTGGAAAAATTAAACGAGATTTATCCGGTGCGCTACACCGCGTTTTTGGCGTCCGTGGTGTTACTGGTCTTCACCTTGCTCGGTGCGGGCGTCACAGGCTTAAGCGGTTGGTGGCCTGTTGTATTTTTATTTTTAAGTTTGGTCGGTTTGCATGACCTCAAACAAGAACACCATGCGGTATTGCGTAACTACCCAGTCATTGGGCATTTGCGCTTCATGCTCGAATACATCCGGCCTGAAATTCGGCAATATTTTTTAGAATCTGAAACAGACGCGACGCCGTTTTCTCGGGCGCAACGTAGTTTGGTGTATTCACGTGCAAAAGGTGAAAGCGATAAACGCCCTTTTGGCACACAACTCGATGTGCGTTCGGTGGGTTACGAATGGATCAACCATTCCATAGCAACTACACAACTGCAAGGCCACGACTTTCGCATTCAAGTAGGCGGCAGCGATTGCAAGCAACCTTACAGCATGAGTCGTTTCAATATTTCTGCCATGAGCTTTGGTGCGCTGAGTGCTAACGCCATATTGGCATTGAACCTTGGCGCTAAGCGCGGCGGTTTTGCGCATGACACGGGTGAGGGTTCGATCTCCCGCCACCACCGCACCCATGGCGGCGATTTGATTTGGGAAATCGGTTCTGGCTACTTTGGTTGCCGTGATGCATCCGGCCATTTCAGCCCAGAGCACTTCACCGAGAACGTGAAGTCTGAGCAAGTCAAGATGGTCGAGATCAAACTCAGCCAAGGTGCCAAGCCTGGACATGGTGGCGTTTTGCCAGGCGCCAAAGTGACCGAAGAAATTGCTGAAGCGCGAGGCGTGGGTATCGGCGAAGACTGTGTTTCACCTTCAAGCCACAGCAGTTTTTCTACGCCGCTTGCATTGATGCAATTTGTGCAACAACTGCGCGAGTTAAGTGGCGGTAAGCCGGTGGGCATGAAGCTGTGTATTGGCCATCCATGGGAATGGTTTGGCATTGTCAAAGCCATGCTCGAGAGCAAAATTTATCCAGACTTTGTGGTGGTCGACGGTGCAGAGGGCGGTACCGGTGCTGCCCCCTTAGAGTTCTCTGACCATATCGGTATGCCACTACAAGAAGGCTTGCGCTTGGTACACAACACTTTGGTGGGTGCAGGTTTGCGTGAACACATTCGGGTCGGTGCGAGCGGCAAGATCGTGAGCGCATTCGATATGGCGCGTGCTTTTGCATTGGGCGCAGACTGGTGTAACAGTGCACGCGGTTTTATGTTTGCGCTGGGGTGCATACAAGCACAAACTTGCCACACGGGCAATTGCCCTACTGGTGTAACGACCCAAGACCCCAAGCGTCAAATGGCGTTGGTGGTGCCTAGCAAAGCAGAGCGGGTTGAAAACTTCCATCGCAACACCTTAGAAGCATTGCAAGCATTATTAGAAGCCTCTGGTTTGCATGAACCCCATGAGCTCTCACCGCGCCACATCATGCAACGTGTCAGTGAAACACAGGTTTTGCATTTATCGGAATTGGTAGATACGGTTGCGCCGCTCGCATTGCTGCAAAAAGAGATCAGCAGTTTGCCAGTGACCTACCAAGACTGGGCGCACGCAAGTGCCAGTCGATTCGGGCTGAACGCTTAGTCAGCCGCTCTTGGGTATTGGATAGGACGCTCACGCACCACAGGCGCTGGTGCTGGAGGTGGCGTCGCAGCAGCTTGCGCAGCAGCTCGGGCTTTTTCTGCCGCACGTTCAGCAGCACCGGCGCGTTCCGCCGCGAGCGCTGCAGCTCTTTCAGCCGAGGCTTTGGCAGCAGCTCTTTCTGCGGCGGCTCTATCTGCGGCAGCTTTGTCAGCCTGCGTTCTTTCTGGGGGTTTTTCTGGCGGAGCAAAACGCATGGCAGCAGCGCGCTCAGCAGCTGCTTTTTGCGAAGTTAAACGCTCTGCGGCTGCGGCTTTTTCTGCAGCAACTGCGTTGTCAGCCGCTTTTTGTGCCATGGCCGCTGCATTGCTTGCGCTCTTAACAGCTTGTTCATACGCAGAGGCCTGCAATTTATCGCGCGCTTGCAAGCTTTGGTTCATCTCTGTGCGCATTTTTTGGATTTCAGTCAGTACCAATTGCACAGGTTGCTGTTTTAATTTGTCCGCATCCGCATTGGCCACCAGCTTGGCTTCCATAGAGGCCAAAGATTTATTCATTGCAAGTAATTTTGCATCTATCAACTTGTTGTTTTGATCGGCCACCAAGTTAGGCATGGTGGACATCACACGACCAATTTCGTCCAAGCGGTTGGCAACATTCTTTTGCGTGGTGTTGAGTTCTTCTTGTTTGTCTGTGATTTCAGAAAAATCAGAATTGGTTTTACCAATAGCACTGATGCTTCCGTCGATCTCGATCATGCGCTTGGACATGGCGTATGTCATCACGTCCAATTCTTTGATCGACTTGGTCATTTTTAAAGTGACGCCAAAGAAAAATCCCATGGCTATTAGCAAACATACGCAAATAGCGCCCAACATGACACGGGAATGCAACACGTTGCGACGGTTGGTTTCTTCAATCTTTGCAACCACCATGCGCATGGCGCCGCTTACATCGGCGGCGATAGATGCAGAGCGTGTGGACACCTCTGCCGAATCTAAAACCACTGAGGTCAGTTCTTCAATTTGGCGCGCCACCTCATTGCTATTGAGTGACTGGTTAGCGATTTCTGTCAAACGGTCAGCAGTGGCATCTACGTCCAAGAATGACTCATCAGCACCTTCAGACGAGTTTTCACCTGACTCAGCAGCGTCCGTCGCTTCAACTTCATCCACCGGCGCTTCGAGCACCGCTGTGTCGTCCGTATTTTTTTCAACTTCCGCCATGGTTAACCCTTTGATTTTTCTTCTAAAACATCTAGCCGCGCGTGCAGCATTTTGATATCTTCGGTCAGCTTTTCAGTACGTTTTTGGAATACATCTATCCATGTATCGACGTGACCAGGCATCTCTTGAGTGTGAACATCCTCTAATACAGGCAGAGCGTCTAGGGCATCTAAGACGGAAACGCTGGTTTCTTCGGCCTCGGAGGGTATGGGGGCGGCTTTAGGAGCCGTTACCTTCGCCACTACAGCGGTGTGCGCGGTCTCCGGCTCGTTCAGGGTGGGGACTTGGGCCAATTCTTTTGCAGAAAGCCCTTGTGCATCCTCAGGCACATTGGGCACCTGAAGGCGTGGCACTTTATCGGACTCGAATGCAGGCTCAAAGGTTTCATGACCTTTGCTAGAGATAACTTCGGCTTCGTTGCTACTCATGTCGATCCTTATTCCTTAGGCCTTTGTAAGTTGTGCTTTGACAGACTTCACGCTGCGCAACCATCCTTTTGCAAGCAATGGGCTTGATTTCATAAATCGATCTGCATCTGGCTTGGTCTCAAATGGACCAGCCAACAAAATGTAATAGCGTTTGTTGGTATCTTTTTTTCTGACCTGCATCACCCGCGCCGAGGCATATGCCACTTGGCTGCGTTTGAAGGTGAGCATTTCGTCTTCCACATCAAATGCGGCGAGCTGCAAGACAAAGCCATCATCTGGCAATTGGCTTATCCAATCTGCATCAGATACTTTATCGGCTTGAGCAGCATTAGTTTGAGCTTCTTTTTTTGATAGTTCTTTTTTATCTACCTCTTTGGCAGGAACTTGTTTGTTTGTAGTTTCTTTGCTAACGGGTTCTTTGACAGCAACTTCTTTGATGGGTGCCACCACAACGGGTTCAGATGCTACAGGCGCAGCAACCACACTGCCGCTTGCTGGGATTGTCTGCATGTCAACAGCACCTGAGGCCACGTCACTTGCAGCAGATACCGCGCTTGACGCTGCAGGCTCCGGCGCACTTGCCACGGGTTCTGGCGTGGGAGAAGGTGCTGCAGGTGTTCCGCGCAACAAATATTTCTTAAAGAGTTCAGCCTCTTCTACCAACATGTCTTTGTACATAAAACCAAAGATAGCCAAAGACATGAGCAATACGAATAAAACCATACCCCAGCGTGGCTTGTTCGCGCTGCGTTTAAAAACGTCTGCCTCTGCTGCTTGCGCAGATGCGGCAGAAGCAGCGCTGGCGGTAGCACCTAAAACAGGCGCACCCAACACAGGTTCACGCGGCGTTCGAGCGTCAAAGGCAGAAACGGGTGCTGCTTCTTGCGGTTTGTGGGGGGTTGATGCAGGCGCCGGTGCGGGCATTGCAGTGGTCGCGGCAGAAGCTGGTGCCGGTTGCGGCTGGGCTTTTTTACCAAGCCCTGGAATACGCCAAGAGGTTTTCTTGGGCATATTGAGTTGCTTGAGGGCTTCTTCGGAATCTGCAGCTGACATCGGTTGTAAAACCGGCGGCTCAGAAGCAAGCGCTTCATCAGGTGTATCGGCTACCCAATCAGAGAGAACACGTTTGGGTTCGCCCGCTTTGGTTTCGACTTCCCATTGCAATAGGTTTTTGCCAAAGGCTTCTAACTTTTTGCGGTAGTTACCTGCGCTGTTGATCAGCAAGATCACGCTGATGTTGCCAGCGGGAAATCCATTGACCAATCGTGCAAGCAGTTGCAACTCAAACTCTTGCATCAAAATGGAATCGCGAAATAGCAAGAAGCGGCGTGGCGCTAATTTTTTTTCTTTTTCTGTGGCTTGGTTGAGGGTGAGTTCCGACAAGATGTCGTTGAAGGTTTGCACCAACTGCTCAGAACTGGTGGAGGTGCAAAACTCAATGTTCTGCTCGCCTGCAGCGCGCAAGCGTTCTTCAAAAAGACTGCCATAAAAATCCAGCACCAAATCATGCTGACTCAAGACAGCCAAATTGATGCTGCCTTCGGTCAACGATTTAAGAAGGATTTCAAACCGTAATCGGTCACCTGGGCTTTGGAAGATATCGGTCATGCAGGCTTAGTTGGAGATTAAGAGTTCATCAAGACACCGTTGGCATCAAATTTCATCTCGTCAGGAATTTTCGGGTCTGGCTTGATCACTTCTTGGCCTCTTCCGTAAGACTGATTCAGACTAAACACAAAGGCAATCACCTGAGCCACAGCATGGTAGAGCGCCTCTGGAATGGGGTGATCCAACTTAGTCGTGAAGTATAAGGCGCGGGCTAGCAACGGCGCTTCAAAGATATAGACACCATGCTTGGTGGCTTCTTCACGAATACGTGCGGCCAATCCGTCATCGCCCTTGGCCACTAAAAGTGGCGCGCCGTCCCCGTTGGGGTCATATGACAAGGCCACCGCAAAGTGGGTTGGGTTGGTGATGACAACGTCTGCGTCTTTGACTTTGGTCATCATCTTGTTATTCAAAATTTCACGCTGACGACGGCGGATCTGGCCCTTAACTTCGGGGTTACCCTCTGAATTCTTCATCTCGTCTTTGACCTCTTGCTTGGTCATCTTGAGTTTTTCGTTTAATTGGTGGCGCTGCAAAGGCACATCTACCAACGCTACCAAAACCAAGCCCAAACTCAACCAAAAACATGAATCCACAATGATGGTGCCTGCGACCTTCACCGCTTGCCCCAAATCCATTTGCGAAATATTGGTCAAGTCGTTTAAATTGTTCATGACCGAGACCAACAAAATAGCGCCGACCACCAAAAACTTAGCAACCGATTTGCCCAACTGAATCAATGCATCGGTTCCAAACATGCGCTTCAAACCACTCATGGGATTGAGCTTGCCGAAATTGGGCAAAGCGAGTTTGGGAGAGAAGATGAAACCACCCGATAAGGTGGTCGACAAAGCTGCAATCACCGCCATGATGGCAACGAGCGGTAACACAATGACAAACCCATCGACGATGGCACTGCCAAAAATAGCGGGCAACAACTCGGCTTTGTCGGTAATTTTTCTATCAAACTGCAATTGGCTTTTAAACAAATTGCCCATGCTGTTGAAAAGATACTGTCCCATCATGGTGAAAAACAAGGTGGCCATCACCATCATGGCGGCAGGCGCAAGTTCTTGCGAACGCGCAATCTGGCCTTCCTCGCGCGCTTTGCTGAGTCGCTGCGCCGTGGGTTCTTCGGTTTTGTCTTGGCCGCTTTCTTCTGCCATATCTGCTACCTAATCAACTTCCTAAAAATGAACGCAAGACCAAGAACGCCTGCGCCCACACCCATTGGATGCGCGAGACGTTGTTGCCCATAGAGAAAATCAAAATGACAAATCCCACCAAGATCAAGGCGGGAAAGCCCACGGTAAAAATATTCAAACTCGGCGCAGCACGAGCAACAAATCCGAGGCCGATGTTGATGAACAGCAAGGTCATCATCACAGGCAAGCCAATCAATAAAGCGCCCAAGAACATCATGGCGCTCCAATTGATCATCTTGCCCAACATGTCTTGGGTAAAAAACTCTTGGCCAATCGGTAGCAACTTAAACGACTCGAGCACCAAACCAAACACAATCAAATGGCCACCGATTCCTAAAAATATCAAGGTGCCCATGATGTTGAAAAGCGCAGACAACACAGGCACGCTACCCATATTGGGGTCAATCATGTTGGCCATCGACAAGCCCATCGAACCCGATATCGCTTGACCTGCAACGACCAAAGTGGCAGAGGCCACTTGAAATACCAAACCCATGGTCAGGCCGATCAAAATTTGGCGAAATATTTCCTGCAACCCTTCCGCGGTGAGCGGGTCGATACGAGGAATATCGATTTGCTGCGAGACAAAGAATGCCAAAGCAAAGCCTAAACACATACGAATGCGCAAATTCACTGCGCGAATTGAAAAAATAGAGGTGAACGCTAAAAACGCAGACAAACGCAGCATCGGCCAAATGATGACCAAAAACTTTTCAAGAATGTCTATCAGCGCGAGGTTCATAACCCAGAATCACATGAACAAACTGGGGATACGCGTAAAAATGCCTTTGGTGTAATCCACCATCGTGTTGATCATCCAACCGCCCATGATGGACACGGTCAAGCCAATCGCAAACACTTTAGGAATAAAACTAAGCGTTTGCTCGTTGATCGAGGTGGCGGCTTGGAAAATACCCACTACCAAACCCACTACGAGGCCAACAACAAGCAAAGGTGCCGAGATGAGCATGGTCATCCAAAGCGCTTGGCGGGCTAAATCTACTACGGCTGCTGAGTCCATGGTGGTACTTCCTTAAAAAACGAAACTATTGGAGAGCGACGCCATCAAGAGCGTCCACCCGTCGATCAATACAAACAACATGAGTTTGATAGGCATCGAAATAATCATGGGCGAGAGCATCATCATGCCCATCGACATCAACACGCTGGCAACGATCAAGTCAATCACCACAAAGGGGATGTAGATCAAGAAACCAATCGTGAAAGCACTCTTGATTTCAGACGTGATGAAAGCTGGCATCAACGTAGTGAAAGGCACTTGTGAAGAGTTATCTAACTCGCGGCGGTTAGCGATTTGCATGAACATGGCGATATCGTCTTCGCGGGTTTGTTTCATCATGAAGTCGCGTACGGGTACTTCGGCTTTGGCTAAGGCTTTGTCGAAGTCCAAATTAGCGTTCATATAGGGACCAACTGCATCTTTGTAGACCGACTCAAAAACCGGCGACATGATGAAGAAGGTCAAGAACAAAGCGAGTCCAACCAAGACCGTATTAGGCGGTGTTTGTGCAGTACCCAAAGCTTGGCGCAAGATAGACAGCACGATGATGATGCGAACAAACGAGGTCATCATCAGTAACATCGATGGCAACAGCGTGAGTGTTGTCATCAAGCCTAGCAATTGCAGGCTCATGCTGTATTGCTGGCCGCCTTTACCGCCACTCACATTAACCAAAGGAATACCTTGCGTTTGCGCGTGCGCCATCATGGGCATCACACACATGGCGATGAGAAGTAATGTCATCAAGACAAAGGCTAGCTTGAAAGAGACAGGTTTACGCAACATGCGATGTCTCCTCAGTCCAAGCGTGCAAAGTTTTAACTTCGCTAGGGCTGACGCTTGCCAACACCATTTGGTTATCGATTTGGATCAACACCATCTTGTGCTTCAAACTCAAAGGCAGTGCTTCCACTAACTGGATACGCCGCTCGCCGTTACCTTGTATGCCCATAGATTTATTGCGTTTAACCCACCACCACGCAACACCTAGTAGCAGCAAAATACTGAACGTACTAGCGATGAACTGGGCCCAATTGAAGCTTTGCATGATGAATTCCTGTGCGCAATGACGGTTTATTGACACCTAAAGTGCCTGGTCCCATAGACTTTGCAATCAATATGCCAGGTCAGATTGGCACAGCCTTGGGCACAACACACAGATATAGTTCCACCCCATGCGATTGAGAGAAATACTGCGGGATTTATTGAACGCCGGAGGCACTGGCGGATTGAATTGGCATCTACACGCCTTTCAGGCTCGCAGGCGCTGGCAACCCACTGTTGCGCATATTGAACACTTTTTAATACATTGCCAACCACGCTACAAACATTTGCTGCTGATGGGTTGCAGTGCGGGTTGGATGATGCCCACTACATGGCTCACCCAATTTGAACAAATTGATGCCTACGATATCGACCCACTCGCCCAACGCTTATTCAATTGGCGCCATGGTCGGGTACTGCGCAAAAGCAACACGCAAATCAGCCACCACCGCCAAGATGCCATGGCGCATTTGCCCGAAATACTCGCAAAGCGCCCACATGCCAGTATCTGGTTTGACAATATGTTGGGGCAACACCGCTACCGCATCAGAGACGAAGCGCTAGTAGAAAAAGAACTTCGTGCACTCAAAACCACTTTGTCGGGACGCGATTGGGGCAGCGTGCATGACTTGTTATCAGGTCCTACCCAACAAGTTGCGCATTCACAAGATGCACGTATGCAAGATGTGCGTCACAGCGTATTTCCACGCGATATGAACGCCACTTACAGCCAATCTTTGGTGCAAAGCTTGCAGGCACAAGGCATTTGGTTTGACCATCTCACGTCACATGTATTTGCAGACAGTGCACCCACCACGCTGATACCTTGGGAATTCAAGCCCCACTATTGGCATTGGTTGCAAGCTGGTTGGCAATCATCGAGATAAAACTCAATTATTTTTAAACCAAGGTTGCGAAACAGATTTGGACTTGGTTTTCACTTTATATTAAAAAGCATCACACCCGCAGCATCCATTTCACGTTGTTCGCGCTTGGCGGTGGCGTCTCTAATGCGTCTCTCATCTTGCTCTTGCAAAGTTTCCATTTGGATACGTTTTTTTTCTGCGGCTAGCAAGTTGGCTTTTAAGATGTCTAACTCAAATTTTGCATGTTGAAGGTCAATGTCGACACGCTTGATCAAGGTTTGAATTTGCTGCAAAAAACCTCTGAAGTTCACTGTCTCTTGCATGCTGAGAGATTTTTTTTCTGTTTCTATAGACCGCGCTAAATAGTCAGCATAAAGCGCCTCCATACGACCGCGACTTTGCTCAAGGTTTTTAATCTTTTCGCGACCCTTGACCAATGCGGCCATGGCTTGGTCGCATTTCTCTTTGGCTTTTTTTGCCAAGATAGGCCAAGCTGCGCGGGGTTTCATGACATCAAGTATTTAAGATTGCCGAGTGTGATGTCATAGTCTTCGCTGATGTGCATGTCTTGGCGCAAGAACATCACCATTTGTTCGCGCAAGCGAATGGCTTCGTCCAACTCAGGGTTGGTTCCAGATTCATACGCACCAACTTGCACCAAGTCTGCATTTTGTTGGTAGACAGACCATAGGCGTCTAAACCGGTTAGCTTGGCGCATTGAGTCGCTATCGACCAAGGTTTGCATCACACGAGAAATCGATCCATTCAAATCAATCGCAGGGTAATGCGCTTGGTCGGCCAATGTGCGCGACAGCATCACTTGTCCGTCTAAAGATGCTCGGGCAATATCAACGATGGGGTCAGATGCGTCGTCACCTTCAGCGAGCACGGTGTAGATCGAAGTGATCGAACCATGACCATGTCTGCCAACGCCACCGCGCTCAATCAAATTAGGTAACAAAGCAAACACGGAGGGCGGATAACCTTTGGCAGTCGGTGGTTCGCCAATCGCCAAACCGATCTCACGCTGTGCATGGGCAACCCGCGTCAAGCTGTCGCACAGCATCAACACGTTCAAACCTTTGTCGCGGAAATATTCTGCGACCACATGGGTCATGTGGGTGGCTTTGAGTCGCAATACGGGAGATACGTTGGCAGGTGCGGCGATCACCACCGACTTTGCTAGACCTTCATCACCCAACGATTCACTGATAAACGCTTGCACTTC
>JBBAOY010000034.1:13825-26951 GCA_040401095.1 Limnohabitans sp.
CCGACTTTGCTAGACCTTCATCACCCAACGATTCACTGATAAACGCTTGCACTTCGCGGCCACGTTCACCAATTAAACCAATCACCACAATGTCGGCTTTTGTGAATCGGGTCAGCATTCCTAGCAACACACTTTTACCCACACCGGAACCAGCTACTAAACCAATCCGCTGGCCTCGTCCAACCGTCAACACAGAGTTGATAGCTTTCACACCCACATCCAAAATGGAATTGATAGGGCCACGCTCCATAGGATTGAGTGGGCTGCCAAACAATGTCATTTGGTCTGGTAATTCAGGCAAAGGGCGGCCGTCTAAAGGTTGTCCCCGACCATCAATCACACGGCCTAATAATCCATCGCCCAAACGTACTTGGCCTGAGTTGCGCATCACGCGCACCATGTCACCTGGGCCTACGCCCACAGGGTCTGTGAATGGCATCAAATACAAAGTGCGGTCGTTGAAGCCGACGACCTCGGCTTCAATTCGGTGGCCGTGTTGGCCTAAAACTTCACAACATGCACCTAAGGGAGCCATGATGCCGCGCGTCTCTAATGTCAAGCCCACCAAGCGCACCAAGGTGCCGCTACGTTGCGGATCTGGCACGCGCAATTGCTCAAGCGTGGTTTCTACTTCTTGCGCGAAATCAAGCATGGGACAGTTCTAAATTGGTTATTGGGTTTGGATCATGCTGCGGATCACGCCAGCCACACGGCTTTGGTCGTTTTGCACCACCATGCGCACCACGCCTACTTTGTCTTCGTAGCTGTTGGCATTGTTCAGTAGCTCTGGCGGGATAGTTGGCTTCTTGGCTTTGGCTTGTTCGCGCTTCATGCGTTCTTTCACATCGGCCAACGATTCACCTTCTTGCATCACGATTTCAGTGCTAGCAGGTTCTTCTGCATTTGCACCTTCGGCTAAAGCCTCACCTTCCATTGCAGCGCCTTCGGCAGCTAGTACAGCAGCTGCATCGGCAAGCACTTGCGCCTCAGCTTCTGCAGCTTCTTTGGCTTTGGCTTCTTCTGCTTCTAGATCGACCTCAACCACTGGCTTGGGCTTGGGTTTTTCTGGCACTTCCAACAGCAATTGCTGAAAACGTATTTGGTCATTGCGCTTGGCTTCAGCCAACATGCTGGTACGCATCATTTCTTGTTGCACCGCTTCAATAGCCTCTTTTTGCATATCGTCAGTTGTCATCTGTCCGTTGACGATATGCATGACAAATGGTCGCACCACAGTCACCACGATGACCATGAAAATCAAACCCATCAACAAAGTATTGATGACGTCAGGAATGAACATCTTCTGCCTCCCCATCGTCCGTTTTAACTTGCTCGTCAACAACTGGCTCCGCACGAGGCGTAACCTCCTTAAGGGCCAAACTTCTGGCCATTGCCTCAAGCCGGTTTTCAATCAAATCTTCAACCACCATATCGTTGGCGATCACACGCACACTGCCAGACGCCAATTGGGGCACGGCTTCAAGGTGCACGCCTTGCAGACTAGCAGTGGTCAAGGTTTCGAGTAATTTTTTATCCTGGGGGTTGAGCTCTACAACCACCGCGCCTTTGATGGGGTGGTCTAGTTCGTTCAAACAATTTTGTACCAAAGCGTCGATCGCTTGGGGCGAAATACTTAGCTCATGCTTGGCAATATGCTGCGCCATATTCAAGGCCAAGCGTTTCAATGGATTGAAGAAGCGTTGTGGGTCTTGCAGCAAATCATGCAAGCCTTCTGCCACTTGCGAGAGCACTTCGCATTGGGTGGCTACTTCTTGCTCCATGGCTTCACGGGCTTGGCGCTCACCTTGCTCTATGCCACGGGCAATGCCTTCTTCTAAGCCTTGTGCTTTGCCTTTTTCTAAGGCTTCTTGCACGGCTTCTTCTAGGCCTTGTCCTTTGCCTTCTTCAAGACCTAAGGCCTTGCCTTCTTCTAATCCTTGCGCTTTGCCTGCTTCAAAGCCTTCAGCTTTGCCTTCTTCTTTTCCTTGGGCTAAACCTTTGGCAAATTGCGCTTCTTCACGTTGCACCGCTTCATCTAAAGGGATGCCTTTGGCTTCTGCTTGTAGTTCAGGCTCTTCTACTTGTTCTTCTGTGCTTTGCGCAGAAGATTCACTGGCTATGGCATTGAGAGCCTCTTGCGTAGCTTCTAAGTGCGATTGCGCTGTTTTTGAATCTTTCGTTGTATCAGCAGATTCAGCAATGTCTCGATCATCTACAAATCGGCCCACACTTTTTTTGTCCAGCAAGCCTTTAGCAAGCAGCACCTTGATGCGTCTTGCAGCCGCGTAATCGTCCATCACAAAGGGCAAATGTTCATTGACCGATGCAGTGGTTTTAGGAGCAGTCAAGTTGCTATCAAAGCTAGCTTGCGTTTCTTGTTCTTGTAACAAAGCCAATGACAGCCTGGCTTGTTCAGTCAGCGTTTGCGTGACCGATGTATATGCATCGGTCGCAAAATCGTCCAGGTTTTCTGGATACGGCGCGTCCGCATAATCTTCGCGTACATCTTCACCCCAAACCGTCGAGTCATATCCGACTTCAGAACGACGAAGGTCTAACTTAGAAGCGGGCTGCCATGGAATGGCTGACCGCGGCACGACTAAACGGTTATACATAGTCTCCGCCGCCTAATACCAATTCGCCAGAGTCAGACAACTGTCTGGCCATACGCATAATTTTCTTTTGGGCTTCTTCCACGTCCGACATACGTTGTGGGCCTTTGGCCTCCATATCATCGCGGAACATGCCGCGGGCACGCTCAGACATATTGTCAAAAAAGCGGGCTTGTGTTTCAGGGCTTGCACCCTTCAAAGCCACCATCAACATGTCTGGCTCGACGGTACGCATCAGCACCTGAATACCTTTGTTGTTCACGCCTACCAGAGTCTCAAAGGTGAACATATTGTCTTGAATCTTGAGCATCAACTCAGGGTCAATTTCATTCAAACCGTTCATGATGCTCGACTCCAAAGACGTCTTGGTCAAGTTCATAATCTTGGCTGCAGCCTCGACCCCACCAAAGCTGGATGACTGTGACGATGCGCTCTTAGAGAACTGCATTTTCATGATGCCTTCTAGTTCGGCCATAGCAGAGGGTTGCACCGTATCTAAACTGGCAACTCGTTGAATAATTTCGGCGCGAGGCTCAGGCGGCAAGAAGTTCAATACTTCTGCTGCGACATTGGCTTCCAATAGAGACAAGATGATGGCCACCACCTGTGGGTGCTCGGCCTTGATCATGTCTGCAATGCCACGGGCATCCATCCACGTCAAAATGTCTAAGCCTTTGCTGGCTTGTCCAGGCATGATGCGGTTCAACACAGAAGCTGCTTTGTCGTCGCCTAAGGCGCGGCGCATCACGTTTTCTACATAGTCGGTGCTGCCCATACTCAAAGACGATTGCTTCTTCAAGTGTTCGACAAATTCGTCCAATACAACATTGACCGCCTCTTGCGAAAAGTCAGCCGCAGCCACCATCGCAGCGCCCAATGCTTGTACTTCTTTGGGATTTAAAAATTTGATGATGTCAGCCGCTTGTTCTTCGCCCAAGAGCAACATCAACACTGCCGCACGTTGGGTCGAGGTGATGTTGGCCATCTCAGCACGCAGTGCTTCCGACATTCCCATATTGATATCAGCCATGGTGTGGTCCTAAACTTAAATTATTCGGTGTTATTGACGGATCAAGCTCTTGAGAACGCCAGCCACTCGGGTGGAGTCTTCTGCCACGATCATACGAATCAGGGCGACTTTGTCATCATACGAGTTAGCGGTGTTGAGCAAATCAGCAGAAATAGACTGCTTCTTAGGCTTCATGGCGGCCATACGGGCTTTCACTTCGTCTAAAGATTCACCCTCTTGAATTGAAATTTCTTCTGAAGGCTCACCTGCTGCAGGGTTCAGTGCAGCCAAGGCGTCGGCTTCGGCTTTGGCGGCCGCTGCGATTCGGGCTTCTTCAGACAGACGGGCGGCTTCTTGTGCAGCCAACATCGCTTCTTCGGCAATGCGGGAAATTTCTGCTTCGTGTGCTTCGCGGGCTTGTTGCGCTGAGAGTTTGGCTGCAGCAGATTCTGCCGTTGCCACCTCAATCGCCATCTTGGCTTCGGCATTTGCAGCCTCAGCGGCAGCAGCAGCTACAGCAGCAGGGTCCACCTCGGGTGCTGTGAGTCGACGCACCATGGGGCGTACCACTAACAACAAAACGAGTAAGAAAATAGATCCGACCACGCCCGCATTGACCATCACTTGGTAGTTTTCATCACGGTACCAAGGCACGATCGTTGGGTCGTACTGTGGCTCAAATTTAGTTGCCACCACGGTCACTACATCACCACGTGTTTCGTTGAATCCCACAGCGCCTTTGACCAATTGGTTCAAGCGGTCTAACTCTTCAGGAGAGTAAGGGACAGATGTAGGAGGTGCAGAACCATCGGCAGGCTTTTCAAGCTTGGTGCCGGCGGGAATTGGACGTTCATTGATCAACACACCCACACCAATTTTGGTGATCGTGCCCATCGCACCTTTGGTGTGACGCACAGAGCGGTCGAGTTCATAGTTCTTGGTGCTGCGCGCAGTCACTTGCACGCCCTTCTCGCTCACGCCTTTTAAGGGGTCTGAGTTCGATTGGGTCGTAGCTTGCGGGTTGTTCTGTGCCGGTGGCGTGTTGGCCAAAGAGCCTGGCAAACCAACTGCATCACGCAAAGTGTTGCGGTCTTCTACGAACAATTCAGAACGGGTCTTGGGGCCTTTGTCTTGGGAGTCAAAGTCTTCGGTAGTGACTTCGGTTTGTGTGAAATCTAAAGTCATGCTGACTTGTGCGCTCACATTCGATTCACCCACGATAGGCGCCAACAATTGGATCAAACGTGTGCGATAGAGGTCTTCCATCTGCTGCTTTTGTGTCAACTGTGCAGAAGTCAAGCCCAAAGGTTGTTCGACTAACATTTCGTTCATCAAGCTACCAAAGTTGTCGACTACAGAGACATTCTCTGGTGCTAAATACGGCACGCTAGACGCGACCAATTGAATAATCGCTTGCACATTGGCTGCAGAAATCGTGCGGCCAGGCAAGCGGGTGATGATCACAGAGGCCTTGGTAGGCGCTCGGTCGCGCACAAACACGCTTTGTTTAGGCGCAGCCAAATGCACGCGGGCAGATTTGATACCGCCAATTTGCACAATGCTGCGTGAGAGCTCTTGCTCCATCGCGTTGTTGTAGCGCACCTGTTCCATAAACTGGCTGGTGGTCATCGCGGGCATGTCTTTGAGGTTTTCCATGCCAGCAACTTCTGTGCGTGGCAAACCTTTGGAAGCCAGCAACATGCGGGCTTCTTGGTAACGGGTGGTGGGGACAGACAACTGACCGGTAGAAGCGTCTATCTCGGGTTTGAAGTCTGCGGTTTTGAGCGTTTCAATCGCAATTTGTTTGTCTGCGTCATTGAGCATCAATACCAAAGGACGATATGGGGTGGGCTTCATCGAGGTGAAGAACACCGCGACCGACATCAGCAGCATAAAGATCACCATGAATGGCAATGCTTTGCGCACGCTAGGTTGGCGCAACACATCCATCACCAAAGCGCCTGGACCTTCTTTGGAATTGAGCCACGCCGGTAATTTGGAGCCCTCTACTTTGAGAGCCGTACCCGTGGCATTGCCCGCGCCAGCAGTGGCCGCGTTATCAGACGCCTGGCCCGAGGGCAAGGTCATCGCGTTCATATTGAGAGTATCTGTAGCCATATATGTCTTTCAGTCCAACATCAAACCGGCATGTTCATGATTTCCTCGTACGCCTTCATCACTTTGTTGCGTACTTGGAGGGTGGCTTCAAAAGCCAGAGAAGATTTCTGCATGCTCAACACCACTTCAGTGAGGGGCACTTCTTCGCCGCGGTCAAATGCATCGGTCATCGCAGATGATTTCTGCTGTGCGCTGTTTACACCGTCCAACGCGTTTTTGACCGAATCAAAAAATGTAGGCTGACCTACTTTGGTGGCTGCGGGTTCAGTCGTTGCACCCGCACCGCCAGCGGCTTGGGATTGGTAACTGCGCAAAACCTCCAGCATGGACTGGACGTTGGCGCTAGAAATTCGATCGATCATGCTGTGGCTCCTTCAGACATGCCACGGCTGCGAAGTTGTGCGAGCTTGTAGCGCAAAGTACGTGGGCTGATGCCCAATTTGGCAGCCGCTTCCATTCGGCTGTCGGTGCTTTGGATCGCCGCCATGATCACCTGCTGCTCGCTCACCATTACGGCGTGCTCTAAGTTCACAGGGATTTCAGTGGAACGAATTTCAATCGGGGCGCTTGATGCGCCTTGTGCGTAAATAGGTTGTGCATATGAAGGTTGTGCATAAGAAGGCTGTGGGTAAGTCACAGCGGGCATGGTTTGCACTAGGTTTTCCATTTGGCTGGCGTAGCCTGCTTGGTCGTCTAAACCGGCATCGTCAAACATCACGTGCGCGGGAGTGACCACACGGCCACCACACAACACCACAGCACGTTGCACCACGTTTTCTAATTCACGCACATTGCCTGGCCACGGATAGCTGGTCAACATCGCTTGGGCTTCTGCTGACACCGAGAAAGGCAAACCACCTTTGATATGGCGCGTCAGCGATTGCATGACCAAAGGCATGATGTCGCCTGGGCGCTCTTTCAAGGGCTGAATGCGTAAGCGGAAGGTGCTGATACGGAAATACAAGTCTTCGCGGAATTCGCGTTGCTCGATCGCGAGCTTTAAATCTTTGTTGGTAGCCGCGATCACACGTATGTTGAGGTCAATCAAAGTCTCGCCGCCTAAACGGTTGAGCTTTTTCTCTTGCAACACGCGCAACAACTTGGCTTGCAAGTTGATCGGCATCTCGCCAATCTCGTCCAAGAAAATCGTGCCACCTTCGGCTTGTTCAAACAAACCTTTGTGTTCTTTCAAAGCGCCAGTAAAAGCGCCCTTCTCGTGGCCAAACAACATGTCTTCGATCAAATGCTCAGGCATCGCTGCGCAGTTCAAAGCGACGAACGGACCTTTGGCGCGAGGAGATGATTCGTGCAACACGCGGGCTAGCACTTCTTTACCAGCGCCTGTCGGGCCAACCAATAAAGCGGTAACTTCGGTTTGCGCGACGCGTTGGGCCAATGCCAGCAAGTGTTGGCTAGTAGGGTCTACAAACACATAGCTTTTAGTGGTGAGTTCGGGGGAATTCAAACCTTGCACGGCTTCTTGCCATACAGCAGGTGTCCATTCGTCAGCGGGCAACACATGCAAAGCGCCTAAACGCATCGCGTCGACAGCGACTTCCATGCGGCGGCGGTCTACACGGCACAGCACGGGTACGGTGTTACCGAGTTGGCCGATGAGGGTTTGAACCTCTTGCAGCAACTCGGCGCTATCGCCTAAGCGAATGACCAGCATATGCGCGCGGCGCAATGCCAGCGTGAGCTCACCCAGGGTACGAACAGTTTCCAAGCTGATGCCGGCGGCATCTAGCTGGGCGCGATCTGCGTCATTGACTGGACTAAATGGGTCCAACCATACGGCATGAATAACGTTGACAGAAGAAGCAATCACTTTTGAACAGCCTAGTAATAAAGGTATGACTGTTATGCAAGGTGCGTGCCAGCACGAAGTGAAATCTAAATGATTAAGTTAATCTGCGGAAAAGGGGTGCTAGGGTCAGTATTTCGACGATTCGTCGTCTTGCCGACAGCCAATGTGGGCTTGAGTTTGGGCGTATTTACAACCATTGATGCGGGTTTGGCTGTGAAGCCGCTGCAAAAGCGCCCGTCATTGCGCAAAACCTCTATCGAAGGAATATTGCGCGAACGAAAACCCATCAACTTACAGCTGTAGGGTGTTCGAACGTCCCATGTGATCGCCATATGGCGACAGTCCCAGCAGTTCGGACCCTTTGTGGGACCCGCTGCTAAGTCTGCTGCTTGAGGCGTTTGGCCTTGGGCGGCTTTCATGGTTTAGCCGTTAGGTGCTTGTGGTTGTTTAGTTACCTAACAACTTCAAGACTGACTGTTGGCTGGTGTTCGCTTGCGCCAACACCGCTGTCGCTGCTTGCTGCATGATTTGGGTTTTGGCCAATTCAGTTGAAGAAGAAGCGTAGTCTGCGTCTTCGATCTGGCTGCGTGAAGAAGACATATTCATAGACACGTTGGTCAAGTTGTTGATCACGTGGTCTAGACGGTTCATCACTGCACCCATGGTGGCACGGGTTGCGTTGACTTTGTCCATCGCCTCGTCGAGCAAATTCAAAACTGCAGTTGCGCCGTCGCGTGTGTTGATGCGAACACTACGGTTCTCAACAGCTTTGTCAACGTCACCAGTAATTTCACCAGTGATGGGGCCGCCTTTGCCGAAGTCTGCCAAGTCGATGGTTACCATTTGGCGAGCAGATGATCCAACTTGGAAGGCCAAGCGTCCGACGCGAGGAGGATCCATCTCAGAGCTTGAACGACCGCCAAAGGCTCCCACTGAGAAGCCCAGGTCAGAGAAGTTACTAGCAGAACTGAAACCATCGTCGCCCACGTTGATGCTGATTGGTTTACCAGACACGCCAGTTAAATTAGGCGCTTTGCCGTCTGTGGAAGGCAGCGCTGGCAAATGTGCTGGCTCTGCGATCATGCGAACTGTGCCGTATACGGTACGTGCTTCGCTGGATGATTCGTTTGCGCCGACGATACCTGTGATCTGGTTCATACCAAAACTGTTTTCTTGGACGGTTCCCATGGATACAGTTTGCAGAGGATCTGAGGCCTTGGCACCCAGCATACTGAAAGGTGAACCTGGGACTTTTGACTGAACCAACACCGCCGTTGGATCGTTCGGGTCAATATAAGCAATCAAATTACTCATATGTGTTTTTGCCGACGCCAAGGTCGCTGGGTTAGCGTCCAAAGTAATACTTGCAGAAACTTTTGCATTGATTGCTGTCATCAATGCTGTTGCCATGGTTGCCGCTGTAGTTACTGCAGTTGCAGCGTCAGTCGTGATGAGCGTGCCATTGATGTTGGCACTTACCGTATCGCCGGTTGTAAATCCAGATCCACCAATCTTCACCTTAGAAATTTGACTAACGGCGCTTCCTTCGTCCAAACCAAAACTTGCTGGAGACAGACCTTCAATACTTGCGTCATACCAGACAGAAACGTTGCGACCATCTGCAGCGTTTAGTGTTAGACCTTTGCCATTGTCGGAAGCTACTATTCCGTGGGTACCGCTATAAGTGTTAATGGCCTTCACTAAATTGATTCGGCGTTCAGCGGGCGTATCGTCCTTTTTGAATTCAATCTTGATTTCTGTACCGTTGAGATAAAGAGACTGAATGCCAACAGGTTCGTTCACCGCTTTCACTGTATTTGGCGCGGCATCATACGTTTTCAACTGGGTTGAACCAGTTGTAGTTGAATTTCCTTTAAGCACCACAGGATTAGCTACCGCACGCACACCAGTTTCAGGGGTGTGGGTATTGATTGCATTAGCCATGGCGATAGCACTGGCAGCAGGGTTGCTACTACTTGCGATTTGGTTGGAGTAAATGTCGTCTGCATTATTTGTTGGACGAATTTTTATTCCATTGATTTCCAAGTCATCAGCACTTAAGGCCTTAAATTTGGCAATCATGTTTGGTGTGACAGTTTTGACCGATGTAACTGTTGCAGTGGAACCCGTTGCTGGCACCATAGCTGTTGCAGCAGTGAAAGAGCGTCCAGGTGTTTTGGCGCGGATGATAAATTCACCCACAGTATTACCAGCCAACACTTCGACGTTTTGGTCGTTGTCAGCGGCGAACTGGGTCACCATAGCATCGCGCAAGGATTGTGTAGTTTGAGCAGCTGTAGCTGTAATGCTGTGCTCAGTACCATTTACAACCAAAGTGAATTTATCACCAACCAAAGCTGGCCCAGTAAACGCTGCACTACTAACTTGCTTGACCGATGGATCCACCAAAGGGCGTTCTTTAGTGTTGACCACCGCTTGGTTCTTGCTGTAGTTACCTTCGAGTAAACCTACTCGAGAAATATCGCCTACAGCAGAACTTGTTAGTACAACTGCATTTGGAATTTTGGATTCCAAAGAAATGGTCGAACTTTGTACGCCTTCGCGCATACCAATTCGATTACCGAAGTCAGCTGCAATAGCGGTTGTTTCAAAAGTAACTTCAATATTGCGGCCATCGGCAGCCTTCAAAGTCACTCCGAGTTGGTCTGATCCTGTGTCTTCAGCAACAACTCCTGTTTTGTCACTTATAAGGTTAATGGCGCGAACAACAGTAGCGCGGGTATCACGCGGGTTGTTCATCAATGTGTCAATCTTTGACGAAGCGTAACCGTTAATAAATACAACGCCAGACACTACAGAATTACCGCTCATGGCTTTACCAGTGAATATGTTTTCATTCACCTTGGCAAACACGCCAGTTCCAGCAGAAGAGGAGCTGTATTGACGGGTAATATCGGTAACACTTGCTAGATTGGTATCTCGTTGCTGAACATCGATTGCGTTTACCTGACCATCTGTGACGGGGAAGTCAACACCAATGATGGTGCTTCCAGGGGCGTAATTCACAGTACGACCAGAACCTTGACCAAATTGCGCGCTGGTGCGCATGGTTTGTGCGATTTTTGCAACTGCTAAGGCAGGCGTGTTTTCCATGGCCGTCAGTTCAACACTAACGCCGCCCACGGTGATCACTCCTGGGATCGGAGTACCAGAAAAGGTAACAGCTTGCGACTCACCAACAGGGCCACTTCCTTCAGAAGCCTTGCGGTTGATAGCTGCGGCTTTTGCAATTGCAGAACCATTGGCGTTGTTAATCGGTGAGTAAGGATCGTCAGTGGCAAAAGATCCACCAATTTCGACTCCGTTAATCAGCAAATCTCCAGCGCGCATCACTGGAATGCTTCCAGAGACATCCACAGATAGTTTGAAGTTACGTAAATTTAGATTTTTCTCCAAAGCAACTCCATCAAACGGAGATCCATTAGGATCTTTCATGACGTATGTGAGGTTGTCTGAAATAACGGTACTGTTGATACCATCTTGTTTCAAAAACTTAACAGTACCTTTGGTGCTGTCAAAAGTACCTGTCAAATTGACGCTTTTGTTATCAGGGGTTGTAAACACCGCCTTGATATCCAAGCTACCGTCATTATTCAGGTCTGTATGCTCAATAACCAAGTTTCCGCTGCGCAAGAAACGTCCGTTATTGTCAAAATTTTCATCAGTTTGAGTAATAGCGTTACGACTAACAGTAACTGAGCCAACTTTAAAAAATCCGTCATTAGATGCATCAACTAATTGAGTAGCTGGAACATCTTGGTCTTTGGCGGCATAAGTCAATACAAGGCTAGTTCCGTTAATAGCTACTGAACGCCCAGAACCGGATCCAAATTGATCTGTGGATTGCAATTGCTGCTGGATTTGAGTCAACATTTTTGAAGTGTCTACAGCTGACTCGGCTGTATTCTTAATGGCATCCCACTGTAAATTGATGGTTTCACCAGCAAATTTAAATGTTCTTGTACCTGTAAATCCCCCAGTAGCCGTGACACCAGCTGTTACAGCTGCAGTTGGAGCAGTTACTGAACCGCTCAAAGCAATATCCGTTACGTTCCCGCGGGGAACGCTGGTGAAAGTTACTACACCAGCGCTATTGGTTCCCGAGGTATATCCTGAGAATGTTCCACTGTAAGTTCCTAATAAAGTGCCTGGACCTGTTGTCGCACCGTTAGCAAGCGAAGCAAATGCATCTCCCATTTGCGATTTAGTTACAGCACCTGTGGCGGTAAATGTAAGACCAGCTACTGTGATCGAATTACCAGTAGCCAAAGAAGTTGTTGGGAAAGTTACAACTGCGCTCTCTATTGTTGAAGCAGTCGCAGGAATAGCCGCTGTATCAAAAGTGATAGTCTGCTGCTCACCAGAAGCAGTACCCTCAATCACTCGTGTAGTGGTAGGGCTCAACAATACATCGCCAAATTGGTTATTTGATGTAGCCTTATAAACAGGCATCTCACCCACCTGCTCACCAGCTTTACCGTTCAGCACTGGGAAACCGTTCCACTCCGTGTTGTCGGCAATTTGGACAATTTGCTGTTTGAGTTGTTGAAATTCCAGATCCAAGTAACCACGTTGTTGTGGATCGTTGGTGTCGTTGACTGCTTGAATGGCCAACTCACGCATGCGTTGCATCATGTCTGTGATTTCGTTGGTCGCACCTTCAGCGGTTTGGATCAAGGAGATTGCATCACCTGCATTTCGCACGGCTTGGTTCAAGCTGCGAATCTGGTGGGTCATGCGTGTCGCGATTGCCATACCGGCTGCATCATCTCTTGCCGAGTTGATGCGTTTGCCAGTAGACAACTGCTGCATTGCAGTCGCTTGTGCACGGCCTGATGAATTCAGTGCCATCTGTGAAAACAATGCTTTGACGTTGGTATTAATAACTGCCATTTTTTTCTCCTGACCTAACTAGGTCAATTAAACTTACCACTGGTTTAGCACAACGCGTGCCAACTCTGTTTTGCTTATCTGAATAGGTAAAAACCTGTTTTTTTGACGAGTTTTCGACATTTCTTTGAACATAAAAGTACTCAGTGGCAAGGTTTTGTCGCTTTTTCGGCAAGCGTTTGCCGCTTTGCCGGTTTGGGCGACTTGTTGCCGCTTAGTGCGTCATTCCTGAAGGTGTGGGCATCATGGACTGGCTGAAATCGTCCAAAGACAGCATCTCAGCTTGTAATTCCAATTGCTCGGGGTAGAGGCTCAAACCGTGGCGAGCCACAGCCAAAGCGCGCTCTGGGTCGAGGTTGCAGCGCAGCGCGCGAACCAACATCACCAGGGTGAACGGGGGGGTTTTCTCGCCTTGGATTTCGACGAGTTCTTCGATTAATTCGACAGCCAATTGCCAGTCTTGGTTGGTCATTGCCAATAAACCGCCAATAGCTAACATGTCTTCGCTATGGGGATAAATGCTCAAACCGGCGTCGCCTAAGGCGGCTGCCAATTCCATTTGCTCAGTTGCTACCAAAGATTGGATGGTTTCGCGAATCTCCGCAGGGCTAAAACGCTTGATGGTTTGGGTGTTCAATAATCCACCAACTGCGGCCTGGTTCATCAATT
>JBBAOY010000035.1:0-13559 GCA_040401095.1 Limnohabitans sp.
TGCATGCGCCACAGTTACCTGCGCCACAACCGAAACGCACATCTTTGGTATCGCAAGGATTTCGCAAAACATGGACCAATGGCAACTTACCATCAACCGAAGTCGACGTTGTTGCACCGTTCAATTGAAATACTGTCACTTCTTTCCCGAATTAGCGATCCACCATGCGGCGAGCTGCGTTCCGTCACCATCACCAAGGCCTGAGGCGGCAGCTTGGTCAAATACCCCTATGGTGGCACTTGCCGTAGGCAACTCGTAGCCCATGGCCTTAGCCTCTGCCATCATGGCACGAAGGTCTTTGCGTATGGAGTCAATATTGAAATGCGCAGGACCTTGGTCAATGCCATTTAAAGACGCAACCACAGCGGAACCGCGAAACTTAATAACGCCAGGCGCGCCAGGCGTGTCAGCCAAAATGTCCATCAACCTCTCAGCTGAAAGTCCTGCTGGTTTGGCCATCAAAATAGCTTCGCCCAATGCCTGCCAATACACCAACAACGGCAGATTCACGGCTAACTTCATGCTGGCCCCAGCACCAATGGCACCCACATGTTCCACGCGGCGACAGAGTTTTTCCAACAAAGGCTTGGCACGAAGAAAATCAGCAGCCTCCCCTCCCACAAAGCCAAATAACTGACCTTGCTTGGCAGGACCGACCGTACCGCCTACTGGGCACTCTAAAAGTGCAGCTCCAACAGCCACCACTTTGGAATTGAGATGGATAGATGTTTCTGGACGCACAGTGCTCATGTCCACAAACAACTTACCCTTCACATCCCCTGTCAGCGCGCCGTTCACTCCAGAATAGGTATTTTCAATAGCAGCGGCGTCTGTCAACATAGACAAAGTTAACTCTGCTTTAGAAACTGCTTCTTGTGGAGTTACAGCCCAAACGGCGCCACGATCAAGTAGCGCTTGGGCTTTACCAGCAGATCGATTCCAAACCACGAGCGAATGGCCCGTGTCTAACAACCGCTCAGCTATCGCACTGCCCATTCGGCCTAGGCCCAGTATGGCGACTTTCATGTATAGCTTTTATTTTTTAAGATTTGATCTTGAACAGTTTTTTGGCGTTTCCACCAGTGATCAAGTCTCTATCGTCTTTGTTCAAACGCTTGACTGCAGAGACAAGACCTAATGGATCTACCTCTGCCATGTCGTACGGGTAGTCAGTTCCCAACATCACATGGTCAGCACCAAAACGCTCAATCATGTTGCGAAGCATGCTTGGGTCGAATGTGATGGTGTCGAAATAAAAACGCTCTAGATAAGTAGAGGGCTTGCGCTTGATAGCAGTACGACCATCAGGACGCGCGCCATACACATGGTCCATACGCGCCCAATAATGTGCCAGATAGCCACCAGCATGTGCCAACAACACTTTCAGTTTAGGGTTGCGCTCCATCACACCATCAAAAATCAAATGGCTCACAGCAATGGTGGTGTCCAAAGGATTACCGATCACGTTATTGAAATAATGGTTTTCAAGACGAGTGGCTTCAGTGAATCCGTTAGGGTGAATGAACAAAGGAACACCCAATTCACTCACAGCAGCAAAGAATTTTTCTAATTTGAGCGATGGATCGGTCAGGTTTTTGCCGTTGACGTGGGTATTGATCTCAATACCTTTCAAGCCTAAATCTTTGATTGCGTGCTTGAGTTCCTTGACGGCCAAACCAGCGTCCTGCAATGGCACAGTGCCTAGACCAATTAAACGGTCAGGATGTTGGGCTACCAGTTTGGCCATGCCCTCATTCACATCGCGCGCCAACTCAGCACCGAAAGCAGGCTCTGCGAAGTAGTAATACTGGAATGGCGCAGGTGACACAGCTTGTATATCAACACCCATACGGTCCATATCTTTTAAGCGAACAGCCACATCGGACAACATAGGCGCTCTGTCTCGCATTTGTTTGGAATTGGTATCGCGCGTCAATTGGTTCGCAAAAATATGGCCAACCTCTTGCTCAATGGGTTTGAGAACCGAAGCTTTTTGACCAACGGTTGGGTTGAAGTAATGGCAATGGACGTCGATATTCAAATGGCCGTCTTTACGCTTGGCTAATTTTTTAGTGGCAAGCGAAGTAAACATGCCAGCGGCACCTTTGGCTGTTTTTCCGTGTTGGTGGTATGGGTGCTTACAAGTAGGAGCGCAGGTAAAAATCATAAAACTTCCTTCAAAGTTATTAAAAAACAAAAATTAAAAAACACCCAAATGGCGAGTTGCTAAATCAGGGTTAGCTTGAACTTCTTCATGCGTTCCACTGTAAGCCACTTGACCCGTATTGAGTACCACCACGTCGTCTGCAAGGCGCATCGCCAAATCAAAATTTTGTTCGACCAAAATTATCGATAGTCCTTCAGATTTGAGCTTGGCAATTCCACGCGAGACTTCAGCGACGATCAAAGGCGCCAAACCTTCAGAGGGCTCATCAAGCAGCAACACATATGGATTTCCCATCAGTGCACGGCCAATCACTAGCATCTGCTGCTCGCCACCCGACAAGGTGCCAGCACGTTGTTTATGCCTAGGTTCCAATTGTGGAAATAAGTCATACACGCGTTCAATATTCCAAGGGTGCGCAGTGTCACGTTTTTGCTGAGCAACCATAAGGTTTTCTTCAACGCTCAAACTCACAAATACACGGCGTCCTTGCGGCACTAACCGAATACCGCGTTTAGCGATGGCCTCAGGCACCATACTTCCAATGGCTTTTCCGTCTAGATAAATCTGTCCACCTGTGCATGCAAGCAAGCCAGATAGCGTTAACAAGGTCGTCGTTTTACCAGCGCCGTTTCGCCCTAGTAAGGCAAGCACATGCCCCTTTTTTAGTCCAAAAGAAATTCCATGCAACACATGGCTTTCACCATAGTGCGCATGTATCGCATCGAGGTTTAATAAATCAGTGGCCAAGGTAGACCTCCCGAGTTCGGGGGTGATTGACCACTGTTTCACGGTCCCCTTCAACAATCAAACTGCCGTAATGAAGGACCGCAATTTGTTCTGCAAACGCGAGGGCAACATCCATATCGTGCTCAATCATCACAATCGTGGTTGTTTTGGGTAAGGCCGCTACCAAATCACGCACAATGATGCGTTCATCTTGCGACAAGCCTGCCAAGGGTTCATCAAGTAAAAGTAGCCGAGGGGACTGGGCCATCGCGACGGCAATCTCTACGCGACGCTGCTCTCCATAGGATATTTCTCCAGCAGCCAAATGACCAGAACCTGTCAACCCTACAGAATCTAATATTGACTCTGCTTTTTTGAACAATTCATCATTCATAGTCAGCGGACTGAGGGCTTGGAAACGTTGTTTACTAACACCTAACAATGACAACACAACGTTATGCAACAACGTATCTTTGGGAAACAAAGTGATGATTTGGTAGGTACGACTCACACCCGCATGGGCGCGTCTATGAACCGGCTGGAAAGTTAAATCTTCGCCAAATACTCTGATGCTGCCTGAGTCAGGTTTTAGCTCACCAGAGATTTGATTGAACAACGTTGTTTTACCTGCGCCATTAGGCCCGATGATCAAGCGACGCTCGCCTGGCTTGACTGAAAAAGAAACGTCTTGCGTGACCTTGATGCCGCCAAAACTTTTACACAGATTTTTTATTTCAAGCGCGAAGGTCATGGCTTACTCCCGCTTTTGAAACGTTCTTTCCATACAGCCACAGCAGATACCAATCCTGCAGGCATGAAGATCACAATAAATAAAAATACCAATCCCAGCAACATATTCCAGCGCTCTACATATGCGGATGCATAGTTCTTGAGCACCACAACGACGAACGCTCCGAGCAAAGGTCCTACCAATGTTCCGGAGCCCCCAGCAATCACGCATAACAAAGCTTCAGCAGAAACAGTGATCGCCATGACGCTCGGGTGAATGTATTTATGGAAATACACATACATCAAACCGGCAACCGCACCGATGAAACTGGCTATAACAAACGTAGTCCAGCGAATCGCCCAGACGTTGTAGCCAAGTGCACTCATGCGTCGCGCTTGGTCGCGCGTTCCGCGAATCGAGGCACCAAAAGGCGAACGAATCATCACGTGGATCATATAAATACACGCGCAGGTGATGACCAATACAAACCAATAAAAATTATTGCTAATGTCGAGATCAATACCAAATGGGTGGGGACGTGTCAGGCCTGACAAACCGTTGTCGCCATTCGTCACAGATACCCAGCGGTAACCCAAACCCCAAACGATTTGAGACAAGGCTAAGGTAAGCATCAAAAAACCCAAGCCTGTTGCACGTAAGGCGATCCAACCAAACACCATGCCAATCAAGGTTGTCAGCAGCAAGGCAGTAGGTGCTGTTATCGAGTGGTCCAACCCCATCTTGATAGATAACCAGGCTGAAATGTAAGCAGACAAGCCTAGGTAAGAGGCATGGCCTAAAGATGTCAACCCTGCGTATCCCACCAACAGATTCAAGCTCGATGCAAAAATCACAGCAATCAAAATTTGACTGCCTAAGTTAACAAAGTATTCTCCCGAGACCAATGGCAGTAGCGCCAGAAAAACCAAACCCAACAAGATAGCGATTCGGTTCATGTTGTGGCTCTTCCAAATAAACCTTGTGGTTTAAAGGCAATCACCACCACCATCGGTAAAAACAAAATCACATAGGCCAAATCTGGCACAAGGGCAATGCCGAAGGTATAAATAAATCCAACAATAAAGCTTGCTACAAAGGTACCAACCAAGCTACCCACCCCGCCTAATATCACCACAATAAGTGCCAGCGGCAACATATCAGCATCGAGTCCCGGATAGGCATTGAAGATGGGACCACCTAAGGCGCCACCAAGGCCTGCCAGTGCTGCACCTAGACAAAATACGGTCGTGAATAAAAGTGATGCAGGAATTCCGACTGCGCGCGCCATCGGCATGTCGTCTACACCCGCGCGAATCATGGCACCTAATCGGGTTCTCTCCATCAACAAATAGAGCAATATGCCCACCACGATGGAGAAACCTAAAACTACCAAACGGTAAGTGGGAAAACGCAAACCAAAAAATTCCATGGGCGCAAGAAACATGGCGGGCGTTTGAATGGGTAGCGGATCACCACCCCAAATCATCAAACATAAATCGGCCACCACAAACGAGAGCCCTAAAGTAGCTAGCACTTGGCCTTGCGCGTTGTTGGTTAATCGACGCAAAATAAATCGCTCGATCAAACCTCCCACTACCGCCATGGAAAGCATGGAGGCGCACGCCGCCAAAATCAAACCATGGCCGCCTCGGATCATCGAAGCAGCCACGTAAGCACCCAGCATAAACAAGGACCCATGCGTCAAATTGGCAATGCGCATCAATCCAAAGATGAGCGCAAAACCGGAGGACAGCATAAACAGCAGTCCTCCAAAAGCCAAACTGTTAAGAGTTTGGATTACCCAGATTTGCATAAGCGGCTTAGGACTCTATGTTCTTAGCGGGTGGCCAATCACGCGAATACACAGGGTTTGCTAGAAATTGCTTAGGGTCATACGTCCAGTACTGGCTGATATTGGAATAAGTCTTGATCACGGAATTAACCAAACGACCTTCTTTGCGTGCGACTTGTCGTATGTAGACATCGCCGACCACATTACCGAGGTCATCGAATTTCACATAACCGCGTGCAGTAGGCACATTGGTTTTCTTGAGAGCTGCCATCAGTGCATCTTTGTTATTGACTTTGCCGCCAACAGCACTTACTGCTGCTTCCAACACAGCGCCGCTCACATAGGTGGCAGCAGCATAAAAGCCTGGGTCATAGTTGTATAACTTGCGGAAAGCAGGCGCAAACTTGGCATTGATAGGATTACTCAATTCAGGCGAATACCAGCAAACAGTTTGAATACCCAAGGCTTCATCGCCCATGTTACGCAGCACAGATTCATCCAGTGCGGTCATACCACCAACAACTGTCATCTTGCTGCTCAGACCGTATTCATTGAACTGACGCAAAAATCTAAAGCCGTTGGAGCCAGCGAATCCTAAGAAGATACCGTCCACATTGGTTTTTAGTTGGGCCAGAAAACTACCGTAATCTGGTGAAGTCAAAGGCGGGAACATTTTTTGAACAATCTTGCCGCCGTTTTCTTCAAACACACGTTGAAAGCCAGCATTCATTTCGTGGCCATACGCGATGTCATCAGCAATCAAGACCATACGCTTGAACTTCAAAGTTTTTGCGCAGTGGTCTGCCATCACGTGTGCACACTGCGCTGATGTTGAGGTCGCTCGCACAAACCAAGGATTAGGTTTGCGTTGTGTCATATCCTCAGCAGCAGCAACTGACAAGGTAGGAATTTTTTGCGCCTTGATGTAGTCATCAATCGCGAGTGCCTCAAATGCGGCCAAGGGGCCCATCAAAACGTGCACTTTATTAAGCTCCACCAGCTCTTGCACCTTGGACTTCGCATTCGCAGGAACACCGCCAGTATCTGCCACGATGAGTTGCACTTTTTGCCCGGCGATCATGTTGTTGCGCTCGTTCAAATACATGAGCAAGGCGCGCTCCATGTCAATGCCGCCAGATGCCAATGGACCTGTTTTAACCGTCAAAAGTCCAACTCGAATAGCGTCGCCTGATTGCGCATGCAATGCTGTGGGCAAAGCCATGGTCATACCAGTGGCTGCAGTGGTTTGTAGAAAGTCGCGTCTAGTTGTCATGATGTCTCCTAAATAGTTGTTCGGTTGAAATTCAAACTTGCTGTCATACCTCCTTCTATGGGAGGTTATTGTTGACTCCCTCGCGGGATAACGGGCAGCAGCAAGTATGGCTGCGCGTCAGAATCAAAATGTAAGGTGGTTTCGCCATTAAAAATAGCCCCTGGACGATCACGAGGATCATTATGAAGAAACGGGCCACATCCCAGAAGTTCATTCTTAAAGTTGGACAATTTCAACCCCGTCTTCTCAGCATAGGTGTAATCCCGACCACGCAATGACAACGCGAGCCGATGTCCCGCTGGAATAACGATAGAGGTAGGCCACAGTTCCACCTCACATTCAACCGGCTTACCGGGAAGCAAAGGCTGCGGATTCGTATGGGTGTGATACGGACGATAGGGCTTGGTCAATTGACTGTCGAGCGCTCTATGTGAGGCACGCAACCACCCTTGCGCCACTGGCGTATGGGGATCAATGGCTCCAGCAAAAGTGACTTCACGCATGTCTGGCGTCAAAACACGCAAGACTAAAAATAAGTCAGCATCTGCGGTGGATGAAGAAACTTTTAATTTGGCAGCAACAGGCCCGGTCAACTCCATCTCTTGCGACATAGGAGCAGATACGAAAGTTAGTCCATCACCGGTGGCTTGAAAACTCAATGCTCCAGTTTGCTCTGGGGGTTGTGATAACAAGGCTTGGTCTTTTGCACCCAGAAACATCTTGGTCCACTGGGTTTGCGGCAAGGGCCAATTAGTCTCGGTGCGTTCCTCAAAGTGCTTGACGTGGCGCACTTGCAAACGAACAGGCGGTTCTTTGTCCCAGCCGTTGTCTTCACCTTTAAGAAAGTGCGCGAAGAATCTTTTTTGAATTTGAACGCCGTAGCCTGTGTAGAAGTGCGTCCAGTGCTCGAGTCCGTGCATCTCAAGCCATTTTTGTTTGGAGGCAGCACGCATGAAGCTTTCAGAGTTACCACGTAAGTGCAAACCTTGACCACCCCAGTTGCCTGCCGATAAAAATGGCACAGTGATCTTGTCCCATTGGGCAGATCGTTCTTGGTGGTAGGCATCATCTGTTGGATGCGCAAGAATGTCTTGGCCAAATTGGCAGCGGTTCGCGGCCAACTCTTGGTCAGACAATGTCACGTCACCGCACACCAAAGCGCCAGTTGCTTTACTTTTGGGCCCACGTTCACCCAAACCGTACTGCACCGTTTTCACTTGCATGTCGTACCAGTTGTCCCAAAAGGTCGACACAATTCCACCATGGTGGGTCATATCGCGGTACCAGTCGGCGGCACCCTCCCAAATACACATCGCGGCTAAGTACTTAGGGTTTCGGCTAGCGACTTGCCACTGGTTGATACCGAAGTAAGACACACCCGAGAGACCTACTTTGCCGCTCGACCATGCTTGTTCACCCGCCCAAGAAATGCAGTTGACAAAGTCTTGGGTTTCACGCGGCGAGAAGTGGTCCACATACCCAGGGGAACGGCCACATCCACGTGAATCTACGCGTACACACACATATCCGTCTGGCACCCATTTTTCTGGATCTACAACTTCCCAGTTTTGAAACAAATTACTAGACCCGTAAGGAACGTCAGGATGTTCACTCACCATTTTTTGCCATGCACTGGGGTATCCCTCTTGAAAGGACAAGCCCTTTGCATAGGGTCCGTAGCTCAACAAGACGGGATAACGCCCGCTTGCAATGGGACGAAAAACATCAGCCCGTAAAGTTAATCCGTCTTCCATCACGATGGGTACGTCCCAGTCGATGGTCATGCCTGTGCGGGTTTCAGTAAAAGCTGAGCCTTGTTCTTGTTTCACTGATAGCTCCTAAGTTAGGCCGGTTACTTTTTAATGGCCTATGGCTGCATTAACACGAGGCATCACTTCTGTTGCAAACAATTCCATGGAACGTTTAGCCAGTTTCGGATCCATCCAATCATGACCCGCATACAAAAGATTACCAAAGTCGCCAACATGTTCACGGAAAGCTAGGATTTGATCCACCACAGAATTAACCGTGCCGGCAAACACTAACTTGCTAGCAACGTATTCAGGTGTGATCAACGCATCGTCCATGTTGGGGTCTGTTTTGAATAAATTACTGCGGCCACCGTTTAGCAATTTACGAACCAATTGCTTGAAATAGAAGTGATGCGGGCCGCCCTCCTCAAGACCGTAGCGCTTGGCAGTGGCCTCATCGTCCGCCACAAAAATACTTTTCGCAATGCGCCATTCGTTGGGATGGGCAACAGCACCTATCTCTTCACGCCCTGCTACATACTTTGGCCAGTGTGACTTGACCCACTCAGGCATCAAGAAGTTGGCGGAAATGGGTTGCCATCCACGCTTGGCCATTTCAGTCACACCTTTCGAGAAAGGCGCTACGGCGGTACCCACAATCAACGGATGGGGCCGTTGGTAAGGCTTCATGATGTAGCCTTGCCCAATTTCAGGGATCATGGTCTTACCCACGGTGACATTGAAGAACTCGCCTTCTAGGTTGTAAGGTGGCTCAGACTCCCAAATCTTCAGCACCATGTTGATGCCTTCTACAAACATGGCGTTGCGGTCTCTGCCAAAGTTACCAAAGACTTCTGCGTCAGACATCAAACCACCGGGGCTAACACCCATGATGAAGCGACCTTTGAGCATATGGTCCATCATGGCAGCTTGTGCGGCAATAGCAGCTGGGTGCGAATTAGGCACATTGATCGTGCCCGTTCCGAGCATGATGTTTTTTGTTTCGGAAATTAAGCTGGCTAAGAAAATCATCGAAGACGTGACGGTCTCCGCGGCATCGGTGACATGCTCGCCAACATAGGCCTCACTGAAACCGAGCCGATCTGCCAAGATGACTGCTTCACGGTCCTCTTCGAGGGTTTCGGCAATGTTGCGTCCTGGCGGATGCAGGGGCATCATGAACGTGCTGTATTTCAAATCGTTCTCCTCAATAGTAAAAAGAATATGCGTTAAGACGTTTCAAACTCAACGCCTTGTAAATAATTACCTTGGCAAAACAGCAATGTAGGTTTGCGCTCGTACAAATATTTTTCAACTTGCCCTAAGAAAAGCACATGGTCGCCTACCACTGTGCGTTGTATCGTTTTGCATTCAAACGTGGCAACACAATCGTTTAAAACAGGCAAACCACCTAAACCTTCGCCAAAATCGACGCCTTCAAATTTGTCTGACAGATTGCTGGAGAATTTCTTAGACAAGTCCACTTGCTGCAAGGACAAAATATTGATTACAAAACGACCCGATGCGTCAAAGACGTCCAAGCTGGGGGACGTGCTGCCTAAACTCCACAAAACAATCGGCGGGTCCAGTGAAACTGAACTAAATGAGTTGGCAGTGACTCCGACTAGGCGGGTTTGTTTGCTTCCGGAAGTGACCACCGTCACACCGGTTCCAAAGCTACCCAAAGCGTTGCGTAAATCGCGTTTATCGAAAGAGGAGGATGACTTGGTGTTCATGTGATCACTTTAAGGTGATCAAGTGATCATTAGGGCTAGGGATTACCCTAGATTTGCGCCCTATTTAGACTTTTTTGAGGACTTCGGTTGGAGGATTTGAGGCAACAAGACTCTTGCCCCCGCCATGAAGTGCGCAATCGTCAGTCGAATCATTTCGTCAACATCGTCTTCAATGGGCACATCAAAGATCCAACGCCTTTGCCCAAAGTAAAAAATACGTGCATTGATACTCCAGACCAACTCAATTTCTGACGTCTTCAATGGCATAGATTTGATGTCTGGCAAACCTAGCTCTTGACGTAATTCAATTGCTACGGGTTCAAGAATACGGCTGCGAAGCGTCTCTAAATATTTCTTATTGATGCTTTCACCACGCAATCCTGAGAACATAAAAATACGCACCCAGTCGCGCGTCAATGCAGCTTTTGAGTACTCGATGTAGAGACTCACCAAACGTTCTTCGAGTGGGATCGAACGGTCTTGAATGACTGCCTCCCAAAATGGGTTCCAACGTCCCACATACACTTCTTCGTACACCCTATCGATGAGCGCATCTTTGGTAGGAAAGTACTTGTAGATCAACGACTGCGTAACCCCTAAGCGTCGCGCCAATTGACGTGTGTCACCGCTAAAGCCAACCTCTGCAAAAAATTCAACCGCCGCCAATACGATTTGCTTTTCCCGTTCTTGGCTAGTGAGTCGTTTTTTCTCGACGGGCGGTTTTCTCAAAATCATGGTGTGTTGAGAAAAACTCAGACGGGAGAAGCAATAGTTTCAATTCTTTTAGAAATCACAGATTTCATAATGGCCTCAAGTGCCGCAACATTGGCGAGCATTTCGTTATGAGTCACTGGGTAGTCCTGCTCGCCCCGAATAGCCATTGCAAAAGCTTCGAGATTAGCCAATACAGTAGGAGACTGGTCTGCAAAACTTGTCAATGGCTCTTGGCCTTGCATGACACGCTTGATGTCCCACCCCGCAGGGCTCTCAGGATGCTTGCGGTCGCGAATTTCAAACCAACCCTTTGATCCATAGACCGCAAAACGGCCTTCAAAGGGTGTCGCCAACATAGCGCTGATCAGCGCATTGGCGCCACCTGGAAACGCCATCATGATGCCAAGCGTGTCACCGTTTTCAAAATAAGAACCGCGCGTCGCTAAGTTCGCCCAAACTGACTCTGCAGGGCCCAAAACAGCAATTGCCAAATCGACCAAATGGATACCGGTTGCCGTCAATGGGCCGACAGGTGCGTGTTTATTGGAAAGACGCCAATTGTCTTTGGGCAGAGCAAAGAACTTGTCTTGGCTAAAGTTAGCCTCGATTTGCAAAATAGTGCCGAAGACTCCAGCTTGAATCTCTTTGCGCAAAGCAATGACCGAAGGCTCAAATCTGCGCTCATGGCCAATCCCCAACACCCGTTTGTGTTGCACACAACTTTGGATGGCGCGTTGGGCATCGCTAAAGGTTAAACACAGTGGTTTTTCGCAGAACACATGCTTGCCAGCTTGCGCTGCATTGACAATTTGATCTGCATGTTGCAAGTGCGGTGTGCAAAGAATGACCGCCTCTATGTCAACAATTTTTAGAAATGCGTCAAAACTAGATAAGACCTGCACATCTTTTAAGAACGGATCAGATGCCATTTGCTGGCGTAACCCCTCATCAACCTCTACTATTGCTAATAGTTTTAATCGGTTGGAAGTTGCAATTTGCTTGGCAATAATCTTGCCCCACCAGCCGTAACCAACTAGTCCAATCTGAACAGGGGCATTGGTATTTGAAGTGTTGTTTGTGGAACTCACAGAGGGCCTACTTTGGTAATGTTGTGACATGTTGTCGTAAATTACACCAGAAAGAAACAGACAATTTATCCATTAGCGCAAGACCCACAATGCGCCTTATGCTGATGAAAACCCCATTGCTTTATGGATAATTTTGAATGATCCTACACGCAAATAATTTTTTTCATACCAACCAACACATCTAATTTAAGGAGTAAAAATGGGCCTTCGCTTTCTTGAACACCTACTCATACTGACCGACGATCCGGAAGGAACAAGGGATTGGTTTTGTACCAATTTGGGCTTTCGCAACGGTTACCACCCCGAATTTGGATTCCCCGTTTACTGGCTCTATATTGGCGAACAAGACGTCATACACATTGGGAAAGCGCGTCACTCTGAGCACCAAGATACCTACTTAAAAACACCCACTGACAAAGCCGGCACGGACTACTCGGCCGCTGGTGCTCCTGGCTCTGGACGCATCGACCATCTCTGCCTCAATTGCGACGGCATGGAAGAGTTTGTGGACCGACTTACAAAAAACGGTGTTGAATTTAGTGAGCGTAAGGCCCACAACTCGAACCTCTACCAACTTTTTATGCGCGAACCTATTAACGGCATCAAAGTGGAACTCAACTTTGCTTGGGAGGAAGCCGCGCGCATGGGGCGGGTACCCGCTTGGACGGATAGTGGTTCCAACGAAAAAACTGCCGCTGACGTCATGGTTTCCAAATAATTTTCCACCTCCGCATCAACATTTAACCAAAGAGAAATATGAAAGCTGTTCGCATCCATTCCGCTGGAGGACCTGAAGTACTCCAAATTGAAAACCTAGAGCTGCCTGAGCCCGCGGCCGGTGAAGTGCGCATTCGTCACACCGCTATAGGATTCAACTTCCAAGATATCTACACCCGCTCTGGACAATATGTCGCGCCACTTCCCACCGGACTAGGAACAGAAGCAGTGGGTGTTGTTGAAAGTATTGGGTCGGAAGTAAAAGATTTCAAAGTGGGAGATCGCGTTTGCTATGCCAGTGGTCCTGCACTGGGCGCGTGCGCCACGCATCGCAACTACCCCGCAACTCGCCTACTGCATGCCCCTGCCCATATGCAGGACGAACAAATTGCTGCGGCACTCCTCAAAGGCATGACAGTTGAATATTTGATGCACCGTTGCTATCCCGTCCAAAAAGGGCAGTATGTGTTGATGCATGCAGCAGCAGGCGGCGTTGGTTTATTGGCCGGCCAATGGGGTAAGCACTTGGGCGCACACATGATTGGTGTTGCAGCAGGACCGGATAAAGTCAAACTGGCTCTGGCTAACGGTTATGAATATTGTTTAGATCGATTGAAAGATGACATACCCGCGCGTGTCAAAGAAATTACGAATGGCGCTGGGGTTCCTGTTGTCTATGACTCGGTAGGAAAAAATTCATTCGACCAATCCCTCAACAGCTTGGCGCCAAGAGGGTATTTCGTTTCGTTTGGAACAACAACCGGAGCACCCCCTCCTATTCCAGCCAGCACCTTGCAAAAAATGGGTTCTTTGTATTTCACGCGTCCTACTTTGGTCACTTACACATCCTCTACTGAAGAATTGA
>JBBAOY010000035.1:13659-17554 GCA_040401095.1 Limnohabitans sp.
AAATTCATGAATTCAAACAAACAAAACACCAGAAGATCTATCGTTTTTGGCCTAGGCTTATCCGGAATGCTTGGAGCAACAAATTCATTTGCGCAAGATGCATTTCCAAACAAAACAATTCGTGTAGTTGTTCCATTTCCAGCCGGCGCCAATGTGGACGTCGTTGCAAGAATTTTTACTGACAAACTGTCCAAAGAAATAAACCAAGCCGTAGTGGTTGAAAACAAACCAGGTGCTGGTGGCGCGCTCGGCTGGGACACAGTGATGCAACGCCCTACCGATGGCTACAGCCTTTTTTATGCGGTGCGCTCCATCATGTCGATCACGCCGCATGTGTATCCCAAAAACAATCTAGACCCCGTCAAAGACTTTACCGCCATCAGCCAGGTGTGCACACTACCGCATGTACTGATTGCCACTCCCAATGCACCCTTCAATAACTTTAAAGAGCTTGTTGAATATGCAAGAAAGAACCCAGGTAAATTGGATTACGCTTCCTTGGGCGTCGGCTCGCACCCCCACCTTGCAGTGGAATATTGGGCGCGACAGTTAGACCTCAAGATCAATCACATTCCCTATACAGGCAATCCCGCGATTGACGTCATGTCAGGCACTGTGCCACTCTTCCTTGAAGGTTCTGGAACGGCAGTTCCACGCGTACTTTCTGGTGGTGTAAAAGCAATAGCGGTTACAGGTGGCAGATCCATTCCAGCGCTACCCAACGTAGGCACCATCAATAGTTTCCAACCTGGTTTAGACGAAGACGGAATAATTGGCAGCACTTGGCATGGATTCTTTGCTCGCCGTGGGACTCCTGAACCTATTGTTGCGATGCTAAACAAGCACTTGGTCAAGGTCTCACAAGACCCGGATACCCAAAAGCGTCTTACTGAATTCGCTTCAGTTGGTACAGGCACATCGTCCCAATCGCTCAATGCAGTGATCGCCAAAGACTACGAGTTTTTTGGCAACATCGTTCGAAGTTTAAAGATTTCAACGTGAAGCGTCGTAAATTTCTTCCCCTCGTTGCTTTACCGTTAGTAAGCGTTTCGACTTGGGCGCAAAAATACCCAAGTAGCGCATCCACCATCATCATGCCTTTGCAAGCAGGCAGCGCATCTGATGTCGCTATTCGGCACATGGCCGAACGATTGACACAAAAACTCGGTCAAGGTTTTGCTGTCGAAAACGTTGCGGCGGCAGCTGGTCTTGTTGGGTTAGACCGCTTGAGTAAAGCCAGAACCGATGGGCTGGTTGTAGCAGCGCTGAATAACAGCATCATGACGATATTGCCCCACTTACAAGCCAAAAACATGAAAGTGGATACGCGCAAAGATTTTGTGCCCGTCGTCGGCGTAGCCAACATTCCAACTTTTTTTGCTGTTCCTGGCAATTCAAAAATTAAAAACGTCAAAGACCTTATCCAGCAAGCAAAGAATACCGCCACCCCTGTTACCTATTCATCTGGCGGCGTAGGAAGCCCACAGCATTTGGCGACAGAGATGTTCAAGGCTTTCACCAATACCCAACTGACACACATACCCTATCGGGGCGCTAGCCAAGCTGCATTGGCCGTAGCCTCGGGTGAAGTTCAAGTGATGTCAATGGCACTTTCATTGGCGCAACCGTTTCTATCAGATGGCAAAGTGCGGTTAATCGGCTACTGTGGGACTGAGAGACACGCACAATTTAGAGACATACCTACTTTGCAAGAGCAAGGTGTAGCCAATTACGACTACTCTTCTTGGATCGCTTTGTTCTTTCACAAAGATGTTCCATCCGATGTGGTCGAAATACTGAGGCGTGAGGCCCAATCGATCAGTGAAGACCGAGACTTTCAAGTGCAACTGATTCGCTCAGGACTTGAGCCTTGGCCCAAAACTGCCAAGCAGTTAGAGCGTATCGTTGAGTCTGATTTCCAACGGTGGAAAAAGATCATTCAAGACGCCAATATCCAAGGTTAAAGCGATTTCATGCTGCGTGTTGCTGGGTACCAAGGCCCCTCTTCTATTCTGACTCAGGGCTTAGCGTGTCTCGTTGAAACACTTAAGCAAAGCGGTTGGAAGTCAGACATCGAATGGCTGCCCAACGTCACCGACCATCAGGAAAAAGCAGCAGATTTATTCGCATCTATAGAGAACGGCTCGCGCCATATCGGATACATGGCTTCTGGCTATTTGTCAGCAAAAGTTCCTGAACTTGAGGTGCTGGAGTTGCCGTTCACCGTAGATAACCGAGAGACAGCTCTCTCGGCGTTAGACCATTCTGCTGGCGAAATACTTGGCCAAGCGGTTCATCAGAAAACAGGATTCCACATATTAGGTTTTTGGGACAACGGTTTCAGACATTTATCTAATGCAGTACGTCCTATCCAACATCCAGGCGATGCTGTTGGCTTAAAAATTCGCACGCTCGACAGCGCGCTCTACAGAGCCACCCTCGATGCGATTGGTTTTAAAGCATTGACTAGTGATGTCAAGGATTTGGTGTCTTGGATAGCAGAAGATATTGTCCAAGCCCAAGAAAATCCCTTAACTAACTACATGGGGTTTGAGCTTTGGAAGCACCACCCTTATGTCAGTTTGACACACCATTTCTTCGGTGTTCTTTTGCTGGTGTGTCCGCTGGCTTGGTATGACATGCTGAATCAAGAAGAGCGCGAACTGCTAGCGCATGCCGTTACAACATCTACAGCGCTTCAACGTCAATTGGCAGCTGAACAAGATGCCATTACGCTTGCGCGTATGCAAGAAATGGGCGTCGAGGTTTTAAGTAAAGATGCACTTGATTTGAAGGCTTTTTATAAGTGTGTTGAACTGATTAGCTTGAATGCGCGCGCCCAAATTCCCAAGGATTTACTGGTAGCCTATTTGGGTAGTTAAATCAAAAAGCACACGTTTAGTTTTTGAAAAAATTAGCGCTGCTTCAGCCCGCCACTATGCGTGACTGCGCCAAGGCGTGCAGGAGATACCAAGCGCGCATATTTTTCTAATATGCCGTTGAGATGCTCTTTGACAGGCGCTTGATAGTTCTTTACACGCGCGTCCCAAGTGGCACTATCGACCAACACATTTAAGGTGGCAGTTTGTGCGTTAATTTCTATGGTGTCACCGTTTTGGAGATACGCAATGGGCCCAAGTTCTGCCGCTTCTGGCCCGATGTAGCCGACCATCATTCCACGCGTCGCACCAGAGAATCTTCCGTCTGTTAACAGCGCAACTTTTTCCCCCATGCCTTGTCCATACACCAACGCTGTAACCCCCAACATCTCACGCATGCCAGGCCCACCTTTGGGGCCTTCGTTGCGAATCACCAATACATCACCCGCTTGGTAGTCTCGTGCAGTGACTGCTGCGAATGCATCTTCTTCAGATTCAAAAACGCGCGCAGGACCTTTGAATACCAATTGTTTGAGTCCAGCCACTTTGATCAACGCACCTTCTGGTGCCAAGTTACCTTTCAGAACTACCACCCCACCGGTTGCCATCAAAGCTTTGTCCGTTGGATACACCACTTGTCCGTCCGGCAAAGACACATCGGACAACTCATCTGCCAGAGATTTGCCAGACAGCATCAAAGCATCTCCATGTAAATAGTCACCTTCCAGTAACGCCTTCAGTACAACACGGGTACCGCCTACACGATGCAAATCGAGCGCTAAATATTTACCGCCAGGTTGTAGGTCTGTAATCAACGGTGTGCGCGCAAATACTTTTGCGACATCCTCTAATGTGAACGAAATACCCACTTCATGCGCAATGGCCGGTAGATGCAAACCAGCGTTCGTAGAGCCACCTGTTGCAGCCACAGCAGCAGTAGCGTTTTCAAGAGATTTGCGGGTGATCAAGTCTCTTGGTAATGGTCCGCCCTCTCGAATAATTTGCGTGACGCGGCG
>JBBAOY010000035.1:17654-26339 GCA_040401095.1 Limnohabitans sp.
TCATCGCTGAACCTGGAATGGAAAGACCCAATGTTTCCGCCACCATGGCCATGGTGTTAGCCGTAAATTGCCCAGGACAGGAACCAACAGTGGGAGCGCAGCTGCGCTCTAGGTCTTTCAAATCCGCTTCTGTCATCTGGCCAGCCAAGACTGCGCCGACACCTTCATAAGCGGTCAATATAGTGACGTCTTTGCCTTTGTAGTTACCTGGAAGCATGGCACCTCCATAGACAAACACACTGGGGCAATTCAATCGCGCCATCGCCATCATCACGCCGGGCAATGTTTTGTCGCATCCTGCAAAACCTACAAAACCGTCGTATGCATGGGCCACCATTACCGCTTCAATCGAGTCTGCTACCAACTCACGCGACACCAAGCTCATGCGCATGCCTTTGTGGTTCATTGATAAACCATCTGACACAGAGACGGTTGTAAAAGATAACGGGACACCTTGCTCGCTCGCCACACCCAAGCGTGCGGCATCAGCCTGCGGTCCTAGCGATAAAGAGCATGGAGTAGTTTCGCCGTGCTGACTCACGATGCCCACAAAGGGCTTGCCAAAATCAGATTCAGCCACACCCATAGCGCGTAAAAATGCGCGATGTGGAGTGCGGTCCATCCCCTTCGTAATCCGAGCAGATTTAAGTGGCTGGAGAGTTTTAAAAGGTTTTGATTCAGTAGGCATTTTTAAGCTTGCATGTGTGCGGAAATCGCTCTAGGTTGGCGAAACCAAATCAAAGATAAAAGCATAGATAAAACAATAAGAACTACAGAGCCAAGAACAAACAAAGCAGTGATTTCAGTCTCTCGTTTTTCCATTGAAAAGCGTGAAGATAGTTTTTGATAAATCATTTTTAAATCATCAGCGTTGCTGGCTTTAAAAAACTCACCGCCAGTCACTTTTGCAATCGCTTGCAAAGTTTCTTCGTCTACTTTGGTGTAGTAGGTGTAGCCCTCCATACCTGGAATGAATCCATCAGGCGTACCAAAAGCCACGGTGTAGACACGAACACCTCTATTGGCCGCATACTGCGCAGCCTCCATGGGGTCGGGGCCGGTGGTGCGTCTTCCGTCCGACAACAACACAATCGCGCCGGCAGTGTAGGAGCCAACCGGCATTGGCTTGGGTTCTTTTTTTTCTATTTTTGTTTTGCTATCTAGTGGACGAGCACCGCCACCTCCGTTGGAGAGCACAAACTCTTGTCCATAGACCACAGACTCCAGTGCAATACCCGCCTCAGGTAATAAAGTTGCGAGTGACAACCACAAACCGCTCCCGGTGGCTGTGCCACGCTGCAGCTGAAAACGGTCAATCGCAGCAATTAAATCGTCCTTTTGGTCAGTCACATCTTGGACCAATTGGGCTGAGCCTGCGAAAGACACAATGCCAACACGCACATTACTCGGCAGGTCTTTCAAAAAAGCTTTAGCGGCTGTTTGTGCGGCCTCAATGCGGCTAGGGGGCACGTCTTGCGCAAGCATGCTGCGCGATACGTCCATCGTCATGATCAATGTCAAGAAGTCTGCAGGCAAAGTCACTTGTGCTTTGGGCCTTGCCAGCCCTACCAATGCGCAGCCTATGGCGAGCCAAAGTAAAAAAGGCGGAACATGCCTTCTCCAAGGTTTGGATTTTCCTAACGCGGGTTTGATCAACGACAAACTCGAAAAAGCGACTACAGATTTAACGCGTCGGCGCAATAGCCAAAGGTATAGCAACACCAACAGGGGAAGCCCTGTTAAAGCCCATAAAAGGTCTGGCCAGACAAAGTACATAGTTCAGGGGGTTTGCTGCCGAAGTTTTCACTGTATCACCGCTGTGTGATAAGGTTTCAAATTATGCGACACGCCAAGATTTATGCAGGAATCGCCAGCCTGATTGTTGGGCTTGGGGTTGCCCTTCTCTATGGTTTATGGCCTCCTGGGTCAGATAAATTCACGCAAGAAGATATCAATGCGGCTGTGTTGCATGCCTTGAATACTCAAAATTTACCTTCCCGAACCGCTAAAGCAGCTGAACTCATTCGCCCTTCTGTTGTGCGTGTTCGGGGCTTTGGTATCAACCCTAAGAAACCCAAAGAAGGCGAAGTAGAAGCCAGTGTTGGTACCGGCGTTGTCATCAAAGACGATGGCACGATCTTGACCAATCTGCATGTGGTCAATGAGGGCTCGCGCTACGTCGTGACTTTTTATGATGGATTTGAATCTGAGGCCAAGGTCATTGGTGTGCGCCCAGAAAATGATTTGGCCATCCTCAAACCAGACAAATTACCAGATGACCTGCAACCAGCGGTAATGGGTTCTAGCCAAGAACTCTTACCTGGTGACGAAGTTGTCGCCGTCGGTTTTCCTTTTGGCATGGGGCCATCTGTATCTGCTGGCGTTGTTTCAGGTTTAGGGCGTGAATTTAAGATTGATGAATTACGTTCTCTACGAGGGCTCATACAGTTTGATGCAGCGGCCAACTCTGGCAATTCAGGCGGGCCCTTGGTCAATATGGCCGGAGAGGTAGTGGGGATAGTGACAGCTATCCTGAACCCTTCTGGCGCTAAAACATTTATTGGCATTGGATTTGCCACCACCATTGAAAGCGTGGGTACTTCCGTTGGGATCCCGCCCTTTTAATCTTTAAACATCTCTTTAAAGAAAGCTGATTGCATGCAAAACGAATCTTCACTTTGGCAACCTTCATCTCTGCCATCCGCCCATCTGGAAACAGCCGCTCTGATGGAGCGGGTCTTATACGAAGTTAAACGCGTGGTCGTTGGACAAGATGCATTCCTAGAGCGCATTTTGGTAGCGCTCTTGGCGCAAGGCCATCTTCTGATTGAAGGGGTACCAGGGCTTGCAAAAACCTTGACCGTAAACACTTTGGCCAAAGTACTCAGCGGTCAATTCAAACGTATACAGTTCACGCCCGATTTGTTGCCAGCAGATTTGGTTGGAAACCGCATTTACAACCAAAAAACAGGCGATTTCACAACTTTGCTTGGACCCGTATTTGCTAATTTATTGCTGGCAGACGAAATCAACCGCGCGCCGGCCAAAGTGCAAAGCGCCTTACTCGAAGTCATGCAAGAACGCCAAGTGACGATTGCAGGTGAAAGTCACCTCGTGCCCAAACCATTTGTGGTGATGGCGACACAAAACCCCATAGAGACAGAAGGCACCTACCCCCTGCCTGAAGCTCAGGTGGATCGCTTCATGATGAAAGTACTGGTGGGCTACCCTTCTGAGGAAGAAGAATATGTCATTGTGCAGCGCGTCACAGGGCCATCGCAAGGTGTAAACGCTGTGGCTACCACTGAGCAATTGATGCATCTACAAGCGCAGTGTCGCAAAGGCTATGTAGATCCAGCTTTGATGCACTTTGCTGTGCGATTGGTCTCCGCTACGCGCAACCCCGCACGTTATGGGTTGCCTGATTTAGAGCGACACATCACTTTCGGTGCAAGCCCTCGCGCAACGATTGGCCTCATAGAAGGTGCACGTGCACTTGCCTTGTTACGTGGGCGTGCATACGCACTGCCACAAGACGTCATTGATCTCGTGCCCGACGTATTGCGCCATCGCCTTGTTTTATCGTTCGAAGCCATGTCAGATGGATTAACACCGGATCAAGTGATTCAACAGATATTGCAAGCGGTGCCCGCGCCCGACAAACCCTTGGAAACCCATGTTCAAATTTCTGCGTCGTCGTAAATCTTCGGCTGACGCAGAACCATCTTCTTCAGGTTCAGCCAAACCAACCGCCATTGCGCTTGAGCAGTTGCTGACGCAACTGTCTTGGCGCGTCATCAGGCGGCTTGATGGGCAACTGCAAGGTGACTACCGCACACTGTTTCGTGGCTCTGGTGTTGAATTAGCCGACTTACGTGAATACCAACCGCATGACGATGTCAGACATATCGACTGGAACGTCACCGCCCGCATGCAGACCCCTTATGTGCGTCAACACCAAGAAGACCGTGAAATGACAGCGTGCTTCGTGCTTGATTTGTCTGGATCTGTGGGTTTTGGGTCCCAGTCCGTATCCAAGCGCAGCATGGCTGTCGCGTGTGTGGCTGTTTTAGCAAGAATATTGACCCGACGCGGCAACCCTGTGGGTGCCATGTTGTTTTCAGGAAGTAGACAAAAAGCTGAACACATTCTGCCCGCTCGCACTGGCAAAACCCATGTATTGCAATTGATGCAAGTAATACATCAATGCGAAACACCTAGCCTGTCGCAAATGACAGACTTGCGGCATATGCTTTTACAAGCACAAGCCTATTGCAAGAAACGCTCTACCGTGTTTGTAGTGTCAGACTTCATATCTGATTCAGGCTGGGATAAAGCCCTTGGATCGTTAGCGCATCGCCATGAGGTGATCGCTATTCGTTTGCAAGATCCTTGGGAAATGCAATTGCCCGCTCTGGGGCTTTTTACGGTGCAAGACGCAGAAACTGGCGAGCAAATCTTGATGGATGCCAATCACAAAGGTCTTCGAGAGCGCTATGCGCAACTTGCGAAAGAGCGCGAACTTGCACTGCAAAAAATATTTGAAAAAGCGCATATTGATTGCCTCACCTTACAAACCGATGCAGATTTAGGGCAGGCTTTGCTCGAATTTATGTTGAAGCGTAAAAAGCGTTTGCATTCTGGTATTGCACACCGCAAAGCAGCTTAACCCGAGCACCACAATGCCATCTCTCCATTCCGTTTCGATGATGTGGCCATTTATGCTGTGGGGTTTAGCACTTGTTCCTATCGTGGTGGGCAGTTACATAGCTTTACGCGGTCGTAACCATTGGCCTGCATTTTTCATGCTGCTTGGCCTCATCGTTTTGTTGCTGGCCATGACGCGTCCTCGCGCCATATTGCTATTGCCCTCACGCTTAGAAACCGTCATGCTGGCCATTGATAGCTCGGGCAGTATGCGCGCCAATGATGTGCAGCCAAGTCGTATTGAGTTGGCTCAGGCAGCAGCAAAAGCCATCGTCCAAGAACAGCCTGCATTTGTGAAATTAGGGGTGGTGAGCGTTGCTGGCACAGCAGCCTTGGTTCAAGCGCCCACCGACAAACGCGAAGACCTTAAACGCGCCATCGATAACCTACCGCTTCAACGCGGTTCTGCCCTTGGCTCTGGCATCGTCATTGCGTTAGCCAGCATGCTGCCTAATGCTGGCCTCGATATCGATAAGTTAATCAACCCTGAAGAAGCCGCGCGTGCTGCAAGTAACCCTAACAACGCAAAAGCTAATCCTGCTGGTACGCCCAAAGTCAAACTTGAACCTGCTAGCAATACATCTGCTGTCATTGTTTTGATGTCTGATGGTCAAAGCAATATGGGGCCAGACACAATACAAATGGCGAGGGTTGCGGCAGATTTAGGGGTAAGGATATTCACGATTGGGTTTGGTACACCAGAAGGGACAGTGCTACATGCGCATGGTGTGTCGGTTCGTGTCAAGCTCGACGAAGCGCCATTGAAGCGTATTGCAGAGATCACGCATGGCGAATATTTCAGGGCGGCCTCGCCCACAGAGATTCAAAAAATTTACCAGTCAATGGGAATGCGCATCGTGATGCAAAAACACCAACTGGCAGAAGTCACTGCTATTTTGCTTACGCTGGGAATGGGACTGGTACTTGTAGCTGCTGCTTGGTCTGTGGCGAGGACCGGCCGCGTGCTCTAGCGAAGTATCTACTTAGATATCTACAGTCTTGCCAATATGGTGACGGCTGACAAAGTTCCAGTGGCCTAAAAAACAACTCGCTAAATAAAAGGCCACGCCCCACAAAATTGTTAAGAGCATGGGGTTCATCCAGTTTCCATCAAACGCGTCAAACATACAGGCCTTAATTCCCATGATGACCCAAGTCATTGGTAAAAACGGACTAATTTGGGCATACAAACTGCCACTGAGTTCAACAGGCATCACGCCACCAGAAGCAGACACCTGAAAAGCCAGCAAGAGCATTGCCAATATTTTTCCTACGTCGCCCAATGTCTTGATCAGGAAAAAAACAATACCTAAAAAAGTGAATGAAGCGATCACCAACATACAAGCCAATAAAAATGGGTGTTTGATCGTGATACCCATGACAAACCAAATGATTAGCAAAATTAACAGTGCTTGCGCCATAGCAACACCCGCAGGAATAGTTGCCTTGCCAAAACATTGGGACCACAGAGAAAAATTTCTAGCGTAATCTGGTAACTCACGCAAACGAATCAGAAATACTGCAATACCGGCTCCTAACCAAAGGGCGATCGAAATAATATTGGGCGCAAAACCACTGCCATAGTTGTCAACTGGTGCGACGATTTCTACTTTCGGAGTCACTGAATGTGCAAGCCCTTCAGCACTTCCTTCGATAGAGGCAGAGTTACTTGGCAGTTCATTGGAGATTAAGTCGATTCCACTGTACAAATAGTTCGCACCTTCTTTGATGCGCTGCAGGCCCACATGTAACTGTCCTGTGGTTTTCCCGAGTTCGGCAGAGCCATTGCGCAACTGCTCCATCTGACTCTCTTCCGGTAGCTTGGCCGTCATAGTTTTAAGATTCGCACGCAAATCACGGACGCCAAAAGCGAGTTCACGAACTTTGGTGCTTAAAGTAGCAGCACCTTGGCTTAGCTTTTCTTGCCCCTGCTGTGCTTGCGCAATACCGTCATCTAACTGGCCAACACTGACTACAAATTTATCCAAACCTTCAGAGGCGCTGCTGGGAAAGAAGACACTAGAGGATGCTTCATTTTTAAAAGCGAATGCGCTTTTGACTATGCGCTGGCTACCATTGTGCAAATCTTGCAGGCCTTTTTCTAATTCCACATGCCCTGCAGAAAGCGCTTCAGCGCCAATGCGAAGACCTCGAACGCTTTCAACAGGAGGCAATCCAGCCTCAATAGAACGAACTCCGTTACCTAATTGGCTCGTGCCATCAGCAAGTTTGATAACACCGTCTTGAAGTCGAGTAGCGCCCTTTTGTACATTGGCACTTCCAGCAGCAGCCAAAGTGCTGCCACTTGCTAATTCTTTTGCGCCAGCTCGCAATTGGTCAAAAGCTTCTCTCAATCGCTCCACATTTTGCTGAGAACCTGCACTGCCAGAAATTACTAGGGCCCATCTTTGTTCGTTGAGCGCTCTGTTCACGTCCTCACCTAGTTCTTTTGCGAACTGGGTTGCCAAGATAGAGCTTTCGTAGTTATTACCAGCAGATGTATAGACGACTAATTTACCAATGCCAGACTCTAATCCTGGGACTGCATTGGCACTGAAGTCTTTGGGAATGATGACCGCAAACGCCAAATCCCCTTTTTTCACCAAAGCTTTGGCTTGCTCTTCGCTCGCAATATCAACATACCCAAATGCACGTTGGGATTTAAGTTGGTCAACTAGGTTGAAACCAATATTGAATGTACTGTCTCTGTAATTGACGCCATCGTCCAAATTAACCAGACCAACTGGAAGCGCTACAGATTGAGACCTTGGGTCCCAAATGCTTGAGAGGTAGATCAAAGCATAAACCGATGGAATACAAGCAACGATCAAGGCGGCTAAGCGCATTTTGCTGAAGCGCTTAAAGCCACGCAATTCGAATAAGATGATGAGTCTATATTGACGAACCCAGAGCGATAAGTGATTTGTAGTCAATTTTGTTCAATTAGTTTTCTTAATTTTATGCTCTAGAAAGAAATGATGTTGAAACACCTTTCCGTACTTATTTGCGCCTTAGTCACCACACTTTCAGTATCTGCGCAATCATGGCCTACGCGTCCTATCAAGCTGGTAGTTCCGTTTCCTCCTGGTGGTCTGATCGACAACATGGCGAGGCTTGTCAGCAACAAGTTATCGCAAGAACTAGGTCAGCCCATTGTTATAGAAAACAAACCCGGCGCTGGTGGCAACATTGGGGCTTCTGATGTTGCGAAGGCTACGCCAGATGGTTACACCTTGCTCATGGCCTCGCCTCCGCTGACCATCAGCCCTGCTTTGTATTCCAAGCTGCCCTATAAACCTGAGAGTCTCTCCCCAATTGGCCTATTGGGTAGGGTCCCCAATGTATTGGTTGTATCGCCTGATTCAGGCATTCAATCATTAGCAGAGTTAACGGCTAAAGCCAAAAGTCAACCCGGACATCTGAACTATGCATCTAACGGCCAAGGAACTTCATTGCATTTGAGTGCAGAACTCTACAAAAGCACGGCAAACATTTTTATTACGCACATACCTTATCGCGGAGCTGCAGCTGGTCTCACCGGAGTCATTGCAGGCGAAGTCAATTTAATGTTTGACAACCTACCCTCTGCGCTAGGTCTCATTCAAAGTGGCAAACTGCGAGCGCTTGCAGTGACCACGCAACAACGTAGCAATGCATTACCCCAAGTGCCCACTATGGAAGAGGCTGGACTCAAAGGGTATCAAGTCAGCGCTTGGTTTGGCCTAGCTGCGCCAACAGGTCTGCCTGCGAATGTGCAAGCGCGATTAGAGCAAGCCCTACAAAATGTGGCGCAACAAGCGGATACCAAAGCCAGCATGGTCAAAGTGGGGGCCGAACCCTCTTGGCTCAACGCACAGGCGATGACGCAATTTATGCAGGCTGACTATGCGCAATGGAAAAAGGTAGCGCAATACGCCAAGATTACGCTGGATTAATTCCGTTTATAAAACAGAGAGCCAGCCGCCATCCACATAAATG